>JAOAIA010000038.1 GCA_026414955.1 Candidatus Bipolaricaulota bacterium
TCCCAATCCAACGGCGAGATCACTTCTGCTAAACAGCGGCTGCAGTACTGCTCTACCGTCGCCTGAATGCGCAGATCCAACAAGACCGTGCGATCACGCTGCACTGCCTGCCCGTACACATAGACATTGCCCTGTAGGACAAACGCTTGCTCGGGATCAACTGGCAACGCCGCATAGACCTCATCAACGGGGAAGACGCGCCCCGGCACCTCGCGTAGCTTCTTTAAGTTCAGCGCCATGCTCTCCCGCCTCTCTGCTGTCACCCTGAGCGAACGCACAGGATTCTTCGCCACGCTCAGAATGACCCAGCGACGTTTCTGACTCAATCATAGCGCACGGCGTCTACAATTGCTAGTGCCCGCTTCAGCGCGGCGACGTCGTGTACCCGCACGAGCTGCGCCCCGTTTAAAACAGCAATCACGGTGCTCGCAATCGTCCCTTCCAATCGTTGGTCTACGGGCAGCGGCTCCGACGTTGTGCTCCCCAGCCGCCCGATGAAAGACTTGCGCGACGTCCCGATCAAGATGGGGCAGCCCAGCTCCTTCAGTTCGCCCAAGCGCCGCAGAATCTCGATGTTGTGCGCGACTGTCTTGCCAAAGCCGATCCCCGGATCAATGATAATACGCTCTTTCTCTACACCGCGAGTTTGAGCAAAGGCGATGCGCTCGGCTAAAAACTCTTTAATCTCGCGCATGACGTCCGTATAGACGGGGTTCTGCTGCATCGTCTGGGGGGTCCCTTGCATGTGCATCAGCACGACGGGGACCCGAGCTTGCGCGACGACCCTCACCATCTGGGGATCGAAGCGCAACGCGCTGATGTCGTTCATCATATTCGCGCCGGCCTCCAGTGCTGCCTCAGCGACAGCAGCTTTGTACGTATCAATAGATATGGGCACCGATGACTCTTTGCGGATCGCGCGGATGACCGGCACGACCCGACGCAGCTCTTCATCTACAGAGACGGGCTGCGCTCCCGGACGGCTCGACTCTCCCCCGATATCTACGATATCTGCGCCTTCCCTAATGAGCTGGCGCGCCCGCGCCACCGCGCTCTCAAGGCTAAAAAATTTTCCCCCGTCGGAGAACGAATCCGGGGTCACGTTCAGAATTCCCATCACCAGGGTACGCCTTCCTAGCCCTGACAGGACATCGGTCATTGGGGATCACCCTGGGTGTACTATAGCATAAAGCGCACTGCGCACTCAAGCAGCGCGATATTGCGGATTCTCGGTCTGGTCAGTACAATGGGCGCAATCCCAATTGTACTCACTAGGAGGAATCCCGTATGATCGAAGTCTTATTGACCCAGAGCGTCGAGAAGTTAGGGGAGCCGGGGGACATCGTCAAGGTCGCCGACGGCTACGCGAGAAATTATCTGTTCCCGCGCAAGCTCGCCGTGCTTCCCACACCACACGCTATCAATCAGTTTAAGAAAGTGCGCGAGCGCCGCGAGATGGAACTGAAGCAGCGGGAAGAGTGGGCGCGTGTCGCGCGGGAAAAGCTCGACGGCTTCACCCTGACTTTTCAGCGCAAGGCCCACGACGGCAAGCTCTACAGCTCGGTGCGCAAAGAAGAGATCGCCGAACAGATCTTGGAGAAGCTCAATATCGAGATCCCCAAAGACAAGATCGCACTCGAGACACCCATCGAAGCCCTGGGCGTCCACGCTGTCAAGATCGCGCTCTATAAAGATATCACGGCGAGCATTCGCGTCCACGTTGAGGAGGAGCCATCGGCCGGATAACCCGACTCTTGGTCTTTATCGCGCTCGCGCTTGGCGCCGGCGTGCAAGTCACGTCAGCACAAGCGCCTCAGCTCTTTCTCAACAATCAACCGATCTCATTAAAGCACAGAATCTTGGTGGAGGGCGATCAAGCGCTCGTGCCCTTAGTCGAGCTGGCGCGGCTGCTCGGCGTTGAAACGACCGTCAGTTACGAGAGCGTGACGCTGCGCTGGGGCAAGGGACAATCTGTGACACTCTCGACCCAAGAGTTAGTCGCGCGCGGCCCTCTGCTCTATATTGCATTAGCGCAACTGACGCAGATATTGGGAATCAAAACGCTGAAGATCGGCACTGCGTACTATCTTCTCAGCACGCCGGCGCGCTTAGTGTCGCTGGTCGTCTCGTCGAGCGGGATTTTTTTCACGCTTTCAGCGCGCGTCCCGTTCGAGCTGCACAAACAAAATAATGTAGTCACCGTGCGGTTCTTTCACACCGTCAGCGAGCTTAGAGACCCTCCCGTCAAGCTCACGCAAGAGACGCCTGCTATGCTCCGCGCGCACCTTCAGCTCGACCCCGCCCAAACCGTCCAAGCGACGGCGGTCGAGTCCGAAAATTTTCTCGTCTGGGTGCGCGCGACCTCTCCGACACCTGAGCCGAAAGTCCTCCTGCGCACGGAATCACAGACGCACCTGAACGAGAGTATCTTTTATATCCGAGCACGGGCGCTTACTTCCGACGGCCCGGTCAGTATACACTATCTCAAAATCCAAGACTGGAAAGAGCGATACAGACTCACAGTCACGTTGCCGCGCGACGGCATCGGCTCATTAGAACCGTTAGAGAAGATGGCGCTCGGCGCCACCGCGGCGATCAACGCGAACTTCTTCGATCCGAGTACACAGTTGCCCATCGGGCTGCTCGTCAAAGATGGCGTCATGCACAGCGCGCCCTACGGACGACGCGGCGCGCTGGCCATCTCGCTCTTCAACGATCTGTATTTTCTCGCGCCGACGGTGAAACTCTCGGCGTCCGTGCTGGGGCAGACAGTCACTATTGACGGGCTGAATCGCCCTCCCACTGCCGACAAGCTCTTTCTCTACACGGATCGCTATGCGCTGCCCATCCGCAGCGAAGCCCCGATCAAAGCCGTGCGGCTCCGGCACGGGTTTGTCGTCAGCGTCATCGAGAACGGGCTTGTTCTGCCCGACGGCGCATCAACGCTCCTGGTCGCCACGGGAGCTGCTCGAAGTCGTTTAGGCGGACTGCGTCCGGGAGATGCCGTAAAGATTTCGTACACGCTCGACCCGGCCCCGCTCTTTCTAAGAGAAGCCGTGAGCGCCGGGCCATTATTGCTTCAAGACGGCCAGATCGTCCTCGACACACAGACCGAGAAATTCTCAGCAGAGTTCGCCACAGCACAAGCTGCCCGCAGCGTGATCGCCCTGACAGAATCGGGCGATCTGTTGTTTATCGTGATTCTCAAAGACGGGCGCAGCGTCGGAGCAGATTTGCGCACGCTCGCGATCTTAGTGCAGGCATTAGGAGCGCACTCCGCGTTGGCGCTCGACGGCGGATCTTCCAGTACGTTGCTCTTCCGCCAGGGCGCAACGGTGCAGACTATCGGGGGCCGACGGCCCATCGCTGCCGGATTGGCACTGGTGCCGAAACGGTAACCTAACCCCTGACCCCCTCGCGTCGGGGATGGGCCAGGCGAGGGAGAGGTCTTCAGCCTATGAGCATGGAACTCGTTCAACAAAAAGAAGAGCGCCCCGCGCGCGATCTTTTGTTTCTCAAGAACGTCGCGGTGATCTCCGGCTCGACGGCGCTCAGCAAGATCTTGGGGCTGGTGCGTGACGTCGTGATCGCTCATCTCTTTGGCGCGAGCCGCGCCTATGACGCGTATCTCATAGCGTTCATGATCCCGCATCTGTTACGAAGACTTCTAGCCGAGGGCGCGCTCTCCAGCGCGTTCATCCCCATCTTCACCGAGCGCCTCGCCACAGACCCCACCAGAGCGTCGCGCTTCGCCAACACCGTCTTCACGGGTGCTTTGTTCTTCTTCCCTGGCCTAGTATTCGTCGGGATTGCGCTGGCCCCGTTCTATGTGCCCTTCTTCGCCGACGGCTTCTCGCCTGAACAGCTCGACCTGACGATCCGCTTAACTCAGATCACCTTCCCGTTCATTGCGCTGGTGGGCCTCGCGGCGATTTTTATGGGCGTGCTCAACAGCTACGAGCGATTTTTTGCTCCGGCGTTCGCGCCGGTGCTCTTCAACGTCGGGGTGATCTTGTCGGCGTTTGCGCTGCTGAGCTTCTTCGCTGAGCCGATCTACGCTCTAGCCGTGGGGATTCTCATTGGAGGGCTGGGACAACTGCTCTTCCAAATCCCCTATCTCAAAGATAAATGGCGCTATCGTCCGCAGCTCGAGCTGCGCGACGAGGGCCTGCACAAACTCGTGCAGCTGATGCTCCCCTCGGTCGTGGGGTTAGCGATCTTCCAGATCAACAGCATTGTGGACAACAAATTAACTTCGCACTTGGCCAATGGAAGCATCTCGGCGTTGCAGTAGGCTATAAGACTCTTTCAGCTTCCCTTGGGACTGTTCGTCGTCTCCGTGGGCAGCGTGATTCTGCCCCGACTCTCCGCGCACGCCGCTGCAAGAGACACCGAGTCATTTGCCCAGACGCTGCGCGAGAGCGCGCAGTTCTCGCTTTTTATACTCTTGCCGGCGACGGCGGGGCTGTTCGCGCTCGCACAGCCCATCATTCAATTGCTCTTCGAGCACGGCAACTTCTCCCCGGAAGATACGCATCTGACAGGATACGCGCTGATCAATTATCTGCCGGGGCTGGTTGGCTACGCCTTGGCGTATCTCTTGACAAGAGCATTCTATGCGCTGCAGGACACGCGCACGCCGCTTCTCATTGGGGCAGTCACGGTCGCGCTTAACGTCATTCTCGACTATGCTCTTGTGGGGCCGATGGGCGTGGGCGGGCTGGCGCTGGCGACATCCCTCGCGGGCATGGCCAATGCGCTGCTCTTGCTCTTCGTGCTGGAGCGACGGCTCTCCCAGAACGTTTGGAGAGCCTTCCTGGCGAGCAGCAAGGTCGCCAAGATGCTCAGCGCCTCAGTTCTGATGGGGGTCGCGGTGCACCTTCTGGCCCTGTGGGCCAGCCCCTTGGGGGAGTTGTTCACTGTTGGGCTGAGCGTCGCCGTGGGAGCGAGCTTCTATATGGGGCTGGCGCGGCTGGGCGGCTTCTTCATCGTGCGCATCAAATAAAAATAATCAGGGCTGGAAGGAGAACCCCAGCCCCGACTTCCCCGTGCGCCTATGGCCAGAACGGATCGTCTTCACAGTCTACCGTCGGGTCATCGGAAGGGCACGCTAGGGGATCGTCTTCCGGAGGATCATCCGGCGGCGGATCGTCTTCTGGAGGCTGCGGCTCCTCCGGCGGGATAAGCTCTTCTTCAGGCGGAGCGGGACAGGGCCGCCCAAGCAACGGGCAGAGAAAACTCTGGAACCCGAAGCGATACGCGACTTCCACGCGATGCGTCAGCGGCAGCTCCGTGTGCGTCAAGAGAGTATAATCAATCTGCAGGCCGCCGCGCAGCCGTGCCCCAAATCCCACGCTCGCCTGCACCAACGCCGGATTCACCAAGACCCCACCGCGAAGAGCAAGCTGCAGCACGCCAAAGCGCGCCAGCTGAGCGTTGGCGAGCCTGTACTCGCCGCCGACGTGCACCGTGCCGGTGGCTGCAACATCCGCAGCGATCACAGCTCCCGGCACTGGGCTGAGCGAAGCGCCAAAACGCAACCCAAGGGGGAAATCTTCGCTGTGCCCGCTGCCGTAGCTCACTCCTATCCCCACGAGATTCTCGATCACGACGCCGAGGCGCAGTCCCCCTAAGCCCCCGAGATTGTTGAGCTTATAGAAGAGCGCCGGCTCGAGCGCAAAGCCCGTGCCGCTCCCCTCGGGAAGTGTGCTCACGGTCAAAACCTTGGCGCGCAGCCCAAATGCGAGATTGCGCAAAGCCCCAAAGCCCGCGCCCAACGGCAGATCGGCGAGCGAGATACCCCCAGCAACGGTGAACCCAACTTGGGTGAAATCGAAGCTGCCCGTCTGCACGGGGTTATTGTCCTCGTCGCGCCAGGGGATGCCCGAGACGCTCAAGAAGACCAACCCGACGCCGAGATTGCGCCCGCCAGCCATGATCGAGCCGTAGACAGCTCTGCCAAAACGAGATTCTATCAGCCCGTGCGCGCTGGCGCGCTCTAAGAACGCTAATCCTGCGGGGTTATAGACCAACGCGTAAGCGTCATCGGCCAGGCCCGTAAAAGCGCCGCCGAGGGCCGCCGGGCGCGCCCCGCGCTCCAGTTCGTAGAGCGACAGCAGCGTCTGCCCTGACGCTGCCCCAATACTTGCCATCACAACTAACAGAGCTATCAGAAGTGCCGCCGACTGAAGTCGCCAGCTTAGCAGATAGAGCTTCCGTGGGCTTTGATCTCCTAAGCCGGATGCTGCAGCATCCAGTACCCGAACTGTGAACTTGAAACTTGGAACTCGGAACTGTCTCATCGTAGCCCCCTTATCGCTGGACAGCCAAGACGCCAATCGCTGAACGCACGACGCTGTTGTCCTGTGCCGTCACGGAGAGCAGATAGAAGTACGGCCCGTTGGGCAAGGGCTGCCCGGCATCGTCTGTCAGATCGTAGACGAACTCGGTCTGGGTGACGTCCAAGTCTCGGGTGAAGACGAGTTCACCCTTGATGTTGAAGATTCTCAAAGTCGCTTGGCGTGCCGGCGCTGGCAGCGTCCAGCCGTAGACGAACTTCGTGCGCTCTCTAGCGGGATTGGGGTAGTTCGTGATCGTGACTGAGATCTGCGCTGGTGGCCCCACCGTGATCGTCTTCTCTGCGGGCTGGCTCCGCGCGCCTTTGTCATCGGTCACGACTAACTTCACTGTAAACGTCCCCGCCGTGCGATAGACGTGCGACGGGTTCTGCTCCGTGCTCGTCGTGCCGTCGCCGAAGTCCCACTGCCAAGCTGTGACTTGGCCGTCGGGGTCTTGAGATTTATCTGTGAACTGCACCGTCTGGCCTGCGGCCGGCTGCGCCGGGGAGACCTCAAAGGCCGCGACGGGCGGCTTATTCTCCGGCGGCAGCTCTTTAATTTCAAAAACCCCGTTCACGATCTGATGCGGCACGGGATTGTAGTTGACGTCGCTCAGCACTTGAACGGTCAAAGTTAAATTGCTCTTGTCGCCGTTCTTGCCTACGGCTTCGACGGAAAATTCTAAGATCGTCCCTGTGGTGATGCCCGCGATCTCTGCGCCAGCGAGCGTCGCGGCAAAGCGTACCAGCCCAGATTCGGGCGTGTTGTGGAAGACCGTGACGCTGGAGCCGCCCACGATCTGGGGAAACGCGACGTCAGTGACCCTGAGCACTCTGGGATCATACGAGAACTGGCCCTGGATGCTCGCGATGCCCGGCGCGGGAACCTTCTCCACCGTGACGGAGATGGTCGTCTTCGCTGCTGGGGGAACGGTCTTGCTCTCCACGGTGAGCACGGCTGCTTCTTGTTGTGCCGATTGTGCCGACGCGCTCACCAGCAAGCCCCCCACCACCAGCACAACGCAGATCGTCCATCGCACGGCAGGCCGGGCACGACGCGCCTGCAACTCTGTGCGCTTCATGAGACCTCCTCATCAGTCCGGCGACTGAAGTCGCCGGCTCAGCAGATGAAAGCATACTGAAGCACGCTAGCCCCCTTCAGTGGGCTTGCATCTTCTGAGCCGGATGCTTTAGCATCCGGTACCCATTGTACCGAATTGTCAGCGGATTGGAAGTGACGTAGATCACACCCGCGCGTCAGAAGCGAAACGCCGCGGAGAGCCAGTGCGAGCCTGCAAAATCGGGATGGAAGAGAAACGCGTAGTCAATCTGGAGCACACGGAAGACGATCCCCAACCCCACGCTCAGCCCCAGCCCCGTGCGCGTCAGCAGCCCCGCACGAATACTGAGCTTATCCAAAGGCCCCAGCTTGGTTAGGGTATATTCAGCCCCCAGATGAAACCCGTCATAGAGCGAAAAGTCTGTGCTGAGAGTGACCACATCCAAAACGCGCGCCGAGACCCCCACACGCGCCCCAATCGGAAAATTCTCTCCTTCTGAGGCGCCGAACGCCAAGCCGAGCAGATGCTCCAAGACCAGGCCCACACGGACGCCCTTGACCGGCCCGAACGCTCCCAGCTCCCACAAGAACGACGGATCAAGCGCAATCCCCGTGATAGTGAGCACTTGAAACTGAACGGGGTCAAAGCTGGTAATCGAGACGAATTTGATGCGCAGCCCCAGCGCCAGCCTCTCAGGGAAAAAGCTCCCTACGAAGGGCAGGGAACGCATCATCGTGCCCCAGCCCGCTGTGAGCGCGAAGCTCGAATACCCGAACGAGGAGATCGTCTTGCCTTCAGAGTCTTCGCACGGCCGGTTCTGCGCCGTCAGACAGGGAACTTGCCCAAAATCAAAGAATATAAGTCCGCCCCCGAAATTCCCAAAGCTCCCGAATGCACTCAGATAGGTGGACGCGCCGAAGTGCGATTGATAGAGAATACTGGCGCGCCCGCCACTGAGCGTCGCCAGTCCCGCGGGGTTGTAGAAGAGCGCGTACTCGTCGTCGGCCAGCCCAGCAAATGCCTCGCCTAAGCCCACCGGGCGCACTCCCGCACCGATATCAAAGACCGTCACGAGCGGGCGGGCCTGCCCCGACAGCGCGCATATCATCACTGCCAATCCCAAGAGCCAGAGCGTGCGGCGCATCTTCTCCTCCCTAGCGTTGGATGACGAGCTTCTCGACGCGTGAACGCCCCACGACGGTGTTGTCTTTCAGAGCGATCACGAAATAGTAATATGGGCCACTGGGCACATCAGCACCCGCGATATCCCAAACTATCTGGGTCTTCCCAGCAAGAGCATCATCGCGCAAGACGAGCTTCCCTGCGATGTTGAAGACGAGCAGTATTCCTCCCGTTGATCCTGCGGGCAAGGTGAAGAGGAACGTCGCGCTGTCTCGCGCCGGATTGGGGAAGACCCCTACTATAGGTCTGGTAGAGACTCTAACGGGGATCTCCTTCTCAACGGTGCTCTCCGCGCCGTCATCGTCTCGCACAGAGAGCCTCACTTTGAACGTCCCAGCCTGGAGATATTTCTTCTTGGGGTTCTGCTCGGTGCTGGTGGTGCCGTCGCCAAAGTCCCACTGACGACTGACGATCTGGCCGTCGTCGGTAGATTTATCTGTGAATTGGACTTCGTCGCCGACTTCAGGGGCAGCCGGCGTGAACGTGAAATCGGCCTTGGGCGCCGTGATGCCCACGGGGACTTTCTTGGTCACGGAATTCGCAAGCCCCCCTTTGTCCCTCACGGTGAGCCTGACGTCATAGATTCTCTTTTGCGCGTATCTTTTTCGGGGGTTCTGCTCGGTGCTGGTGGTGCCGTCGCCAAAGTCCCACTCCCAACTGACAATGTCTGTGGCCCCGTCGGGGTCGGTCGACTCGTCTCGAAACGAGATCTCTTCATCTATCTTGGGTTCGGCGGGGGTGAAGCTGAACTTGGCTGTTGGGGGTTGGTTCGGGGCCACACCCGCTACTGTAATGAGTCCATTGATGATCCTATGGGGTATAGCGCGTTCATTGGGATCGCCCAACTTATCCAAGAAGAGTCGGAGGTCAGACTTATCCCCGGATTTGCCGATGGCTTGGAACTCTATCTTAATCAGTGGGCCAGCTTTGGCATACGGCGCACGAAGTTTGGTGACGACAAATTTCACCTCGCCGGCGTTATTATCGAGCTTGGAAGCAAAAACTTCGTAATCTTGCTGGCCTTCGACTTTAGTCGCTTTCAGCACTTTGGGGTCGAACTTGAGCAGCCCTTGGATATCGGCGACGCCGGCGTCGGGGCCTTCGCTGATGAGGATATTGACGGAGCTTATAGAATTGGGGGCAACCGTCTTGCTCTCGACGCTGACCTCGGCGAGGGCCTGCTGGGCGTGGAGAGAGTTATTGGAAGAGAGAAGGGCGATTCCGGCAAGGCCAAGAACGATACCTACGGCAAATCGTATTTTTGCGCTCATAGGCTGTCGCGACATTTTAGAGTTTTTGCTGATGTGGGGGCAAGGCCGCCTGTCCTGCAAAGACGTCACGGCGGTCACCCTAGCGATGGCCAGCCGATAGCACTATCTCTATAATGTGATGGCGAGGTGATAGCTATGACTGTAGAAGCCCTCAAGCGCAGGTACAAGGACGAGTGGGTCCTCGCAGAAGTTTTAGAGGCTGATGAACAGGGGCATCCCACAAAAGTCCGGCTCATTGCGCACAGCAAGAACCGCGATGAGGTCTATAGAGCTTTAAGAGCCGTGCCCGATGGGAAGCACGTATGCACGCTCTACACCGGGGAAATTCCCAAGAAAGGGTACGCGGTGGTCTTCCCAGAGATAAAAGCGCCCGCCCTTGGGAGTCTAAGGGCGGGGCTTCCTCCGTGGTGAGCAGCCCTCTGGCGCGTCGCTCCTGCTTGCTTAGTGCGGGCGCTAGCGCCGTGCGATCACTTCGCAGCTTTGGTCAATGAGATACGTCCCGCGTGTCCACGGATCGGTGATCGTCACTGGGGGATTTGTGCCGGTGGGCATCTGAATCCCGCGCGGGAAGCCGTAGAACAGCACCGTGTCGGCATCGCCCTCGCCGCAGGTGATGACCTCAGTTTGGAATCCGGGGACATCCCCTGGGCGGATGATGATCATATCGTTTCCAAGGCCGGCATCCACTTGGTCAAGCCCCTGGCCGGGGTCAATGATGTCCCTGCCAGGCCCTCCAGTGATGACATCGTTGCCCTGACCGCCAATCAAGGTGTTGTTATCCGTGCCAGCACAAACTGATGTCCGTTCTGTGTCTTCGTTGTCTCCATAGAGGTCTTCTTTGGATTCGTCAATGGTATCGTTGCCAGTCCCGCCGTCAATATAATCATTGCCACACCCACCGATGAGCATATCATGCCCAGAGCCGCCTATCAGACGGTCATGGCCACTGCTGCCGAAGACCATGTCGTTTCCACGACCACCGTTGAGTACATCACTTGTTAAGAGGGGAGTGGTTGCGAAAAGACCGCGAAGATCGCATCCAGACCTTCTAAGTGGGTCATCGTAGCCGCCGCTGCAGATAGTGTCGTCGCCGTCGCCACCGTTGATATTGTCATTGCCGGCGCCGCCCGCGATCATATCGTCGTGCAAGCCGCCGTCAATAATATCATTACCGCCGCCGCCGCTGATGACATCGTCTCCTGCGAAGCCCTTGATGTTGTCATTCGCAGAAGTTCCTTCGATGTCATCGTCGCCGGGGGTGCCGTTGATGACCGCTGCCCAGACGAGAAAGCTCGCCGCACTCACCAAGGCGATCAGCCATATCAGCACACTCTTCTTGCTCTTTAAAAGCTTAGTCATCTTTTGCCTCCTTTAGCTTGCTCTTTGGGTTTCTAGCTTAGCATGATGACGCAAAGGCCGGGGCCAGTGTCTATCTCGAACTGTCCTTTAGAAGTTCCGTCGCTGATGGTTATCTTCTGGTCCTTGGGGAGCGGCCCCTGGCGCAGCCCCTGCACCGACAGATCCTGCCTGGAAAAGCCGAGAAGCCGGATCAAACTACGATCCGACGCATCCGTTGTGCACGTGATCGTCTCTTTCTTGCCTTCAGCGTCTTCACGCCTCAGGATGAACGTATCGTTCCCGCCGCCGCCGGTGAGGGTGTCTTGGCCGCGCCCGCCAACGAGCAGATCATTCCCGTCCCCGCCGTTGATCGTGTCGTTGCCACCGTTGCCGTAGAGCCGATCGTTACCGGCATCGCCGTTCAGCGTATCGTCCTTATTACCACTGAAAATATAGTCATTCCCCTCGCCGCCGTTGATCGTGAGCTTCTGGTTATAGCGGTAATCAACGGTGACACGATCATTGCCGGCGTCGCCGTTGATCGTGTCAATCTTCGTTGCTAGTGCTACATCCCCGGCGAGCAACGTAATCACATCGCTGCCGGACGTACCGTTACATATCTTAGTATCTTTAGGGAGCAAATGACACGGGATATTATCTGCCCATACCAGATAGCCCAGCATTCCTAGCATCGCGAGCGCCGCACATATCAAGAGCTGCTTTTTCATCGTCAGCCTCCTCCTTTAAGGCTTCGGTTGCTTGCATACAGTATAGCTCATGACCGCTCTAGGGGCTATTATACGGGACGGGTGACTTTTCTGTCGGTGATGGGGGTCACGTTCGAAGTCTAACCCCGTCTTACACGAAGCATGGCGCTTTTAACGCATGATAGCTATTTTTCGTATCTCCGCCCGCATCGCGCGCCCGTCAAAGCCACGTACAGTAACGAGAGCGAGATAGACCCCGTTAGCCAGCTCTCTCCCCCTATCTGTCACTAACGGGATCGTCAAGGCGTGGCCCGCGCGTGTCCGGTCTATCACGCGCTTCCCATAAAGATCAAAAATCTGCACCCTGAGCGACGCGATCCCCATGCCCTGCGCTTCTATATGAAACTGCCCAGCCCGCACTGTCGTGTGCAGCCCTTCGAGACGCAGCGGCACTAATAATCTCGGAGTGCTCGCCGAAGCTACTATCCCGCAGTCGAAGCCGATCTCAAAGTACGGGGCAATCGCTGTAGCTATGCTCAGCCCGGCCGCCCGCTGCGTCACGATAGTGAAAACCAGTGTCCGTCCCGGTCTGATCTCTCTCGGCAGCGATGGCAAAATACGCGCAATTGTGAACGGCTCCCCCGGTAACGGCTTGATGCTCAACACGGTTCGTGTCGAGTTAGTATTATTTTTGATCGTAACCCGAATGGCCTTCTGGGACGGCCTTGTTGCCGTGGGCTTGTACTCGGTCACCTTCGGAGTCGAAGAAGCGATAACTCCAAAACACGTCAAGCTAGTTACGGCTTCCGTCGTCACTGTATAACTATTATTATCTGGATCAGGGTCTAGTTCGTCGGCTTCTACCGTCACGGTGTTCGTGAGGGTTCCTTCGGTCATTGCTTTCACGGTGATAGTGACCGCCGCGTTCGCTCCTTCGGCAAGCGTCCCCAAGGCGCACGTCACCGTGCCGTCAGCATACGAGCACATCCCGCTGGGCGTTGCTGAGACGAAGATCACGTCTTCTGGCAAAGTATCCGTGACGACGACATTGGTAGCGCCATGCGGGCCGTTATTCGTAACCGTGATCGTGTAGATCACGTCGCTGTCTACGGGGACTGGATCAAGCTGGGGGCTCTTGACGATTGCCAGATCGGCCATGCGCTCTGTGTCCCACAGAATAGCTAGATTATTGTGGAGCACGGGCCAATTGAAGCCGATCTGGGTCGCGTTGGTCTCGCTTGTTTGGATGCCGATGGTCGCGCTGCCACCGCGATCTTCCGAAACACATTCCCCTCCCAAAGACACGTCTTGGT
>JAOAIA010000039.1 GCA_026414955.1 Candidatus Bipolaricaulota bacterium
GGGCGGGAGTTGATGATGCTGACGGTGTAGATCCTCTAGCTCGTCAATCTTGTGGAGCACCGCCAGCAGATAGTCGGGCACGGGCACGGGACGCACATACTTGACCAGAGCGCGCAAGATCGCCTGCCGGATCCACCACGTGGCGTAGGTGCTGAACTTATACCCCAGCGCGGGATCGAACTTATCCACGGCCGTCATCAATCCCAGATTGCCCTCTTGGATGAGATCCATCAGCGGGATGCCCAGATGGCGGTATCGCTGGGCCACGCTGATCACCAAGCGCAAGTTGGCCGTAATCAACCGCTCCCGTGCCCTGGAATCTCCGCACGCGACGCGACGCGCTACCCGCCGCTCCTCCTCGGCGCTCAACAACGGATAACGCCCGATCTCACGCAGATACGCCTCCAACCCTTCTTCCCCCTGACGTCGGCGCACGGACTCTCTCATCATAAGAATCGCCTCTGCCAGATTCTAACCGGCCGTGCCCACCTAGACACTGACAGAACGCAGAGAGAAAGTTGATAGGGGTCAGCCGGGCCTATGGAAATTGCGGGCGCGCTGGGGTAAAATAAGGGCAGAGCGGCGCCGGGGTACCGAAGCGGCCAAACGGGACGGACTGTAAATCCGTTGGCCTATGCGCCTACGGGGGTTCAAATCCCTCCCCCGGCACCATTTGCGTTGGACGTGATTTTTTTCTATAATAGCGTGTTTTTGGGAGTACCTCTCGCCGGATGCGCTTGGCCCGCGTAGCTCAGAGGTGGAGCGTTCCCTTGGTAAGGGAAAGGTCACCGGTTCGATTCCGGTCGCGGGCTCCACGGCAGAGTTTATCTTCGCGTTGGCATCTACAGAGGAGGAGTTATGGCAAAAGCCAAGTTCGAGCGGAAGAAACCGCACGTCAACATCGGCACGATCGGCCACATCGATCACGGCAAGACGACGCTGACCGCGGCGATCACGGAAGTTCTCGCGCTCAAGGGGCTTTCCAAGGCGCGCAGTTACGATGATGTCGCAAAAGCCAGCGCCAAGCAGGGCCGCCGCGACGAGACGAAGATTTTGACCATCGCTGTCTCGCACGTCGAATACGAGACCGAGAAGCGCCACTACGCGCACATTGACTGCCCCGGCCACGCCGACTACGTCAAGAACATGATCACCGGCGCGGCCCAGATGGACGGCGCGATCTTGGTCGTTGACGCCTCGGAAGGCCCTATGCCCCAGACGCGCGAGCACGTGCTGCTGGCTCGTCAAGTCAACGTCCCGTATATCGTCGTCTTCTTGAATAAGATCGACGTTGTGGACGACCCCGAACTCATTGACTTGGTCGAGGTCGAGATCCGTGATCTCTTGACGAAGTACAAATTCCCTGGCGATACCGCGCCGGTCATTCGCGGCTCGGCCTTGAAAGCGTATAAGAACCCCAATGATCCTGAGGCAACCAAGTGCATCTGGGATCTCATGAAAGCCATTGATGAGTACATCCCCGAACCGGTCCGCGACATTGACAAGCCGTTCTTGATGTCTATTGAGGACGTCTTCTCTATTAAGGGGCGCGGCACGGTGGTCACCGGGCGCGTGGAGCGCGGGCGCATCACGCCGGGCGCTGAGGTCGAGATCGTCGGCCTGCGACCTGAGTCGCGCAAGACCGTTGCGACCAGCTTGGAGATGTTCAATAAGGTCTTGGACGAGGCTATTCCGGGGGACAACATCGGGGTGCTGCTGCGCGGCATCGAGAAGGACGAAGTGGAGCGCGGCATGGTCTTGGCTGCTCCCGGCTCGATCACGCCGCACACCAAGTTTGAAGCCGAAGTCTACGCGCTCAGCAAGGACGAGGGCGGCCGCCACAGCCCGTTCTTCTCCGGGTATAAGCCGCAGTTCTATTTCCGCACGACCGACGTCACCGGCGTCGTGACGCTCCCCTCAGGGATCGAGATGGTCATGCCGGGAGACAACGTGCGCATTACAGCCGAGCTGATCAGCCACATCGCCATGGAGGAGCAACTGCGCTTCGCCATCCGTGAAGGCGGGCGCACGGTCGGCGCGGGCGTCGTCACGAAGATCTTGGCGTAAGGGAGCAGGAGAACCATGCCGCAGGAGCACGTGACGCTGGCGTGCACCGTCTGCCGCCATCGCAATTATCACACGACCAAGAACCCCAAGAACGTGCGGAACAAATTAGAGCTGAAGAAGTACTGCAAGTGGTGTCGCAAGCACACGCCGCACAAGGAAGTGTGAGAGATAGGCCCGTAGCTCAACTGGCAGAGCAACCGACTCCAAATCGGTAGGTTGGGGGTTCAAATCCTCCCGGGCCTGAGAGGAGCTATCATGCGAGATCGCGTCGTCACGTTCTTTCGCGAGATCTACGGGGAGTTCCGGCGGGTGAGCTGGCCCAGCCGCCTGGAGGTCATTGGCTTGACAACGTTGGTGATCATCATCATCGTGTTGCTGTCTATCTATGTCGGGATATGGGATTGGATCTTTCGTAACTTCGTGGAGTTCTTATTACAGCGACGGTAACCCTATGAAACGGTGGTATGCGATTCAGACCTATGCGGGCAGTGAGCTGAAGGTCGCCGAGCTGTTAGAGGAGCGCGTGCGCCAGTTGGGCTTAGAACGCAAGGTCGCCGCTTTTCAGGTGAACGGGAACGAGGTGCGCTTCTTGGCCCCCGTCGAGGAAGTGATCACGTCTAAAGCTCGTCGCGGGCGCACCGGGGAGTATCGCGTTCCCTACGAGTACGAGCTGAAGATCGAGCCGAATAAGCGCATCCAGAAGGGTGATATTATCGCGGTCAAGCCCGCCAAATCTATGAGCTTCGACGCCAAAGTGAAGAGCATCGAGACGCTCCAGAGAGTTATCGTGGAGATGAGCAATCGCAATGAAGAAGAATTTCTCATTCCCTTGGAGAAGCGCATTCGGCGCGATATTCGCACCGGCGAGAAGATCCCGCCCAGCGTGCCCCTTACGACCGATTCCGACCCGAACTTTCGCACCCCGGCGGTCAAGACCACAGTCGTGCAGCGTGATCGCGTCAAGCGTGTGCAGCTTGAGCGACTCGATACCCATGAGACGGTGACCCTCCTTGTCCCGGAGAAGTATCTCGTCCGGCTCAAAGAGGGGGTCACGCTCAAGAAGGGCGACCTGATCGAGAAAGAAGACAAGATCGAGTCACGCGCGTCGGGTCTGGTCAAGATCAAAGAGTACAAGGACAAGCGCGTCGTGACGGTGCAGTATATCGAGAAGCGCCGACTCTTCCCTGGGTATATTTTCGCGTATATGGAGATGGGACAAGATGTCTTGCAGCTGCCGGAGGGGATCAAGTGTCGCTTTGTGGGCAATCCCCCTCTGCCGTTGAGCGAAGAGGATATGAAGGTGGTCAAGCGCAAGGCGGGTCTGCTCGAAGCCCCCAAGGCCGTTGGTCCCAAGATCGAAGTCGAGTTTGAGATCGGCGAGGTCGTGGAGATCATCGAGGGGCCGTTTGCGGACTTCACCGGGGCTATCGTCGAATTGGACAAGGAGCGCGAGATCGCCACGATTACTGTAAAAATCTTCGGGCGCGAGACGCGCGTAGACCTGCCGTTTGAGAGCATTCAGAAGATTTAGGAGCGTGGAAGAGCATGGCTGCGAAGAAGCAAGTCGTCGCGGTGGTGAAATTACAATTGCCCGCGGGGCAGGCGACGCCCGCGCCCCCCGTCGGGCCGGCGCTCGCCGAGCACAAGATCAATATCGCTGATTTCTGCAAAAAATTCAACGACGCGACGAAGAACGAGGAGAAGGGCTTAATTATCCCGGCCCAGATCACGGTCTACGCTGACCGCTCGTTCGATTTCGTGCTGAAAAAGCCCCCGGCGAGCGAGCTGCTCAAGCGGGCTGCAGGAGTCCCCAAAGGCTCCGGCCAGCCCCATACGGTCAAGGTGGGCAAGATCACCAAAGAGCAATTGCGGCGCATCGCCGAGATGAA
This sequence comes from Candidatus Bipolaricaulota bacterium, assembly GCA_026414955.1. Classification (GTDB taxonomy): domain Bacteria; phylum Bipolaricaulota; class Bipolaricaulia; order RBG-16-55-9; family DRXL01; genus JANXCC01. Next base: position 3,957 of record JAOAIA010000039.1, read on the forward strand.
GATGCCCGATATGAACGTCAATTCGGTCGAAGCCGCGATGAACACCCTCGCGGGGACGGCACGCAATATGGGCATCGAAATTGTCGAAAGCTAGGAGAACTCTATGGAGCGCAGCAAACGCTACGGCGCTGTGAAAGAGAAAGTGGACCGGACGAAGTTCTACGCAGTCGACGAAGCCGTCAAACTGATGAAGGAGTGCGCGACGGCCAAATTCGACGAGTCTGCGGATGCGGTCTTTCGATTGGCTGTGGACCCAAAGAAGAACGAGCACCGCATCCGGGGGACGGTGACGCTGCCGTATGGGACGGGCAAGGCCGTCACGGTGCTGGCGTTCGCCAAGGGCGACAAGCTCAAGGAAGCTCAAGAAGCTGGGGCGGACTTCGTGGGCGGCGAGGATTTAGTGAAGAAGATCGAAGAGGGCTGGATGGAGTTTGATCGGGTGGTGGCGACGCCCGATATGATGGGCGTGGTGAGCAAGCTGGGCAAAGTGCTCGGCCCGCGCGGCCTGATGCCCAGCCCCAAGTCCGGCACGGTCACGCCTGATATTGGGACGGCCGTGAAAGAACTCAAACGGGGCAAGCTCGAATTCCGCCTCGACGAGTACGGCAACGTCCATTCGACGTTCGGGCGCTGCTCGTTCAGCGCGGAGCGCCTGAAAGAGAATTTGGTCGCGTTGGCGGCGGCCGTCCTTGACGAGAAGCCCGCCGACATCAAAGGGCGATTTATAAAGTCTATCACGATCAGCTCGACGATGGGGCCGGGGATCAAAGTCGACCCGGACGACCTACAAAAGCTGGTCGCCGCCAAGAGACTCTGAGCGTGGAGGAGTATCTATGCCAACGGCAGAGAAAGAGCAGGCTGTCCGTCTGTTAGAAGAGCGTCTCAAGAGATCGAAAGCCCTGGTCTTTACGGACTTTCACGGGCTGACTGCGTCGGATATGGTCGAGCTGCGCCGCGAGTTTCGCAAGCACGGCTTGGAGTACCGGGTGGTGAAGAACAACGTGGCTCGATTGGCGGCGGAGCGCGTCGGCATCAAAGAGACGGATTCGTACTTTCGTGGGCCGACAGGGCTCTGTATCAGTTATGATGATCCGGCGCTGGCGTTCAAGGTCTCCCACTCCCTGACGAAGAAGTTCGAGCACTATAAGATCAAGGGCGGGGTGATGGAGGGCGTCGTGGTGAGCGCCGCCGAAGCCGAGCAGCTAGCGAATTTGCCCAGCCGCCATGAGCTGTTGGGGATGCTCGTCAGCGCGCTCCAGGCCCCGATGCAGCAGTTGGCGAGCGTGCTCCACGCTGTGGTGCGGGATTTTGTCAGCGTCGTGGACGAGGTGCGCAAGAAGCGCGAGGGGGAGCAGGCGCCCCCGGCGTCGTAAAGCATTGCAATCGAAATTTCTTGAGGAGGGATTTATCATGGCTGTTAATGTGCAAGACTTAGTGGCGACGGTCGAGCAGATGACCGTCAAGGAGCTGTCGGATCTGGTCAAAGCATTGGAGGAGAGATTCGGCGTCAAGGCCTCTGCTGGGGTGCCGATGATGGTGGCGCCCATGCCCGGCGCGGCCGCTGGGGCCGGTGGAGCCACAGCGACGGCGGAGAAGACGACGTTCAAAGTCGTGCTCAAGAACGCGGGCCAGCAGAAAGTTCAGCTCATCAAGGTCGTGAAGGACATCACAGGGAAGGGCCTCAAGGAGAGCAAGGACTTGGTGGACCACGTCCCCGCGGTTATCAAAGATGGGGTCAACGAAGAAGAGGCCAACAAGATCAAGGAGCAGCTCGTCGCTGTCGGTGCTGAGGTTGAGATTCAATAGAGTTGAAGCTCATTTTTGGTAGAGAGGGTGAAGAGTGATCTAGGCGGGGGCGCGCAAGCGCCCCAGCCTCCGTTGTTTTTCCCCATCTCAGTGAAGGAGGGATATGCGCACAAGACGCTCCTGGGGCCGTGTCGGCCACGTGATGGATCTGCCGTATCTGCTGCAAGACCAGAAGCGCTCGTATGACTGGTTTCTGAACGAGGGGATTCCCGCGCTCATCCGCGAGATCAGCCCGATCAAGGGCGAGGGGCGCGAAGGGTTTGAATTGGAACTCAAAGACCCGCGCCTCACCCCTCCGCCGTACACCGAGCAAGATTGCAAAGATAAGAACTTAACATACGCGGCGACGCTGCGCGTCAAAGGGATTCTGAAACAGAACGGCAAGAAGGTCAAAGAAGACGATCTCTATCTGGCTGATATCCCGTTGATGACCAGGCGCGGGACGTTTATCATCAACGGCTCGGAGAACGCGTTGGTCAATCACCTGACGCGCTCGCCGGGCATCTACTTCACGAGAGAAGGGCCTTCAGAGTATCGCGCGCAAATTCTCCCTGATTACGGGGCTTGGTTGGAATTCGTGCTCGACACCAAAAAAGAGCGCATCACCGCGCAGCTCGACCGCAAGGGGAATCTCCCGCCCACGGTGCTCCTGCGGGCCTTGGGCTACACGACGGCTGATATTTATAAGCTCTACTCGGTTGTCCTCAACCCCGTGACAACTGAGAAACTCTCGCGCTTCGTTGATTGCGTCGTGACGGAGCCTATCAGCAACGGCAAGGTGATCGTGCGCGAGGGCGAGCGGTTAACCCCAGCCCTGATCGAACAGATTGTTCAAGCGAAGCCCCAGCGCGTGCACTGCTTGGATCGCTATATTCAGAAGAGCCTCGACGAGGACAAGACGACTTCTGCGGAGATGGCGCTGGAGCTGATCTATCGCAAGCTGCGCGGCGCCGAGCGGCCTACCCAAAAGACAAAACAAGATTTCTTCATCAATCTGTTCTTCAACCCCGCGACGTTCAGCCTCTCCCGGGTCGGGCGGTTCATGGTGAACAAGAAACTCGGGGTGAACCGCCCTGAGCACGATACGATCTTGCACAAAGAAGAGATCGCGCTCACCCTGAAGCATCTGCTGGAAGTTCCCACAAACCCGTTGCTCATTGACGATAAAGACCACTTGGCGAACAAGCGCGTGGAGACGCCGGGGGAGACAGCTTTCAATAGATTGCGCGAGGGCCTCAAGCGCATGGCGCACCTGACCCAAGATCGCCTGAGCAAATATCCCCTCGACCAAGAGGAACCCCTGAGAAATCTGATCAGCGGGCGCATCGTGCAAAGCGCGCTCAATAAGCTCTTCTACGTGGGACGGCTCTCGCAGTTCTTGGAGCAGACGAACCCGTTGACCGAGCTGACGCACAAGCGCCGGCTCTCGGCGCTGGGGGGCAGCATGAGCAAGAGACGCGCCAAGATCGAGGTGCGCGACGTCCATCCGTCGCACTATGATCGCATCTGCCCCATCGAGACGCCCGAAGGCCAAAACATCGGATTGATCACGAGCATGGCGACCTACGCTCGCATCAACGAGTACGGGTTTTTAGAAGCGCCCTATCGCGTGGTCAAGAACGGCAGGGTGACGAGCCAGATCAAATATCTCATGGCCGACGAAGAAGAGCACTACAAGATCGCGCCGGCGACGGTGCCGTTAGATAAAGATGGGAAGATCATCCCCAAGGAAGTGGAGATCCGCACGGGGCGCGAGAACATTCGCATCGTGCCGCGCGAAGAAGTCGACTTTATAGAAATCTCGCCGGCGGCGCTCGTCAGCGTCTCGGCGTCGCTCATCCCGTTCTTGGAGCACGACGACTCCAACCGAGCGCTCATGGGCGCGAACATGCAGCGCCAGGCTGTGCCGTTATTGAAGCCGCAGGCTCCCTATGTCGGGACGGGCATAGAAGCCAAGGTCGCCCGCGACTCCGGGATGCTCGTCATCGCCGAAGAAGACGGCGTCGTCTCGTACGTAGATGCCCAGAAGATCGTGGTGAAGTCCGGGCGCAAGGAGCACGTCTACAAGCTCATCACGTTTGATCGTTCTAACCAAGATACGCTGGTGCACCAGCGCCCGATCGTGAGCGTGGGCCAGAAGGTCCAGAAGGGCGAGGTGCTCGCCGACGGCCCGGCGACTGATCACGGGGAACTCGCGCTGGGAGCCAACGTCTTGATCTGCTTCCTCCCCTTCGAGGGCTACAACTACGAAGACGCTATCGTCATCAGCGAGCGCTTGGTCCGAGAAGATATTCTGGACTCGATTCACATTCAAGAGTACGAAGTTCGTGCTGAGGAGACGAAACTCGGCCCCGAAGAGATCACCGACGATATTCCCGACCTGAGCAAAGAGGAGCTGAGAAATCTCGACGAAGACGGGGTCGTGCGCGTGGGCACAGAAGTGAAGACCGGGGATATTTTAGTGGGCAAGATCACGCCGCGCGGTGAGACCGAGCCGACCCCCGAAGAGCGCATCTTCAAGTCTATCTTCGGGGAGCGCTCGCGCAACGTGCGCAACACCTCGCTGAGGCTGCCGCCTACGACCGAGGGCGGCAAAGTGATCCGGGTGAAGAAGTTCTCGCGCGACAAGGGCGACGAACTCGAACCCGGCGTCAACCAGCTAGTCAAAGTCTACGTCGCCCAGCGCAAGAAGATCTCCGTCGCAGATAAATTGGCCGGACGGCACGGCAACAAGGGCGTGATCGCGAAGATCCTCCCGGTCGAAGATATGCCCTTCTTGCCCGACGGCACCCCCGTTGATATGATCCTCAATCCCTTGGGCGTGCCGTCGCGCATGAATTTGGGACAGGTCTTTGAGGCGCACTTGGGCTGGGTGGCGCATCTGAAGGGCGAGTATATGGCCTCGCCGGTCTTCGATGGTGCCAAAGAAGAGAAGATTCTAGATGAACTGTACAAAGCCCGCAAGGAGCACGGTCTCGCCGATGGCGATGACCCCACGTATCCCACAGGCAAGGTCATATTGCGGGATGGCCGCACCGGCGAGCCGTTTGAGCATCCCGTCACTGTGGGCTATATGTACATGCTCAAGCTGGAGCATATCGCCAACGAGAAGATCCACGCGCGCTCGGTGGGGCCGTACAGCTTAATTACGCAGCAGCCGTTGGGGGGCAAGGCGCAGATGGGCGGCCAACGATTAGGCGAGATGGAGGTCTGGGCCTTAGAAGCCTACGGTGCAGCCGCGACGCTCCAGGAGATGCTCACCCTCAAGAGCGACGACACGCGCGGGCGTGTCCAGCTCTACAAGGCGATCTTCAAAGGGGAAGAGTTCCCCAAGCCGGGGCTGCCGGAGTCGTTCAGGGTGCTCGTCAAAGAGTTGCAGAGCTTGGGCCTGAGCATCCGCGCCTATGATGACAAAGATCACGAGATAGACTTGGGTTAACCAGTATGCACACGGAGGAGCGGTCGGCCGGCGTGATCGTCTTTCGGGACGGCCCTGCCGGTCGCGAGTATTTACTGTTGCGCAGTGCCAGTGGAGGACATTGGGGCTTTCCCAAGGGGCGCGTCGAACCCGATGAAGACGAGATGAACGCCGCGCTGCGAGAGCTTCAAGAAGAAGCCGACATCGCTGTCGAGATCGTGCCGGGGTTTCGCGAAATAATTGATTATGAGTTTGCGCGCGGCTCGAAGAACCTCCGGAAAGAGGTCGTCTATTTTCTGGGGCGGGCGCGCTCGTTCACTGTCAAGCTTTCTGGGGAGCACTTGGATTATCTGTGGGCGAGCTATGAGCGGACGCGCCAGCGGCTCAGCTATGAGAACGCCCAAGAGCTTCTCGACAAAGCCGAGAGATTTCTCAACGGCCTAGCAAGCGCCTGATCGGCTCACGCAGTTCTTCGGGGAAGCAGAGCCGATCTTGGCTAAAAGTCTTATTGCGCAGCGCGCCGATGACGTCTGAAGCGTGAGAGAGTTCTATCAGCTCGTGTGCTTCGTTGATTAAAAAGATATTCTCGCTGACTTCTTGGGTGATCCAGAGATAGCGATCCGTGTACGGGTCGTCGCTTACGCGATCTAAGACGAGATAGTATTCTGGGGCAAAGCCCGCTTTTGTAGCAAGTTCGCGCAGTTGTCCCGACCACGCCGTGAACTCTTCTACGGGCATCTCGAGGGTCTTAAACAACCGGCGCTGCCAGAACCGGCGCACCAGCTCCGAGAGTATAGGATCATCGCTCTCGCGCCAGTGTTGCAGTGCTGTCATAATGACCGTGTCGTCTAATCGTAAGTGATCGTCGAGCGTGAGCGCCGTTGGGTCGGTTAAGAGTTTTTTCAGGGCGGGGGTGGCGACGAGCTCGTGCCCGGTGTGCAGCAGCTCCGAGGCTCTTTGGAGAATCTTGCGCACCATGACGTCAGCGGCACGCGCCGTCTTGTGGTGATAAACTTGCTGGTACATATAGTATCGCGCGAGCACGTATCCTTCGGCGGCGTGCAGCCCCTTGCGCAAATCTATAGCTAATTCCCAGTCGTCGCGCTGCTCGACGAGTCTTAGACTGTGTATGAGCCAGTTCACATCGAAGTAGCCATACGTGACCCCGGTACAGAGGCTATCGCGCAAGAGATACTCCATGCGATCTACATCGAGCTGGCTCGAGAGCAATTTGACGGCGAACGCCGGCTGAAACGTTCTCTGAAAGAGCCGGATCATCTGGGCGGGGTAGTTCGGATTTGCTCTGGCTAAGACGGAGTGCACGGGGCTTTGGGGATCGCCGACGATGCGCACGGTCCAATCTTCGTGGGGGATGTGGGTGAACTCTTCGAGTAAATGCGAGAAGGGCAGATGTCCCAGATCGTGCAATAAAGCTGCCGCGAGCAGCAGTTCGCGATGCTCGTCCAAGATGCGTTGCAGAGCGGGTGGGGGATTGAGCTCATGAAAGTGCTCTAAGACTCGTTTCATTAAGAACGCCGTTCCCAGGGCGTGGGAGAAGCGCGTGTGCGTCGCTCCGGGGTAGACAAGAGAAGTCACGCCCAACTGACGGATATTGCGTAGACGCTGAAACTGCGGGGTATCAATGAGCTGTAAGACGAGAGCGTCGCGCTCTTTGTCGAACCCAATGAGATTGTGCACCGGATCGCGGAAGACCTTGTCCATAAAAATATTGTAGACCAACGAGTCAGAAAAGACAAAAAGTAGCCGCTGCTTGGCTGTGTAGCCGTTTTCTTGTTATACTAAGGCCCAGTTGAGCATTACGGCACTTCTCGAAGGAGTTCCTATGATGCTTACGCAAAGAGTCGCTGAAAATCTCTATATTCTCGACACGGGGATGTTTGGGCTCGATCGCTACGATGGGCTTTACATTCTCAAAGCCCCACGGGTTGCTATCATCGAGACGGGCCTGTCGCACATACTAGACAAAGTCCTCGCAGCACTCGATGAGCTCAAGATTCGTCGTGAGGACGTCGCGTATATCATGCCAACGCACGTCCATCTCGATCACGCTGGAGGCACAGGACACTTGGCTGAAGCCTGTCCCAATGCTCAAGTGATTGCCCATGAACAAGGAGCGCCGCACTTAATAGACCCAGCAAAACTTTTAGAGAGCGTGCAGCGCGCTGTTGGCCCGATGTTCCCGTTCTACGGCACGCTCAAGCCTACACCAAAAGAGAGAGTTCTTCCTGTGCGCGGCGGTGAGGTCTTCAATCTTGGTGATGGCTATGAGATCGAAGTGATCGCGGCGCCGGGACATGCGCCACACCAAGTTTGCTTTTTTGAACGCAAGCTGCGCGGGCTCTTCTCCGGTGACGCTGCAGGGATCTATCGTCCTTGGGCTGCAGGACTTCTGCCGACGACGCCCCCACCGGCATTTCACTTAGAGCAAGCTCTGGAGACGCTCGCCCATCTCAAAGCCCTTCAGCCAAAACTCTTGCTCTACACTCACTGGGGCGCACATGCTGATATAAGTCTTCTGGATCAGTACGCGCAGATGCTCCAGACTTGGGTTGCCGAGATCGAGCACGCGAAGAAGACTCTCCAAGACGACCAAGCCGTCAAAGAGCACTTCGTGCAGAGAGAAACCCCGTTATTAAAAGATCACTACCCGGAACCGCTCTTGCGCGGCGAGATCGAGATGAACGTCCAGGGCATACTGCTCTATCTCAAGCGTTTTCGGGGAATTAGTTAGATATATCTTTCTTATGCAGCGGTGGGGCAGAAAAGAGCAGAAACTCCAGGGGTTCATCTCCGAGGCGCTCGATAATACGCGTTGCGGCGTTAGGCAGGATCACGACTTGCCCTGCTGTTGCTTCTAAGATTTGGTCCCCGATGGTGATGCGCGCTTGCCCTTGACGAATATAGAGAAAATGTGGGGAACGCTCCCTAAGCTGCACGCGCTCCCTCACGCGCATAAGTGCAACGGAGCCCTCATTACCTCGGGCAAGGTACGTCCACTCAAAGAGAGAGCTTCCCTTAGGGAATTCTTTGTTCGCCAGTGTCGCGAGGTTCAAGAATTGGGGCCGTATGTCGGACTCATCGGTGGGAAGGGGCTGCGGACGCAGCGACGAGGGATCTCCTGGCGGGAAGACGTCACCAATGAGGACTTGGACTTCATCGAGCCCATCAGGAGCAGGAGCGTAGAAGCTCAAGATCTCTAACGGCTCAGGACTTGTCACACGGAGTCCTAACGCTGTACGCCGAGGGAGGACCAGAAAGACATCGCGCTGGACTTCAATGTCTTGGTTCTTGAGAAATCCTACAGCGCGTCCCCCTAAGACATAGCTGAACTCGTGCGCTCGCTCGCGGAAATATGGAACAACTCGTGTAAGAAACTGACGATATTCGAGCTTGCCCGCGGGCGTGCGCGCAAGCGTCATTCGGGTTTCGGTGATATCCTCCAGCGAGAGCACTGTTGGCTTGAGTTCCTGCGGTGTGCTCAGCCATATATACCCAACTATTCCCACGAAGACCGCTACCCCAAGCCATATCCACCATCGCAGATCCATCGTGTTAGCCTCCTTAGAGTCTTATTTAAGCACCTGCGCTGACTATGCGCAACTATCGGGTTGCGCAGCACAGCTCTCTCTGTTATATAT
>JAOAIA010000040.1 GCA_026414955.1 Candidatus Bipolaricaulota bacterium
GCCCAATTAGAATCTCAAGGCTGCTTGCAATGCCACCAAGCCCAGATTCCCGCGCGTTCCAAGCTCGTGAAGTTCCCCCACGAGCAGCACATCACGATGGGGCTGGCGTGCTCGATCTGCCACGAGAACGTCACTCAAGAGAGTCACTTAGCCTTCTTACGTTCTGGGCGGGGCGTGCCCGCGCTCGGGCATGACTTCTGCGCTCAGTGTCATCACAACGACGTGCCCCCTCAAGGGGGCGATTGCTTCAAGTGCCATAAAGATTTTTGAGGCCGCTGCTGCAGCATCCGACTCAGAAGATGCAAGCCCGCTGAAGGGGGCTTATAGAGCGTGCTGTAGCACGCTTCCATCTACTAAGCCGGTGACTTCAGTCGCCGGCACCCTGATCTATCTCATCTTTTTCCCCGATCTGCATCATGGCAGGGGCTGCGCTGGTCGGCTACAACTACAAGAGAGCGCGTATGATAGCCTTCAGTTGGATACTCTTGATCATGGGCATCGTATCTACTGCTGCGGGCCAGCAGGGCTGTTGGGATTGCCACGGAGACAGAGTAGATCGTGTAACATTTGAAAGCTCTGTGCACCAAGACCTCGCGTGCACCGTCTGTCACCGTGACGTTCAGAGCATCCCTCATGAGCAACCGCCTATGCGCTTGACAGCCCAGGCGTGCGCGGGTTGTCATCCCGACCAAGTCCAGCAATATCAGCAGAGCGTGCATGGCCAAGCTCGCGCCCAGGGGATCGGCGAGGCTGCCCGCTGCGCCGATTGCCACTCAGCGCACGCGATCTTCTCGAAAACCGATCCCCGCTCCAGTGTCTTCGTGCGCAACCTCCCCCAGACCTGCGGGCGCTGCCACGAGAACTCTGGGCTCTCGGAGCGGTTTGGCCTCGCCGCCCATCGCTATTCGACCTATTGGGAGAGCTATCACGGTCTGTCCGTCAAATACGGCAATCTCATCGCGGCCAAGTGTTCTAGCTGCCACGGGAGCCATCTCATTCTCGCGGCCTCTGATCCCAAGTCCTCGATCCATCCGAGTAATCTCTGGCAGACCTGCGGGCAATGTCATCCCACCGCGAGCGCGAATCTCTTGAAGGGCAAGGTCCACGTCGAGGCCAAGCTGAGCGTCTCGCCGGAGGTCTACGCTGTACACGTCTTCTATCTGGTCTTTCTTGGGGTCTTTGCGACCCTCTTCGTGCTCCATGTCAGTCTCGACATCATCCGTTGGGTGAGGAGGAGGAAGAAGCGCCATGCCCAGTGAACAGGTCGAAGAACTGAGCGCAGAGCGGACCATCGAGAGGATCAATCTTCCGTTGCGCGTGCAGCACTTCGCACTGCTGGTGAGCGTCACGCTCTTAATAGTGACAGGCTTAGCGCTGCTCTATTGGGATAGTGCCTTCGGGCGCTTGCTCATTGCGCTAGAAGGGGGCTTTGAAGCCCGGGGGACTCTGCATCGTATTGCTGCGGGGCTGCTCATCGCCACAACGCTCTATCACCTGCTCTATATTCTGTTTTCGCGCCAGGGCCATGAAGAGTTCATGCAGATGCTCCTGCGCGTCCAAGATTTTCGAGATTACGGGGCAGCGTTGCTCTATGACTTAGGGCTGCGCGCCGAGAAGCCTCAGCTTGATCGCTATAGCTATCGCGAGAAATTCCAGTACTGGGCCTTCGCGCTCTTCATTGTCGTGATGATCGGCAGTGGCTTTGTCCTTTGGTTTCACAACTGGTTCTTTGGGCTATTGCCCAAGTGGGCCTTCGACGTGGCTCTGGCTGTGCACGGCGGCACCGGCACGTTGATCCTCATCGTGCTGACGCTGTGGCATCTCTATATTGTACATCTCAGTCCGGGACGATTCCCCATAGACTGGAGCTTCTGGGACGGGAAGATCTCAGAAAGCCAGCTCCAAGAAGAGCACCCGTTGGAGTACAAGCGCCTCAAGGAGAAGGGCTTGCTATGAAGAAGCTGTTTACAGCTCGGCATCTAAAGATGCGAGCTGGGGGTGCGAAGTGCGCAGTAGCTCTAGCCCGTGGCTTCGGGGCGAGGCTCATCGTCCTCTCCGTCATCATGGTGGGCCTGATACCGATCAGTTGGCCCGGCTATAGCCAGCGCGACCCCAACGCCCGCTGTCTTTTGGAATGTCACGCTAATCCCGGCTTCAAGCGCGAAGTCGCCCCAGGACAATTCAGAGCTCTCTTTGTGGACTACGAGCAGTTCAAAGCGTCCGTGCACGGAGAAAAGCTCTGTGTAGATTGTCATACCGACGTGACGGTCATCCCGCATCAGAGGCGCCCCGAACAGATACACTGTTTGCAGTGTCACTATCAAGGGAACGTCGTGGGAGCGCCGGTGAGCGAGCGCCCAGAGAAATACAAAGAGAGCGTCCACGGCAAAGCGTTCGAGCGCGGCGATCCCAACGCTCCCGACTGCAAGAACTGCCACACGGTGCATTCCGTCCGCGCGCACACTGACCCGCTTTCGCCCGTCTATCGGGTGAATATTCCTAAGACCTGCGCGAGCTGTCACGTCGAGATCTACACAGACTACTTAGAGGGCGTCCACGGGCAGGCGCTGCGCAACAACGTCTTAGAGTCTGCGGTCTGCTCGGATTGCCATCGCGAGCACGATCTCTTCCCCCCAGACGATCCGCGCTCGTCGCTCCACCCGCAGAACGTCGCCAACACCTGCGCGCGCTGTCATACCGACGTCTCGATCATGGAGCGCCGTGGCGTCCCTGTCAAACAAGTCGAAGCGTTCAAGAAGAGCTTTCACGGCATTGCTATAGAATTTGGGATTCTCAAGAGCGCCCATTGTATCAGTTGCCATGAATATCATAAGATTCTGTCCAGTCGCGATCCGCGCTCCCCGATCCATCCCCTGAACTTGGCGCAGACCTGCGGACAATGTCACCCCAATGCTTCAAGCAACGTTGCTCGCGGGAGATTCCATATCATCCCCAGTGACCCTGATGCTGGGATCGTCTTCTGGGTCTACGAGTTCTATCGCTGGTTGATCATCGTGATGACCTCGTTCTTCGTCCTTTATATAGTGTTGGATCTCTACGGACGGTGGCGGCACGCACGAAGGAGACCTCATGGCTGATTCCGAAGAGCAACTCACGCGGGAGTTGCAACGCGAGCTGGAACAGGAGCTTGAGCGTCCCCTGGACGACGCGGAGCTCCGGCGCATTAAAGAGTTAGTTCGAGCGCAGATCGAGAAAGAGTTGCACGCCAAGAGCCGCGCTGCCAAAGAAAAACCACAGGAAGCAGAGGAGTACTTCGTGCGGTTTAGTATGAACTTCTGCTTGCAGCACCTGGTGTTGGCTATCGGGGTCATTCTGTTGACGATCACGGGGCTGCCCATCAAATTTCACGATTCGGCTTGGGCGGAGTTCATCTTTCGCCACATCTGGAGCTTGGAGGTCAATCGCATCATCCATCGAGTCGGAGCGTCGCTCTTGATGCTCGTCTCGGTGTGGCACATCGGTTGGCTGATGACGCATGCGGGCCGCCGTGAACTCCGAGAACTGCTTCCCAGGGTGAAAGATTTTTGGGACTTTATCGCGCATGTGAAATTTATGCTGGGTCTGTCCCCGGAGCGCCCCAAGTTCGGGCGCTACAGCTACAGCGAGAAATTCGAGTACTGGGCGTTAGTGTGGGGCACAGCGGTCATGGTCATCTCCGGCTTGATGCTCTGGTTCCATAGGATCGCGTTGGCGTATTTCCCCAAGTATATCTTCGACGTCGCCCTGCAGGCCCATTCGGGCGAAGCGCTATTAGCGATCCTGGCGCTCGTCACCTGGCACATGTACCATGCCCATTTCAATCCCGACGTCTTCCCTATGAATATGACGATCTTCACGGGGAAGATCTCGAAGAAGCGCATGATGGAAGAGCACCCGTTGGAGTACGAGCAGTTGATTGCACTCTCACCCCCGGCCCCTCTCCCCTCCGAGGGAGAGGGGGGAGGGGTGAGGGGAGTGGGGTGAGGAGGCGGAGGCCAAACGACCATGAAGCGTCGCTGGCTTGTGCTCACGCTCATAGCGATAGCGATTCTGATCTGGCTGGCGTGGGCTGGAGCACGTGCCACCGATCAGTCGAGTTTCTGCGCATCGTGTCACTTTATGAGGCCGTTCTACGACAACTGGGCCAGCTCCAGCCACGCGCGAGTCCACTGCATTGACTGCCACTACGAGCACGGTGTTGCGGGATATATCGAGGGAAAGATTCGGTTGCTCAGCGAGATGGTGCGCTATTGGGTCGGCGCATACAACGTGCAGCCGCACTCGCGGGTCAGTGACCAGAACTGCTTGAGTTGCCATGACGAGAACACTCTAGAACCAGTCACGGCCTATCGCAAGAAGATCCCGTTCAGTCATACGAAGCACTATAGGGTCTCAGCTCGCGGGATCGCGCTGACGTGTACGACGTGTCACTCCCAGCTCGTTCAAGGAGATCATCTGGCCGTAGATGAGAACGCCTGCACGGCTTGTCACTTTATCGGGGGCGCTCGCGGGAACGCGCTGGGGGACTGCTCGAGCTGTCACGGCCCGCCGAAAGACCAGATTCTCATCCGTGGGATCGTCTTCAATCACTCAGAGTATCTGAAAAGTGGTGTTGCGTGTCTGACATGCCATGTGCACGTCACGCGCGGCACGGGGGACGTGCCCCGCCAGAGGTGCTTCTCGTGTCACGTGGAACGCTTTGAAGAGTACGGCAAGACTGAGTTTATCCATCGGGCACATGTCACGGAGCAGCATTTCAAGTGCACCGATTGTCACTCCAAGGTAGAGCATGGGGAGTTCGAGTTGGCTCAGGCGCTCTCGCCCGATTGTGCGAGCTGTCATGGGGGACGTCATTCCGTCCAAGAGCAGATCTATATCGGCACTGGGGGATCGGGAGTAGACTCTATGCCCGACCCCATGTTCTTATCGGGCGTGATCTGCGCGGGCTGTCACCAAGAACGCACACCAGTTGCTCCAAAAGCGCCGCCCCAGGCGTGCGTCACCTGTCACGGCCCAGGGTATGATCGCCTGATGCGCCAGTGGCAGCACGCCGTCTCCCAACAACTTACCGAGGTGCGCGCGCAGCTTGTTCAGCTTCAGCGTGAGCCACCCCCCACAGCACAGCAGTACCCTCTCCTCGCGGAAGCCCAGAAAAATATTGAGCTTATTGAAGCAGACCGCAGCTTGGGCGTGCACAATATTCACTACGTGAGCGCGCTGCTGCGCCGCAGCGCGGAAAACATTGCTCGTGTGCGGGCGCTGCAAGAGCAGCGCGAGTACGTAGCCGAGAAGCCGTTGCACGCCGGGGAACCGTTTGGGTGCCAGCGGTGTCATGTCGGCGTCGAGTCTCTCGCGTTCGTGCAAGCTCCCCAGACAGCATCTCATAAAGTCCATCTTAAAAACTCTGACTGCAACGCGTGCCATGCTGTGGAACCTACGGAGCACGGTCAGACGTTTTCTTCAGCGCGAGACTGCACGCAGTGCCATCCCGCTGCTGAGCGCATGGCTCAGCTCGAACCTCACGACTGCTTACAGTGTCACGAAGCAAAACTTCCCCGGCGCTCTGAGAAAGCGCAGTTCCCCCATGAGACCCATATCGCTCTCTGGGTGCGCTGCGAGGCATGTCACGAGAGAGTCACGCAGATGGGGCACTTAGAGTTCTTGGGCCAAGGCGTGCCCAAGCCCGGACACGACTTCTGCGCTGCCTGCCATCACATTGAGAGCGCAGAGACGTGCTCCATGTGTCACTCCCAATTCTAAGTTGCACCGCGCACTCTGCATAAAGTAGACTGAGACCCCATGCGTCGCGCACTGAGTATCGTATTGCTAATCCTAGGGACGCTGGGGTTTGCCCAGCAGATCCCCGTCGTAATCGAGCGTTTAGCAATCTCTCTGTGGCCGGAGTACGATGACCCCAGATTGCTCGTGATCTACCGTGGGGAGCTGGCGGAAGACCCCACAAGTTCTCTTGTGTTCACTCTTCCCCGCACAGCGCAGATCCACGCCGTCGCCCACGTCGGCCCTGCTGGAACCTTGCTCACCGACGCGTGGCAGATTCTCCCTGAGGACAACGAGCAGCTCGTGCTCTTCACCCCCGGCAGTCGTCGCTTTCAAGTAGAGTATTACGACGACGTGCTCGGCACTGCTCCCGAGCGAGCGTTCGTCTTTCAGTTTCGCTCGGATCGCTATGACATAAAAAATCTTGAGATCGAAGTGCAGCAACCGTTGCGAGCGACAGGATTTCAAGCCAGCCCTGCCTTGGAACCTCAAGGGGTTGACACTCGCGGCTTCCACTACTTCGGCAGAAGAGTCGGAGCTGTCCCCCCCGGCACGCTGATCGAGCAGCGCGTCAGCTACAGAAAGACAGATACTCTCCCGTCGTTGCGCCCTGCCGCGCTGAGTTCTCTCGTATGGGCAGGAGCGGGGCTTATTGTCGCAGCCCTGGGGGTCATAAGCTTGCTATGGCTTCGGCAACGACGACGGACTGCTCGAGCGACGGCGCCGCAGCGCCCAGCTCGATTTTGTGTGCGCTGCGGCTATCGTTTTCGCGCCGATGAACACTTCTGCCCGCAGTGCGGCCAGCGCCGCTCCGCGTGATACAGATCAAGTTCTCGCTTGACCTAGCCCAGCTTCCAAGGTGAGCACGCTCATAACACCTGGCTTGCTCCATAAGTAAGCTATGAGCGTATGAAGAGGACGAAGGAACTGGCTCAATGGCTCGCCTCGCTGGAGCCGACAACGCAAGAGGCCGTGCTGAGCAAGGCCCATACTATGACCTTCCCCCCAGGGGCGGAGATCTACGCCCAGGGCGATCCCGTTGACGGCCTCTATATTGTTTTAGAAGGCGCGGTGAAGGAGCTGGCCGTGGTAGAGGGGTGCCTCCGCTTGGTGCGGCTGAGCGGCCCCGGCGATGTGCTAGGAGCGGGAGAACTCTTCAGCGAGTCGGTGCAGACCATGTCAGCTCTCACGCTCCGACAGACGTGTGTGGCATGGGTGAGCCAGGCCGATCTGCACGAGCTTTTTTCGGAGTATCCGAGCGTCTTGATCTGGCTGATGAAAGAGTTCTCAACGCAGTTGGGAGAGCTGCGCCGCGCGCTCGTGGAAACGGTCTATGTCGAGAGTGCGGCCCGATTGACCCGCAAGCTCGTCGAGGTCGCTCAGCGCTTTGGCGAGCGCACTGCTCACGGCGTGCTCATTGACATAAAACTCTCGCGTGACGAGTGGGCGGCGCTCGCGGGCATGGCCCCGGAGACCGTCAGCCGGGTCTTACACGACTTAGAGCGCCGCGGCTGGATCGCCCTGGAAGGCCGCTATATTCGACTTTTAGAAGAAGAGAAACTGCGTGTGCACTCCTAGGATCTTCTGACATAGCTCAGGCAGTTGCATGACCGCCCGCAAACGACTACAATAGCAGTGTCATGGCCCAAAAGCGTGTGACGATTTCGAGGGAGCGTCCGAAAAGCCTGCCGATCTGCGGTGCCGAGGGCTGTGCTGGGTGTTCGTGGATTTTCACTGGGCTTGACGCGACCGGCCAGCAAGAACTCCGAAGGCTGATGCGCTCCGTCGAGTATGGGGCCGACGAGGCGATCTTTCACGAGGGGACACCGGCGTTCGGGTTCTTTATTATCTGCAGTGGGAAGGTCAAGCTGATCAAGCAAGGGCCGGCAGGGAAGCGCCAGATTCTGAAGATCGTCGGGCCGGGGGAGTTATTAGGCGAGGAGAATCTCTTTGATGGGGGGACGCACACGGCGTCGGCGCGGACGCTGGAGCCGACGCGGGCGCGCTTCATCAAGCGCGAAGACTTTTTGGATTTTCTCAAGCGCCATCCCATGATCGCCTTGCACCTTGCTGAAAAAGTCGCGCGCGAGCTCCAGGGCTTCCAAGCGAAGCTCATCGAGACGGCGTATGAGAGCTGTCGGGCGCGCTTGGCACGTCTCTTGTTGATGTTAGCAGGGAAGTACGGGACAGTCACGGGGGAGATTCAAGCGCGCATCAGCCGCACGGACTTGGCGGAGATGGCGGGGATTTCGACGGAGACCGCGATTCGGACGTTGGGCGAGTTTGAAGAGCGCGGGCTGATCTCGCTGAAGCGGCGCAAGATCGCGATTTTAGATCAAGGGGGCTTAGAGGAGTTGGCCGCGCCGCTGCCGGTGGAGACGATCGAGAATTTACTCTAGAGAGTGAGAAATAATGTTCAAGCGCATCTTAGTGCCGACGGACGGGTCGCGCGGCGTGGAGAAGGCGATCAACTGCGCCACGACAATCGCCCTGGCGTTTGACGCCAAGATCTATCTGCTCTTTGTGGCCGAGCCGCCGGCGCTGCTCTTCGAGTACGCCAACATTGCCGAGAAGAATATTCTTGAGGCGTTACATCAAGAGGGGCAGCGCATCTTGGAGAAGACAGCAGATATCATTCGCAAGTCTGGCGTCGAGGAGGTCGAGACGGTGCTCAAGGTGGGCAGTCCGGCCAAAGCGATCTTAGACTTCGTGGACGAGGCGAAGATCGATCTGATCGTGATGGGGACGCATGGGCGGCGCGGGTTAGATCGGGTGCTGTTGGGGAGCGTCACCGAAGAAGTCGTGCGCTTAGCGAGAGTTCCGGTGATGACGGTTCGGATGGGGCAATAGCAGTTGTGACAGTTGAGTCGGTAAACTGGGAGCTGTCGAACTGGAAACTTTGCATTGTTCTTCGGGCGCTTAGCTCAGCGGGAGAGCGTCCGCCTTACACGCGGAAGGGCAGAGGTTCGAATCCTCTAGCGCCCACCACGAGACAGTTCCAAGTTCGCAGTTCCCAGTTCTGAGTTTCGGCAAGAGCAAGCCGAACTCAGAACTGTCCAACTGAGAACTCCAAGCTATTCTGACCCCGTATCTACGACCCCACGAATACGATGCTGTATCTCTAAGAGATGCGCGTGCGCCAGCGGGTCCTTCACCCCTTCTACTAAGAGATCGCTGATCGCTCGATCTAGGCGCACAAGCTCGGAGTACGCCATCGCCACCGCGTCGCTGACCCTCTCGGGGGTCTCGTCGGTTGCTAGCTTGATCAGAGTATCTACATAGACGCTCTGGATCGCTCGTTGGAACGAATCCGTCGGCGCTTGTCTGTTCAAGACATCAGCCCAGATCGCATCGGTGAACCCCTTGAAGTGCTCGGCGAGCGTGTACGGGTTCTCTTCGTCAGAACGATAGGCGTTGTCACGGATGCGCAGCAGCCGCTCCGGCCAGAACGCCGCGGTCAACACAGAAGCGCGCATCGCCGTGATCGAGTCGTGGATCGGGAAATGAAAGCGCTGGCCGTATTGCCAACTCGAGGCCCAGTCCCACCAGCGTTCGCGCGGCATTTTATCTAACAAGTGCTTGGGGAAGCGCTGGGGGATCTCCGGGCTGAACGCGTCGAGCACGAAGCGCAGGGCTTCACGCTGCTGCTCCGCAGGGAGAACTTTGAGCGGCGTGAGCACGTCGCCCTTGTGCGCGCGTGTCACTTCCAGGCCGCCCAACGCTTTGACGTAGCTGATATACCCGCGCATCTGCTGGTAGAGCAAGACGTTCACGGCGCTGCGCAGCGGCCAGTACTCAGCATCTTCAGCGATCACGCGCTCTTCTAGACCGGGCCAGAGCCGCTCGACTAATCGCTGTAGATCCTTAAAGTACGCAATAGGATCGTCGCTCAGGTCCCACTGGTTGATGCGCGGATCGAGGGCGTAGGGGTAGTTCCAGGCGTCCTCGTCGGTGCCGTAGAGATGCTGATCTTTGCCGTGCTGCTGGGCAATCGCTTGTAAATCTGGATGCGGCTGGAGCGTCTCGTTGCCCACGGGCTTGTAGCCCCACTGGATCGCCCAGATATCATACGGCCCTACGGTCGAGCTATAGTACTCCCCTTGGTGCTCGCGGTCTGCTGCGATGTTGGGCGGGTTATAGTCCATCACCGACGCGGTGACGCCGTGTTGTTTGGTGTAGTCGGTGTCATGAAGTTCTCTAAACGGCGTGGCGAAGCTCGCTTTGAAGTTATGTCTCAGCCCCAGGGCGTGGCCCACTTCGTGCATGGTGAGCTCGCGCAACGCCGCACCGATGTACTCTAACGGCATCTCGCCGTCGGGGCCGACACGCCCGTCAGCCGCAAGCGTCATATTCAAGAGCGCGATATGCGGAGCCATGCCCGTCTCAAAGAAGCAGAGCTTGCCCACGTCGTTGGGGTTGAAGAGCCGTGCGATCTCACGCGCTTCGATCTCGTCTTGGATGAACGCCAGGGGGTTGTCAACCATGCGCAAGTACTCGTTCGTGAGAGCGCGCACCCAATCAGCGGTGAAGAGGATATCGGCATTTAAAATCTCGCCGGTGCGGGGGTCAACGTCCGATGGGCCGATGGCGAAGACCGACGAGACCGAGGGCATCCAGCGTATCGTCGAGTAGCGGGCATCGCCGGGGTCCCAGTTGGGGTCGTTGGGCTGGTCTAAAGCGAGAATCGCGTTCTTGAAGCCCGCGGCCTCAAACGCTTTGTTCCAGGCTTCAACCCCTTGTTTGATATACGGGCGAAACTCTTTGGGGATCGTGTTCTCCAGATAGAAGATGATGGGCTTGATCGGCTCAGAGAGCGGCGCATAGGGGTCCTTCTTCTCTAATCTCCAGCGATTGACGAGACGGACGGAGTTTGTTGGGCTTGTCTGGCGCTCATAGTCTTTGTAGGTCGTGACAAAATACCCGACACGATCGTCAGCGAGCCTGGGCTTCATCGGTTCTTCGGGGAGCGCCAGCACGCTGTAGTGCAGCGCGATGGGCAGGGTCTTCTCGTCGGGGAGAATAGCGAAGACCCGACCAGGAACGTTCGTCAACGGGGCCAACGCAGCAAATGTCAGATCGGCTTCGATCTCGATATTTCTCGGAAATCCCTTCACCGACGAGATCGTCGAGCGCGTGGGGTCGAGCCGGAAGCCGGTCTTAAAGACCGCTGGCAGATAGTCAGCCAAGTTCGGCCAGTCGGAGACAAAGAGTCCTGTTGCGTCTATGAGATACCGTCCGGCAGCATCATCGCGGGCGACGAGGGAAAACGCGCGCCGCACCGAGTCGCGAAAGCCCAACTGCACCATCTTTTCTAAGGGCGTGCCGGGGGCGGCGCGAAAGTACGGGTTGCGCGTCAGCAGCTCGATCTTGTCGTTGCGGAAGCGAAACTGCAACAGATCCGAGTCCAACGGATACCCAGTCAGCAGAAACGACTCGCCGATGCCGCGAGCCATCTGGACGACGACTAAGAAATCTTTGCCGAAGTGACTCTGTGTGACCTCAAGATAGAGCGTGCCGTCTTTCTTGAGATAGGCGTTGAAGAAGCCGGGGATGGCTTTCATCTCGGCGACGAACGCTTCGATAGGGCCTTTGGCGGGAGCCTCTTGCGAGACCAGGGAATAATTCAGCACCACACTCGATACCGCGATGACCGTCAAGGCTGCGACTAGCTTGTGAGCACGCATATTGCTCCTCCTTCGTGCACCTTATTCTTAAGAAGCTATTATAAATGGAACTACGCTCGGTTGCTAGAGCGCACTTGACGCCGCCGCGCGCACCGCGTAGCATACATAAAGTGCACAAAGGGGGAACTATGAAGCGTCTGGAGGAGAAAGTGGCGATCATCACCGGATCGGGGCGCGGGATCGGGCGCGAAACAGCCCTGCTCTTTGCCCACGAAGGGGCTACCGTCGTCGTCAGCGATATAGATTCTGCATTGGGAGAGCAGACCACTACAGAGATCCGACGCGCCGGCGGCACGGCGATCTTCGTGCGCGCCGACGTCGCTCAGAGAGCCGATGCGCAACTCCTCGCCGAGACGACGGCCAAAGAATTCGGACGGATAGATATCTTAGTGAACAACGCGGGAATTCTCAGAGACGCGACGCTGCTCAAGATGACCGAAGAGCAGTTCGACCAAGTCATCTCTGTCAATCTCAAGGGGGTCTTCAACTGCACCCAAGCTGTCGCGCCCATCATGATACAGCAGGGCCGGGGCAAGATTATTAATGTGAGTTCTGTCGTTGCGCTCTACGGGAACTTCGGGCAGACCAACTACGTAGCCGCGAAGGCCGGGGTGATCGGGATGACCAGGGTCTGGGCGCGGGAGCTGGGGCGCAAGGGCATTTGCGTCAACGTCGTCTGTCCGGGATTTATCTCCACGGAGATGGTCAAGAGCGTCCCAGAGAAGATCTTAGAAGCCATGAAAGAGAAGGTCCCGTTGGGACGGCTCGGCGCACCGAGAGAAGTCGCACAACTCTTTCTCTTCTTAGCGTCCGACGAGGCGAACTACATCAACGGGGCCGTGATCAGCATTGATGGGGGAATTACAGTCTAAGCAACGTGATGAC
>JAOAIA010000003.1 GCA_026414955.1 Candidatus Bipolaricaulota bacterium
CTATGAAAGTTCGCCATCGCTTCTTCGATGACCGTGATCTGAAAATCCGGGTCTTTTTGGGTCTTTAAGAGATAATCGCGCACCATCGCTTGGTTGAAGTTGGACGCGACCTCAGCAACGAAGAGCGAGTAGCGCGCGTAGACGAAGGGCTGATGCTTCCACGTGAAATACGAGTGCAGCGAGTGCCCCAGCTCGTGCGCTAATGTGCTTAGACTGAAGATGTCGTCGTTGTAGCTCATGAGAATAAACGGGTGCGTCCCCGGAGAGCCTGACGAGAACGCCCCCATGCGCTTGCCCTTGTTCACCGCGTAGTCCACCCAACGTTGCTCTAAGACGCCCTGGCGCAGTGTCTGGACATACTCGGCACCGAGGGGCTTCATGCCCTCGCAGATCCACTCGACTGTTTGCGTGAACGGGATCGTGAACTGTTTCTGTGTCAACGGCGCTCTGGTGTCATAGACGTAGAGCTTCTCGTAGCCCAATGCGCGCCGACGCATCTTCCAATACCGATGCCAGATGGGCAGATTCTTCTTATACGTCTGAATGAGATTATGAAAGACCTCAACGGGGATATGGTTGGCCGTGAGAGCGGCTTCGAGCGCAGACTTATAGCGTCGGGCGCGAGCCATGAAGACGTTCTGCTTCACCCCCGCGGCGATGCAGTTAGCCATGGTGTTCTTGAACGCTAAGAACGCATCGCAATAGTTCTCCCACGCAGTCCGGCGGACTTCTCGGTCTGGGTGATGGAGCAGCGTACTAATAGTGCTATGAGTGATCTCGTGGCCGCCGGCGGCGGGCTTGAACGTCAGCTCGGCATCGGAGAGAATGCCGTGTGTCGCGGCAGCCGTCCGGAACGGGTCCATCAGTTGGCGCAGAAGCTCCTCGACTTCCGCCGAGCGAATATGAGCTTGACGACGTTCCAGCTCGTCGAAATAGTGCCCATAGATAGACAGACGCGGCTCCTCTTTCGTCCACCGTCGCAGCTTCTCAAAGCCGATGGAGAGCATCTCCGGCTCGGCGAAGGCCATCGCGGCCATGACGCGCGCAAACAGCCCGCGCGCGCGGTCGTTCTTGGCAGCAGCAGCTTGATCAGTCGTGTCCACGTGATGCTGCATCCCCGCGTAGACGACGATCTTGCCCACGCTGCGCCCAATGCGCTCAACAAGATCAAACCAATCAGCTAAGACCTTGGGGTTTTCGCCCAAGCGCCCGCGAAACGACGCGAGCTGTGGGAGCTGCTCCGTGACTCTTTTGATCTCGTCCTCCCACGCTTGGTCTGACGGGAAGACGCTTTGAATATCCCACGTTTGTTCAAGGGGGACTTGGCTGCGCGGCAGAACTTGCTGTGCCATAGATTTAACACTCCTTATTCAGCTTTGTTCTTCGCTTAACTTATCTTATCAAGTAGCTCTTGTAACGAACGGGCTTTTGTTTCGAGCACATTGAGCGATACCAGAAGATTGGCCCACGCTTGATCATAGGCTTCTGTGCTCGATAGAGCTTTTTGAAACTTGCGCATCGCGTCGCGGACTTTAGCAAACTCCTCTTCCAGCTCAGCGTAGAGAGCTTCCAGCGTCTCTTGCGACTCACCGGAAGAAGCGCGCCTGCGTGGACGAGCTTGTTTCATCTCTAACTCGATCTTTTGGTGGTGCTCTGCAATCCGCTCCTGCCAACTCGCAATCGCTTTGAGATCGCGCTTCTTCTTGTTCATTAGTGCATCACCACGCAGAAGTCCAGCCCCTTCAGCTCGAGGGGCTTGGAGTTGTCCGGGGCGTGCACAATCATGCGCCCGCGCTCAAAGTACGGCAGCACCTTCTGATAGCGCGGCGGCGCCCCAGCAAACTCCGCCATCTCTCGCTCCATCCCCAAGAGAATTCGCGTGCTGATCTGCGCCAGCACCGTCTCGTTCAGGTCCTTGGGACTCTGCGTGATGAGCACCAACGCCAAGCGATGCTTGCGCCCCTGCTTGGCCGCTTTAATGAACTTCTCAACGATGATGCGGTCTTGCTGAGTTTGATCTTTGGTGAAGTAGCGATGGGCTTCGTCCACGACCAGGACGATGGGGAATTTTTCGATTCTTCTCCCCCACTCTGTCGGCGCGCTCTTGAGCTTCGCATCGGCGATCATCGAGAGAATCGCCAAGACGACGACCCTTTCGGCGTCGGGGCTTAAGTGCTTGGTCGCGAAGACGCTCACGACGTCCTCAGCGAAGATATCGCTGTAGAGCTGGGTGAGCGAGTTGGCTCCTTGATCGAAGACTTTTTTAAACTGCGGACGATCCACACGACGCTGCAACGCTTGAAATGTCGCGGGATGAATCCGCCCATTCTGTTTGTACATCTCCAGAGTATTCGGATTGTCCACAAAGTCCAAGAACTCTTGGTACGTGCCGTGCTCGCTCTGATAGAAGAAGTCGCGCACAAGCTGGACTAACGAGACGTATTGGTTTTCGTCCAGCTCCCCGCCCGCGATCAAGTACGGAAAATCCCGCACAAGCTCAAACGGGATGGTGAAGTTCGTGTACTTGGGGCATCCCGAATAGCGCGGCTCGCCCTCAACGGCTGCATAGACCGTGAGCTTCTCTTTGATCCCGCCAAACTTTACCCCATGACCGAAGAGCATCTCCTGGTCTTCTTTGGCGAGATAGGGATTATCTTCGCGCATCTTCCAATATTCGTTCTCCGGGTCAATGATGACGATACACGGCTTGCGCTGCTCCCCACCGCGCCGCTCCATGGGGTAGACCGAGCCGACGACCTGTCTTAAAAAATTTTTGGCGACGTGGGTCTTGCCGCGCCCGCTCATCCCCGCGATCAGCACGTGCATAAAGATCATGGGGTCGCCGGTCTTCTTCTCGTCGTTGATGAGATAGTACGGCACATATTGTTTCTGTCGGGTCTGGATCGGCTCGCCGTTGACTGCGACATAGCCCAAAAACAGCCCGGAATCGGGAATATCCAGCCCGATCTTCACCTCGTCTTCACCCGTGACTTTGCGCACGATCGTGTTGGGTTTGGGGATATAGCGCACCTCGAGGGCTTGGTGCTCCGGCCCGATCATCGAGATGGGGTTTAAGATCGCGGTCTCGATATAATCGTCCTCACCCAGGCGCTCTGCACCGATAAAGACGTGCACCTCGCTCATGTCATCTACAGCGTCGCGCTTGCGATAGCAGAGCTGCTCCACGCTCGCGAATATTTTGTAATCTTTATACCCCAAGGGGATGACGACGTAATCCCCAAGGGCAAGCTCGTTGCGCTTCTCCTCGGGGAGATAGACTTCGATATGGGTCTTCTTGTCTTCGGTGGCGATAGAAAGCTCTTCAGCGATGCAGATCCTGCCGATCTCGTCGGGGCCGAGGGCGTGTGCCCACTCGCGGCTGTCTTCGATGGGCTTCTCGGTTCGGATGCGGAGCTTTCGTTCCAACTCGACTTGGTCAGCCATAGACTACCCCCTCTGCTGCGATCTGTCTTATAGTATAGTATCATAAAGCCGTGAGCAAGACCGTGAAGGCGTTTGCCAAGATCAATCTCGGCCTGCGGGTGCGGGGCCAACGCCCTGATGGGTATCATGAGATCGAGACGCTCTTCCAGAGCGTAGATTTACATGACGTGCTCACGCTCGTACCCCAGAAGAAAGAGTGCGAGATTCTTGTGACGGTCAGCAGTCTGTGGCCGGTGCCCCAAGGGCGGGAGAATCTCGTCTATCGCGCGGCTGAGCTTATCTTCAGTCATACAGGGCTGAAGGCGGGCGTGCGCATTCACCTAGAGAAGCGCATTCCTGTAGGCGCGGGCTTGGGCGGGGGATCCAGCGATGCTGCCGCGACGCTGGTGGGGCTGAACGAACTTTTTCAGTTTCAGCTTAGCGACGCTGAGCTGCGCCAGCTCGCTCTGGAGCTGGGCAGTGACGTCCCGTATTTTCTGATCGGAGGGCTGTGTCGCGGGCGGGGCCGGGGAGAGATTTTAGAGAGACTTCCCTCCTATCTAGAAGAATATAGCTTTGTGCTCATTAAGCCCGCCAGTGCACTCTCGACAGAGGCCGTCTATCGCGAATACGATCTCTTGCGGGTACGTGGCTGGCAGCCGCCGGCAGCTCGGCTGTGTGAGGGCATAGACTGCGCCAACGACTTAGAAGACGCAGCTCTGCGATTGTGCCCGCAGTTAAGAGAGCTGCGCCACATCTTGAGCGAGTTGCAGCCCGATCTATGGGGGATGAGCGGCAGCGGGCCAACGTATTATGCTGCCTGGCGCGCTCCCGCTTACGCGCAGAGAGCAGCTCAGGCGCTGGCTCGAAGGGGCTATGATATCTACCGAACACAGCCTACGAATAACAGCTACGAATTTGCTGAGGAGTCCACGGCTCTTTAAGATAACTGTATGAACGTGCGTCTTGGACTAGCGCAGATCAACACGACCGTCGGCGATCTTGAAGGCAATGCCCAGAAAGTCTTAGAATATCTTGAGCGTGCCCGCGCCGAGAACGTTGATATCCTTGCCTTCCCCGAATTGACGCTCACAGGCTATCCCCCAGAAGACCTGCTCTTCCGAAGGGACTTTCTCAGAGCCACCAAAGAGACGCTCACCAAGACCATCCCCCACGCGCGCGACCTCCTCGCTATCATCGGGTTTGCCGAGCATGAGCGAGATCGAATCTACAATGCCGCAGCGGTCATCTGCGATGGACAGCTTGTGGGGGTCTACCGCAAGCACTGCCTGCCCAACTACGGCGTCTTCGACGAACTGCGCTATTTCCGCCCCGGCGACAGTCTTTCTCTCTTCACCGATGGGAACCTCACGTTCGGAGTCACGATCTGCGAGGACTTATGGTGCACCGACAGCCCCATCGCCGCGCAAGCCCGCGCGGGAGCACAGCTTATTCTCAATATCTCGGCTTCGCCCTATGAGACCCAAAAGCCCTATCAGCGCGAGGCGCTGCTCGCCGCGCGCTCAGCGCAAGAGAAAGTCACTCTCGCTCTGTGCAACCTCGTGGGCGGCCAGGACGAGCTCGTCTTCGACGGACAGAGCTTGATCTATGACAGAGAGGGCAAGATGCTCGCGCGCGCCAAGGCCTTTGAAGAAGACCTCTTGATCGCTGACCTGGCGCTGGCGCCGACCAAACACGTGGCGCTGTCACGTGACGTGATCGCACTCCCCAGAGCGATAGGGCGCTACCCTGCCCACAAGAGAGTGCCGCGCATCGAACCGTCTCTCCCGGAAGCCGAAGAGATCTATCGCGCCTTGGTGCTGGCTACGCGAGACTACGTGCGCAAGAACGGCTTTGAAAGGGTCATTATCGGGCTTTCAGGGGGCATTGACTCATCGCTGGTCGCGTGCATTGCTACCGATGCGCTCGGCCCGCAGAACGTCTTCGGGGTCTTCTTGCCCTCACCGTTTACGTCACCGATGAGCCATGAAGATGTCCAGCAGCTTGCTCGCAATCTCAAGATCGAGCTGGTGACCCTAGAGATAGATGCTTTGTACGAGAGCGCGCTTCGGACGCTTGCGCCCGCCTTGGCTCACGCCAGACCCGACACGACTGAGGAGAACATTCAAGCGCGGTTGCGGGCGCTCCTGTGGATGGCGCTCTCGAACAAATTCGGCGCGCTGGTGCTCACCGCGGGCAACAAGAGCGAACTCGCGGTCGGGTATGCGACGCTCTACGGCGACATGGCCGGCGGCTTTTGCGTGCTCAAAGACCTCACCAAGACGAGAGTCTATCACGTGGCGCGCTGGCGCAACGCCCAGTCCCAAGTCATTCCTCAAAGAGTGTTGGAGCGAGCCCCCACGGCGGAGCTGCGCCCCGATCAAACCGATGAGGCAGACCTGCCCGCGCCCTATCGCGATCTGGATCGTGTGATCGAGGCGTTTGTGGAGCGCGACCAAAGCCCCGAAGAGATCGCGCAGGCGTTGCTTCTTTCTGAAGACGTCGTGCGCCAGATCATCGCGCTGATACGGAAGAGCGAGTACAAGCGTCGGCAGGCTCCCCTAGGGCCGAAGATCTCTCAGCGCGCTTTTGGGCGCGACTGGCGCCAGCCCATCGTCAATCGCTACAACAAATAATAAATACAGCTTTGGCCGTAGTTCAAGTTGCCCGGCGCCGCTTGTAAAGTTTTCTCATTTGTGTTATACATGACCCAAAGAGTTATGTTTGCCAAGGCTATCAGCGGGGCGGTCGTCGGCATTGACGCCGAATTGATCGAAGTCCAGTGCGATATCGCGCTGGGACTGCCGACGTTTACTATCGTCGGGCTGCCTCAGAAAGAAGTCCAAGAGAGCCGCGAGCGCATCCGCAGTGCCCTCAAAAACGCGGGCTTCGACTTCCCCGCCAAAAGAATCACAGTCAATCTCGCGCCCGCAGACTTACCCAAAGAAGGGGTCGGGTTGGACCTGCCCTTGGCACTAGCGATCTTGGTCGCCACGGGTCAGATCTCCGGTGAGCGTCTTACGGGATTTTTAGCTCTCGGAGAGCTGTCGCTCGACGGGGAGGTGCGCCCAGTCAAGGGCGTCCTGCCCATCGCTTTAGCCGCGCGCAAGAATAATCTCAAGGGCGTCATCGTCCCTGCAGGCAACGCCAAGGAAGCTGCAATCGTCTCGAATTTAGCAGTCTACGCGGTAGAAAATCTGCAACAAGCAATCGCGTTTCTCAACGGCGAGCTTCAGTTACAGCCGACGACCGTCGCGCTGGAGTTGCTGCTGGGGGATGGCCCACTCTATGAGTGTGACTTGAGCGAGATCAAGGGGCAAGAGCAAGCCAAGCGCGCCCTCGAAGTCGCGGCTGCTGGGGGGCATAATATTCTCTTCATTGGCCCGCCGGGGTCGGGCAAGAGTATGCTCGCCAAGCGTCTACCCACGATCTTGCCCCCGCTCTCGTTCGACGAAGCTTTAGAAGTCACAAAGATTTACAGCATTCTTGGGCTGTTGCCCCCAGATCGCCCGTTGATGATGACGCGGCCCTTTCGTGCGCCGCATCACACGGTCTCCTACGCGGGCATGGTCGGGGGCGGGCATGGCCAGCCCCGCCCCGGCGAGATCTCGTTAGCGCATCACGGCGTCTTGTTCTTAGACGAGCTGCCGGAATTCGACCGCGACGTCTTAGAGACGCTGCGTCAGCCCCTTGAAGAGCGAGCGATCACGCTCTCGCGGGCCGCAGCAGCTCTGACGTTCCCGGCCAACTTCATGCTCGTCGCGGCCATGAACCCCTGCCCCTGTGGCCATCGAGGAGACGCGAAAAAGCCCTGCCGCTGCAGCCCCCTGGATGTGAAACGCTACCGCAAGCGGATTTCCGGCCCGTTTCTTGATAGAATAGATATGTTTGTGGAGGTGCCACGGCTGACCAAGGAGGAGTTGATGGGAAAGCCTGCGGGCGAAAGCTCTCACAGCGTTCGCGCGCGGGTGGAGCGCGCTCGTCGGATTCAGGGCGAGCGTTTTGGCGGAAAGCTCTTCGCCAATGCTCAGATGGGGCCTCGCGAGATGCAGGCGTATGTGCACCCTGCTCTCGAACCTCAGGCGCGGGGGCTGTTAGAACGAGCTATTGATCACTGGGGCCTCAGCGGACGAGCCTATAACCGCGTGTTGAAGGTCGCTCGCACGATCGCTGATCTGGACCAATCGGAGATGATTCGCACGGCGCATATCGCCGAAGCGATTCAGTATCGCAGCTCAGAAGAAAGTGTACTCGAAGGAGGTATGTAAGTGGTGCGCAGAATTACAGTGTTCATCGGCGTATGGGTGGGGTTAGTGGTGGTTGGGGTTGTTCTCGGCATGGCCCAAGGGACGACCTACACGGTGCGCGAGGTCGTGATCATGGGCAATAAAGCCCTGACCAAGCGCGAGATCTACGACGCGCTGCCGTTCAATATCGGCTCGCGCATCACCCTCGAAGATGTAGAAAAAGGCGCTGAAGCTGTGCGCGCCTTGGGCACCCTGGAGAAGGTCGAAGCCGACTATAGAATACTCCAGAACGGCATCCGCGTGATTTACCGTGTCGTTGAGCATCCGGTCGTCAAGAGGATCGAGTTCACCGGGACTGAGAACTATCAGTTCCATCTCATTGACATCTGGGGGATCAAGCTCTTCCCCTACAAGATGAAGCTGGCGCGTCGCGACGAACTCATTGATGCTCTGCGCGACGCCAAGGTCGAAGAGAACAAACCCCTCAACATGAGATGGTTCGATGACAAGATCATCGAGAACACGATCACGCAGTTCTATCTGAAGAAGGGGTACACGTTCATCGGGGTTGATCCCGTCTTCAATCGCGAGAAGCAGACGCTCACGATTCAGATCGTCGAGGGCAAGCTCGACGCGGTAGAGATTCGCGGGTTGCAAGAGGTGCCGGAGTCACTCGTCAAGCCGTGGTTACAATTGCCCGTGGGCGAGCCGGTCAAGATCGCTCCCATCCAAGAGGCGATCAAAGCGATCAATCGCTCTATTTACTTCCAACAAGCCGACGAAAACACCATCCAGGTCGAACCGGGGAGCAAGCCCAATTCCGTCAAGATCATTTGGAACCTCAAGGAACGCCGTCTCCTCGAGGCGCCCACGGAGATCCGCGCGATTCAACTCACCGGGGCCACGGTCTACCCCATCGCGCAGCTTCAGGCCCTCATCGGGAGGCTCCCCCACGGGCCGGTCACTAACTTCGCGCTGTTGACCGCGCTCAAGCGCGCCTATGACCTCTATCGTCTTGACGGGTATCTGTTGGTGAACTTCGTCACAGAGTCTCTGGGTGACGGCGTGCTGACCGTGCGCATTACCGAGGGGCGCATCACGAAGGTGGCGATCTCCAACGCCTGCAAGCCCGGCTTGAAGTCCGTGATCATCCCCAACGTGTTAGAGTTCCCCAGGCAGTGCACGTCGGAGCTGGTCATTCGGAAGGCCCTGCGCCTCAAAGAAGGGGACCTCGTCAACGAGAATCCCTTGCGCGACAGCTTCAGAAATCTCTTGCAGTTGGGGTACTTCAAACAAGATGGCGTGAACATCCAACCGACAGTCGTGGATGAGTCCACCGGGGAAGTCGAGCTTGTGGTCAGCGTCGTCGAGGAGGATCAATTGGGGAACGTCAAGGGCGGTATCAGCTATAACCCCCAAGTGGGGATTGTCGGACAGATCAGCGTGGGCTGGAAGAACATCTTGGGCACAGCTCAAGACGTTGATCTCGCTGTTGATCGCGGCCTGGTCGGCAAAGAAGTGCTCAACTATTCCTTCACCTACAAGACCAGCGGGTACTTCAGAGAGTATAATTCTGTCGAAGTCTCGCTGTTTAACAACACGCAGCAGCAGACCGATCCCCAGCCGCACGCCATGACCAAGGCTGGAGCGACATTCGCCCTCAGCTACCCCCTGATGTCCGATCTCACGCTGACGCTGCGCTTCCGCTACGAGGACGTGTGGAAGGCCGAGCCGATCAACGAGAAGAGCCTGATCATGTCGTTAGGAATTAATCTGGTGCGGGACACTCGCAATAATCCGCTCTTCCCCTCCTCCGGGGGCGAGTGGATTCTCATGGGGGAGCAAGCAGGCAGATTCGCGGTGGGCACGGAGTTCACCAAGCTTCAGGGGATCTGGACACACCACTGGCGGACGCTGGAGCGCCAAACGATCTCCGTGCGGCTCTACGGAGCGTTCGGGCTGACGCTGCCCTTGCAGGAGCGCTTCGGCTTCGGCGGGGTGATGACCGTGCGCGGCTGGGGCACGTCGTTTACGGATCAGTTTGGGCTGGCCAATCTGGAATATCGTATGGAGTTGGCCGAGAACATCTGGGGCGTCTTCTATTATGATCTGGGATGGGCGGAGGGGGTGGGAATGCGACAGGCGCTTGGCTTTGAGATGCGCGTGGTGACGGGGTTCATCGGGAACGTGCGGCTTGTCTTAGCCTGGCCGTTCTTCGAGACGGGGCTCCAGATCGCGCCGGTCTTCCAGTTCGGCTTCGGAACGATGTTCTAAATCTATCACCCCACTAAAGGAGGAACGCGACTATGCAGAAAGTGTGGATGGGGATCGGGTTGCTGACCGTGGCGCTGCTTCTTGGGGGATGCCAATCCCAGGGGGGCGCGCAGAATATTGATGACCTACGAGCACGGGTAGAGAAGTTGGAGCAAGAAGTCCAAAATCTGAAAGCACAGATAGCTAAGGGTGGCTCAGGCCTGCGCATCGCGTATATTAACGCTGAGAAGGTCTTCCAAGACTACAAGAAGACCGGCGAGGCCGTGCAGAGGTTCCGTACCGAGGTCGAGAAGAAGCAGAACGATCTGAAAGCCCTCCAAGACAAGTTCAAGAAGGGACTGATAAGCGAGGAGGAGTTCCAGCGTGAGGCTGCCCGTCTCCAGCAAGAGCTTCAATATCTTGATCTGCAGCTCACTTCCGAGATCCAGGGCGAGATGATCAAAGTCGTCGAGCAGCTCGCCAAAGAGCGTGGGTATCACTGGGTCACGCAGCGCAAGGATGTCGTTCTCTACGCCGATCCCAATGCGCTCGAAGATATCACCTACGATGTCTTGAAGATTCTCAACCAAGGGCAATAGATCACGCGTATGGGTGAAGATGAGATCCGGCGCATCTTGCCGCATCGGTACCCGTTCTTGTTCGTAGATCGCGTGCTGGAATGGGGCGAGGGGCGCGTGCGCGCGCTCAAGAACGTCACGCACAACGAGCCGTTCTTTGTGGGGCATTTCCCCGAGCGGCCCATCATGCCCGGCGTCTTAATTTTAGAGGGCATGGCTCAGACCGTCGGCCTGCTCGTCAGTCGAGAGCAGCCCGGTCGGAGCGGCTACTTAGTAGGAGTAGACCGCGCGCGCTTCCGCCGCCCTGTCCAGCCGGGAGATCAGATCGTCTACGAGGCCGAATTGGAGCGCGGCCGCGAGGGGTTCTATCGTGCGCGGGTGCACGCGAGCGTTGCCGGGACTCCTGTTGCCGAGGCCGTCTTATCCGTTGCCATCGCTGATAGCAGAGAGAGGCTATGAGGCACTTGATCGAGTGTGTGCCCAATATCAGTGAGGGGCGAGATCACACGAAGATTGACGCTATCGTCGCCGCGGTGCGCCAGACCCCCGGCGCTCTCGTGCTCGACGTAGACCCCGACGCCGATCATAATCGCACTGTTATTACATTTGTTGGCGATCCCCAAGCCGTCGAGACGGCTATTCTCCATCTTGTGGCCAAGGCGGTCGAACTCATTGATCTGACCAAGCACACAGGGGAGCACCCGCGCATGGGCGCGGTGGACGTCATCCCGTTTGTGCCGTTGCGGGGAGTGACCAAAAAAGAGTGCATCGAGCTGGCGCGGCGCGTTGGCGCGGCGATCTGGGAAAGATTTAAAGTCCCAGTCTATCTCTACGAGGACGCCGCGACTCGTCCAGAGCGCCGCGATCTCGCACACATTCGCAAGGGGGAGTTCGAGAACTTTTTCGCCAAGATTCAAGAGCCTGAGTGGGCTCCTGATTTTGGCGAGCGCACCGTGCATCCGACGGCGGGCGTGAGCGCCGTAGGCGTCCGGCCCCCCCTGATCGCGTTCAACGTCAACCTGGGCACGAATAACTTGGAGATCGCACAACAGATCGCCAAGGCCGTGCGCGGCTCCGACGGCGGCCTGCGCTATGTCAAAGCCCTGGGCTTCGCTTTGGAAGGGCGGGGCATCGTCCAAGTCTCTATGAACTTGACGAATTTTGAGAAGACCCCGATCTATCAGGTCTTCGAGCTGATCAAGTGCGAGGCAGATCGGTGGGGGGTGCCCATCATAGGCAGCGAGATTATCGGGTTGGTTCCCCAAGCTGCGCTGCTTCAAGTTGCGGAGCACTTCTTGCGGCTGGAGAACTTTCATCATAGTCAAGTGCTGGAAAACCGGCTCTCCGAAGCCCTCGAATAGACCCCTTAGAGCCAAACTTCCCGTGTGAGCGCTCTTAAAGTCCTTTACACCAACCCGGAGAAGAGCTACGTTAGAGAATGTGCACGAACACGCTTTTCGAGGGAAGGACATTACGATCTTAGGCGCCGGGCGCAGCGGCCTAGCAGCCGCTCGTGTCTTGCGCGATCTGGGGGCACACGTCTTCGTCAGCGACCAAGCGGCCCTGTCGCCGCCCGCTCGTCAAGAACTTCTCAGACTCGATATCCCCTTTGAGGAGCATGGGCACACCGAGCGAGCTGTAGCTTCTGCGCACTTAGTTATTCTCTCCCCTGGGGTCTCGCTGGCTGCTCCCATCGTCCAGCGTGCTCGGTCTTCGGGCATTCCCATCTGGGGCGAACTGGAATTGGCCTATCGGCTCTGCCCCAGCGAGAAGATCATCGCCGTCACGGGCACGAACGGCAAGAGCACGACGACAAAACTGATCGAAGAGATGCTCCATACAGCGAGTCAATCGGTGCTCAGCGCGGGCAACATCGGGACCCCGTTCATCGCGCGCTTGAGCGAGATCACCCCCGACACGATTGTCGTGCTCGAGGTGAGCAGCTTTCAGTTGGAGTCTATCGAGAGATTTCGGCCCGCCGTCGCTGTGTTCTTAAATATCGCGCCGAATCATCTTGATCGTCACGGGGATTTGAGCAGCTATCTGCGCGCGAAGTGCCGCATCTTCGAGAACCAGACCGAGCGCGATCTCTTGATTGTGCCGCGCGATCTCCAACTCCCGGTACCGCCACGATCGCGCGTCTTTTATTACGATGATCTCTTGCCGGAGCTTGAGCACGTGAAAGCGCCAAGGCATCTGAAAGAAGACGCAGCGGCGGCGTGGGCGGCGTGTCGCGCTTTTGCGCCGACGCTCCCACCGCCCGCTGAAGAGATTCTGCTGAGAGTTCAGCTCCCCCATCGCCAGGAGTTCATCGCGGAGATCAAGAACGTAAAATTTTATGACGACTCCAAGGCGACGACCGTTCACGCAACGCTCGCAGCGTTAGAAGCGTTTTCTGGGCCGCTGGTCTTGATCTTAGGGGGGCGCAACAAGAACTTGGATTTTACGCCATTAGCGCAGGCGTTGCGCTGCAAGTCAATCTGTGAGATTCTCTTGATGGGCGAAGCGGCCCCGCAGCTCGCCCGCGCTCTCGAAGCTGCGCAAATCACCCGATTCTCGTTCGTGCGGGATTTTTCGGAAGCCGTGGAGCGCGCGCTCCGCTATCCCGGCGCGACGTGCCTGCTCTCCCCAGCGTGTGCCAGCTTCGATCAGTTTACAGACTACGCGGAGCGTGGGCGGGCCTTCCGAAACGCTGTGATGCGGTATAATGGTCTCGATGGCCAAGAGGAAGCGCCCTGTACGCCGTACTCAACAGCAGAGAGCCACCCA
Source organism: Candidatus Bipolaricaulota bacterium (assembly GCA_026414955.1). Taxonomy (GTDB): domain Bacteria; phylum Bipolaricaulota; class Bipolaricaulia; order RBG-16-55-9; family DRXL01; genus JANXCC01. Next base: position 13,271 of record JAOAIA010000003.1, read on the forward strand.
GCAGCTTGCTAAGGGTCGGCCTCTCCCAGACCCAAACCTCTGCCCGATCTGCAAGGAAGCATTCGTGCTCGTGGTGGGCTGTCATAGAGTCTGCCGCTGCGGCTACCAAGAGGGCTGCGGAGACTAAAAAAGAGTCGAGGGGAGCTGAGGCGCTCCCGCTCGACCCGGCCTTGCCAAGATCCCCCGAGAGTCTTTCGCTCTCGCTTGCCGCCAAAGGGGTGATCCTAGCCCATTGTCAAACTGTTCCCTGTTAGAACAAGAAGCCGATCAGAACTCCCGCTAAGCCCGCCACCAGCGCGATCAACGCTAAGCTGTTGGCGCCTTCTACAGCAGCTTTCGCTTCCTGGGCCTCTTTCTTGGCTTGCGCCAGCTGCGCCTGCAGCTCCTTGGTCTTCTCTGCCAGAGCTTGCTGGACCAGTGCCTTCACGTCCGGGATCTCTACGGGTTGCGGCACACCCAGCTTCGCGATGCGATCCTGCAGCTCGTTGATCTTGATCTTGAGAGCCTCAACATCAATCAAGAGCCTGCTGAACCCGTCGGTGAGCGTGCTGAACTTCTTGGCCATCTCCTCGTCGCGCGCCTCTGCAGAGTCGAGCCGCCCGGAGAGCTTGCTCACCATCTCTTGCAACCGCGCGACGATGTCTTGTAGCCGCGCGAAGTTGCCTTCTAAACTACTGGTGCGGCTGGCTAGCTCGCCTACAGAACTCTGAATCGTTACGACCACGCCGGGGACGCTCGCTATCTGCTCCAATTGCTGGCTATGCTTGACGAGCGTCTCTTCAATGCGTCCGACGCGGACGCTCAGATTCGCGGTCGTGTCCTGGAGACCCCTGACTAACGGCGTCAGGGCTTGGAGCTTGCCTACCTGATCGGTAAGCGCCGCCAGGCCCTTCTCCGCGCTCTCCACGCGATTGGTGAGGGTGCCCACTATCCCCTGCAAGTTGATCACGAGCGCCTGCATCCCCGCGAGCTTCTCGAGCTGATCGCGCAACTGCCCAATAGCTAACTCATTGGCCTTCATGCGGCTCGCCAACTCCCCCACGCTGTACTTGAGGTCCATCACTTGTTGGGGCAGCTCAGCAAGCCGCTCGACCGTCCCTTCCAAGTTACTAATCCGTCCACCGAGCTTCTTGAGATCAAACGAGAGGTCTTTGGCCAGCTGCTCTACGGCAAAGAGGCGCGGCCGGATGTTCTCGATCTCGCCGGTTCCGGCTTGGGTGAGCTTCTGCAGCTCGATGGAGAGCGACTTGACCACGGCTTCCAGCTCTTTGAGTTGTTTCTCGAGCTGAGCCACCTTATCCTTGACGCTCTTGTCGTCCTGGGCCGATCCGGTCGTCCCCACGACCAAGAGCATCGCCACGAGCAGGAATGTGAGAATCCTGCCGAACCATATGCGATTCTGCATCTGTCTATCCCCCCTTTAGCGTTGGCTTGATTGTACGCCCCTTATTGTACAAAGACAGTGACGGCTATTACACAGCCTATAGACATCTATTCCCTTAGAGAGTGAACTAGGGCGATAGCGCCCGTAACCGAGAAACAGTGATTTTCGTTCCTGTAGAGGGCTTCTAACGCACATTAACGGACATAGTGCAACATTGCGTAGATCACAAGCCCCGTGACTGAGACGTAGAGCCAGATAGGGAATGTGACGCGGGCGATCTTCTTATGTTGAGCGAAGTCGCTGTGCAGCGCGCGCCGCAATGTGATGATGACGAGAACGGGTGTGAGGGCAGCCAAGGGCGTGTGCGTCCATAATATAAATAAGTAGAGCGAGCGGGCTGGGCCGGTGTAGGGCGTCGGGCCGGTCAGCGCGTAGCGAATCAAATATAAAATAAGAAAGAGCACGGACAGCGCAAATGCCGTTACCATGCACTTCTTGTGATGCTCGCGCTGCCCGCGCTTAATAAAATAAAGCCCTGCCAAGATCACGACAGCACTAGAGAGATTGAGCGCGGCGTTGGCCGTGGGGATCAGCGCGATAAAGTTCATCTTCCGCGTCCTCAGCGATTCAAACGCTTATTATGATTAACAAGAAGAGCGTCGCCAGATAGAGCATCGAGTAGAGAAAGAGCCTCTTGCTTGTGTCGGGGCTAGGCCGACGCCAGTCCCGCCATGCGAGATAACTGAACCCAAGACCAAGTGCGATCGCTCCTACAACGTACACAGCTCCGGTCACTTTCAAGGGATAAAAGAGCGCCACGCTCACCGGCAGGAGCGCCAGTGCATAGAAGAAGCTGCGCCGGCGCGTGACGCGCTCCCCGCGCACAACAGGAAGAATTGGAAGGCCAGCAGCGCGATACTCTTCAGCGCGTTCGGTTGCTAATGCCCAAAAGTGCGGCGGCTGCCAGAGCAAGAGAATCCCAAAGAGCACGAGCGCCGGAGCTTCAATGCGCCCCGTGGCGGCAGCCCAGCCGATGAGCGGCGGCATCGCCCCAGCGATCCCGCCGATCTCCGTGCACCACGGTGAAGTCCGCTTGAGCCAGCGTGTGTACACGAGCGTATAGAAGAGGATCGCGAAGAGCGCCAGGCCCGCGGCAAGAAGATTCGCTCCCAGGGCGAGCACCCCAAAAGAAGCAACGGTGAGCGCGACTCCCCACAGTGCAGCAAAGAGGGGCTGCACGCGCCCGGCGGGCAAGGGTCGCGCGCGGGTGCGCGCCATGAGTCCATCTACATCGCGATCAATGAGACAATTGAAGACCCCGGCAGCGGAAGACGCCAGCCCCGTTCCCAAGAGCGCGATCACGAAAAGCCCCAGCGAAAAATCTCTCGCGGCGACCCAAAACGCTGCCGCCGTCGTCACCAAGACCAAGAGCGTAATGCGCGGCTTGGTGAGCGCAATATAATCTGAGAACGTCTGGCGCAGGGCGGCGCGCTGGGCTACAGTCGTCATGATGCTTGGGCTTCTCCTTTCTGTGCAGGCACGGGAGCATAGGCCCTCACGGGCCAAGTCCACACCGTCAGCACGATCTGGATTCCCAACAGCGCCAAAGCGCCCGCGAGATGGAGCATCGCGACGATGGGGTTGAGCAGCGACCAGACCGTGAGCACCCCAAGCGCGATCTGAACGAGCACGAGGGCGACCGAGCTGACTCCCAAGGCTGTGTAGCCCGACTTGATCGCCCGCGTCGCTGTGAGAGCAACGACGCCGAGCACGATCACCGCGAAGAGCCTATGCGACCATTGGTGGGCGATGGGGCTTATAGCTAAGTTTGGGAAGAACGTCAAGAACGGCCAGAGGGGCAGGGCCATCCCCGCTTGGCTGTGGCGCACATACGCCCCAAGCACTGCTTGGAGATAGACCAAAATCACCGAAAAGAGTGCCCAGCGATGCGTGCTCCCACCAGCGTTTGTGGGAGCCAGCGCGTGCGCTTTTGCTGCGAGCACGACGAGCAGTGCAAAGAGCAGCGTGCCAAGCCCAAAGTGCGCCGTCGAGACAGCTTTTGGCAGATCGAGCAAGACCGTGATACCCCCAAAGATCGCCACGACGACGACGAGCGCCAGCGACGCTGTAGTGAGCCAGACGAATGTCGGCTTGTCGCGCTCGCGCCGCCATGCACCTAAAGCCAGCGCGAGAATGCTCACGCCCACAAGCAGCGCAAAGAGCCGATGCGTCCATTCAATGACGAGTGCTGGGTCGTTGAGCGGAGGAATGAGCTGTCCTTGGCAGAGGGGCCAGTGGGGGCCACAGCCCATGCCCGATTCCGTCCCGCTCACGATATTCCCAAAGAGCAGATGCCCACACGTGATCGCAACCGTGAGAGCGCTTAAATACCGAAAGAGCGCCGAGGCTTGCATATCAATTCCCGTTCAGCGATGGGGGCTTCTCGTCTGACGACGACGCCCTCCGCGCTCGGTAGACGAGATACCCGATGACCCCTAGCGCAATAAACGGGATGGGCAACAGAATATACATGCCCCACGCATTGGGACCTAATGACTCAAAGATGCTCTTGCGCAGCTCGTGGTCGAGGAGAATAATAGCCGCTGCCGGCGACTGAAGTCGCCGTCTCAGTAAGTGAAAGTGTGCTGAAGCACGCTGCAAAGCCCTCTTCAGTGGGCTTTCCCATGCTAAGCCGGATGCTTCCAGCATCCGGATCACCTCCCGAAGAAGATGGCACGCACGTCGAAGACGTAGCCGCCCTCAGCCATCACGAACGCCGTCAGCGCCAAAATTAAGAGCGGGGGCAACAAGATCGCATAGACCAAGCTCAGTCGCTCAAAGCGCACGTGCATGAAGTAACTGACGATCAGCCCGGCCTTCAAGAGCGCAAACGCCGTGATCAAAAACCACGCCAACTCTTTGGGATGCACTCCAAAATAGTCTACTAAGTACGACATCGCGCTCAGCAGAAAGAGCAAGCCCCACACGACCAAATAGACTCTTATCGGATGATGCTGCTCGCCCGTGTGCTCCATACTGTTAGCCCTCCCTAGAAGAGATAGAAGAACGCGAAGATGAAGACCCAGACTAAGTCAACGAAGTGCCAGTAGAGTCCAGCGATCTCCACGCGCTGATACCCGGTCTTCTCGTAGGCGCCGCGCAGCACTTGGGACGCGACCGTCGCCAAGTAGATCACCCCGGCGGTGACGTGCAGCCCGTGAAAGCCCGTGATCATGAAGAACGACGAGCCGAACTGCGGCGCGCCCATGGGGTTCGTCCACGGACGGAAGCCTTCATGAATGAGCTTCGTCCACTCGAACGCCTGCATCCCTACGAACGTCAGGCCCAGCAGCGCCGTCAGGGTGAGAAAGAGCGCGGCTTTAGCGCGGTTGCGCTCGTAGCCGTACTTCACAGCAATAGCCATCGTCCCGCTACTACTAATAAGAACGAACGTCATGATCGCGATCAATAAGAGCGGGACTTCCGCTTCGCCGATGTGCAAGGCGAAGACCTTCGCCGGATCAGGCCAAGGGAGCGTGGCGCTCAGCCGCGCTGCCGCATACGCCGAGAGAAACGAGCCGAAGACGAACATGTCGCTGATGAGGAAGATCCACATCATCGCCTTGCCCCAGTTGACCTTGAACGTCTGCTGATCCGACGCCCAGTCAGCCACGAGATCGCGCAGCCATCGGGGCCACGTGCGCGCTCGATCTTCAGGAGATTCTATCTGTTGCGCCATCGTGCACCTCGCTTGTCATGTGAGAACGATCAACGTGAAAAGAACGAGCCATACGACAGTGAGAAAGTGCCAATATGTCACAAAGAGCTGAAATCGCTCACGGGTGCGCACTGCTCCGGCGGCGACGACCAGCCCGCCCAATAAGTGCAGTCCGTGTACCGCAGTCAAGAGATAGAAGAAGCTGCTCGACGGATTTGTGTCGAGAAAATAGCCGAGCTTCTGCAGCACGAACCACGCCCAGACTTGTCCGAGCAAGAAGAGCGCGCTGAGCACCGCTCCGGCGATAAAGCCCAGCCGTGCGCTTTGAGTGTGGCTCTGGCGCTCACCGAGGCGCGCCCACTGGAGCGCCGCGCTGCTTAAGAGCAAGATCGCCGTGTTAACCCAGAGCAATCCCGGCTTGGGCAGCGAGTGCCAATCCGATGATCCCATGCGCACAATATATGCGCTTATCAGCGCCGCGAAGACCATCGTCGCTACAGCGAGAAAGAGCCACAGCCCCACGCGCCCCGGCGTGACGAGGAACTCTCTGCGGCCGTTTGAGCTATGGGCAGCCATAGAGCTATCTCACCGTGCTCCCCGCGCCCACGGGGACAGTCGGCGTTGTTGGAACATTCTGCGGGATGAAATCGCGCTCCGCTCCGGGGACGCTGTAGTCATACGCCCAGCGATAGACTGTCGGCGTCTCTGCGCCCCAGTTGCCGTGCGGGGGCGGCGTCGTCGGCGTCTGCCATTCGAGCGTTGTGGCTTGCCACGGGTTGGGTGCGGCGCGCCTGCCGCGCACCGCGCTCCCGATCAGATTCGCGAGAAAGATCAATTGAACTGCCCCAACGATCAGCGCCGCTATCGTGATGATTGTGTTCAGCCCTGATGTCTGCGGGGGCAGATATTGCAGCACAGTGAAGTCGAAATATCTTCGTGGCACGCCTAAAATCCCCAGCAAGAACATGGGGAAGAAGATCATATATGCGCCCACAAACGTCACCCAGAAGTGCAGCTTGCCCAGCGTCTCGTTGAACATTCTGCCGGTCACTTTGGGGAACCAGTGATAGATTCCCCCGAAGATCGCCATCAGGGCTGCTACGCCCATCACTAAGTGAAAGTGCCCGACAACAAAGTACGTGTCGTGCAGCGGGACGTCGGCAATGACGTTGCCCAAGGGCAAGCCCGTCAGCCCCCCAATGATAAACGTGCTGATCCAGCCGATGCCAAAGAGCATCGGGGTATTGAACCGAATATTCCCGCGCCAGAGCGTCAGCAGCCAGTTATAGACCTTCACTGCCGAGGGAATAGCGATGACCACGGTCGCTGCAGCAAACCAGAACCCAAAATACGGGTTCATGCCGCTCACGAACATATGGTGTGCCCAGACGAGAAAACCGATGATCGCGATCGCTGCCATGGCGATGACCATCGCTTTATAGCCGAAGATTGGCTTGCGCGAGTGGGTCGCGATCAGATCCGAGGCAATGCCCATCGCGGGGAGGATGACGACGTAGACTTCGGGGTGGCCAAAGTACCAAAAGAGATGTTGGAAGAGCAAGGGGTTGCCGCCCTCGCGGGGGAGCTGTTGCCCAAAGAGCGTCACCGTGGGGATGAAGAAGCTGGTGCCCAAGAGATTATCTAACAAGAGCATGACGCCACCGACGAAGAGCGCCGGAAACGCGAGCAGCGCTATAATGGAAGCGATAAAAATCCCCCAGACTGACAGGGGCATACGCATCAAGGTCATGCCCTGGGTGCGGCACTGCAAGACGGTCGTCACATAATTCAAGCCGCCCATCGTTGCGGCAGCGATGAAGATCACGAGCGAGACGAGCATCAGTTTAATACCCCAGCCCGACCCCGGCGCGGCGTTGGGCAGAGCCGACAATGGAGGATAGAGCGTCCAGCCCGCGCCCGTCGGCCCGCCCGGCACCACGAACGCTGCCATGAGCACGATCACCGAGAGCAGATAGACCCAGTAGCTGAGCATATTCAGGAACGGGAAGGCCATGTCCCGTGCTCCAATCATTAAGGGGATGAGATAGTTCCCAAAGCCCCCCAGCAAGATCGCCGTCAAGAGATAGACGATCATGATCATGCCGTGTTGGGTCAGCATCTGATAGTACGAGCTGGGGTTGAGAAACTGAAACTCTCCGGGGAAGCCCAACTGCAGGCGCATCAACCACGAGAGCACCAGCCCAAATATCCCCACGAGCAGCGCCGTGATCGTATACTGAATAGCTATGACTTTGTGGTCTTGGCTGAAGATATATTTCGTCCAGAAGCTTTCGTGATGGCCGTGCATAGCTGTTCACTCCTAGGGTTTGACCGTAGCAGCGACGGTGGGCTGCTTGGCCAGCCACTCTTGGAATTTTTCCGTGCTTTCGACGATGACCGGGCTTTGCATTCTGTGATGGCCGATGCCGCACAGTTCGGCGCAGACGGCTTGGAATCTGCCCTCGACTGTTGGGATGAACCAATAGTGAGTGACCATGCCGGGGACGGCGTCCATCTTGGCGCGAAAGTATGGGATGAAGAAGCTGTGCAGCACGTCTTTGGCGCGTATGTGCAGCAAAACAGAGCGATTGACGGGCAAGTGCAGCTCGGTGTACGAGAGAATGTCGTCGTGGGCGGCGGGGTCGGTCAAGTCAACCCCGAAGAGATTCTTGGGGCTGATGAGCTTGGGATTGGCTCGCCCAAGTTTTCCATCGGGGCCAGGGTAGCGATACATCCAGCGCCACTGCTCTCCTAAGACCTCGACGATCATCGCGTCGCGCGGCGGGCTGATGAAGCGCGAGTACGCAAATAGCCCCGGCGCGAGCAAGATAATAATTCCCAACGCCGTGACTCCGATGAGTATCTTCTCGATCTTGGGGTTATCGGGGATGAACTGAGCGCGGCTCTGCTCGCGTGCGCGGTAGCGCAGCACGAGATAGGCTAAGACGAGATTGAGCACGACAAACGCGATCCCGATGACAGCGAGCGTGATGAGCAGTGCTCCGTCTATCTCGTGCCAATTGGACGCGAGCGGCGTGAACCACCAGATGCCGCTCGCGGTGAGGATCAACGCTCCTAAGACTAGGCAGACCAAAATCGCAGACGTCAGTGCAGCGTGCATGTGCGTATCCCCCAGCTCATAGTGGTGATAGAACTCATAATCCTGACTGATCTGTGACAGGTGAGATTATAGCTGTTATCACGTTCGCCTGCAAGGCGCAGGAGCCAAAGTTAGGGATAAGGTAGGAGAAGTCTAGAGATTCTGCACTGTACGGCTAGGATCGCTGGCAATGCTGAGCGCTGAGCGCTACTTCACTTCTGAACCCCGGCGGCCAGGGGTAGTCAGGGGGGCAGCTGAATCATGTACTACAACGGCATATTGTGTGTGTTCGATGAAGAAGATACGCCCCATCAAGCGTGGTTCAAAAAGGGCATTCAATATGACTCCAGCGTGCTGGTTCCCGCGCACCGTACTATGGTCCAGAGAGACCATGCTCGCATCAAACCCCCAGATGCCGATGAAGTTTTCCTCAAGTGCTGACCGAATGATGAAACCCTGAGCATCCGACAGTACCAGTTTATCCTTGGCTTCCTCGCGCTGCACCCTCTCCCCCTGCTTGCTCTAGGGTGATTCTGAGGAGGAACGAGCGACTCTCTAGGCTCTCACCCCCCATGTACCATAAACAGAGAGAAAAGTCAAGAGGTCTGCGAGAAAATCGCGTGCAGATCAGAAGTTGGGGTTAAGTGCTCATGAAACTACCCCTCGCAAGTCTCTTCGCTCTGTGTTACAATAATCCTCGGGTGATCATCGTGTCCGCAGCCAAAGATCGTCAGATACTTCAGGTGCTCGATGCGCTCGGCGCGCCCAACCACAGCGATCTCGCAACGCGTACCGAGCGATTATTGAAGACGCTCGGTGTCTGGGAGGTCGCGCACCGGATACGCGCTGTGCTTACAGAGCATCCCAACGAAGCCCAAGCGTTCCTTCAGTATCTAGGGCACACACACCCCGCGGCTGCCGATAGAATCCAGATATTGTTGACAGCCACAAAAGGCGAAGACAAAGAACTCCTCAAGCGCGAGTTCGGCGGAGATTAACACAACAAAACTCAGCAGGAGGTTGCCATGAAGATCACATTTATCGGTCATGCCGCCATCGAGATCAAGACCGACAAGCATTCGATACTGATAGACCCGTTCATCACCGGTAACCCCGTCGCCCAGCACAAGCCCGAAGATTTTCAGCCCGACGCGATCCTGCTCACTCACGGCCACGCTGATCACTTGGGCGATGCCGTCCCCATCAGCCAGCGCACCGGCGCCCCGATCATCGCGATCTTCGAGCTGGCGACGTACTGTCAGTCCCAAGGCGCCAAAGCCGTGGGGATGAACATCGGCGGGCCAAGCCGCTTCGAGTTCGGCACGGTGCAGTTCACCCCGGCATTTCATAGCTCCAGCCATGACGGACATTACCTGGGCGAACCCTGTGGGATAGTCTTCACGACCCTAGAGAACAAAAAAATCTATCACGCGGGCGACACCGCGCTCTTTGGCGACATGGCCTTGATCGGGAAGCTCGGACTGGATGTGGCTCTCTTGCCCATCGGCAGTTATTACACGATGGACCCCGAGGCAGCTCTCGAAGCCGTCCAGTTGCTCAAACCCAGGATCGTCATCCCCATTCACTATAACACCCTGCCGGCGATCCACCAGGACCCTGGACAGTTCAAGGCAAAAGTCGAGGCGCAGACCAAAACACACGTCATCATCTTGCGTCCCGGCGAACACTGCACGATTTAACGGGAAGAGCCTACTGTTATTGAAAAACTGTGACGGCTGTCGCCCTTGACAGGGTGCCGCAGTTGCCCCATAATGCAAGGAGCGACATGGGCGCCGGAGTGTAGCGCGCATCACGTTGCAACACGCCGCCAGTGCCCTATAATCTATACCAGAAGGGACTTCTCGATTCCATCGGCCTCACTTCGTGTGTGACCGAGTCTGGCATGGTGTTGTTCGGAGTGCGCGCGAGCGATCAGCGAGTGTCGAGACCAAAGACGAGAAGGGGGAAATACTCATGGCTCAGAAGGCTCACACCACCAAGGCTGCCCCGACTGCCAACGAGACTGTCGAATTCTTCGGGGGCGATGAGCTGCGGATTCGCTGTTTCTTGGACAAGTATGCCCTACGAGATTTGTCGGGCAATATTATAGAAAAAACTCCGCTGGAGATGTGGGAGCGGGTGGCGCGCGAGATCGCGTCTGTGGAGATAGACGCGAAGCGGCGCCGCGAGTGGGAGAAGAAGTTCTATTGGCTCTTGGAAGACTTTCGCTTCATCCCCGGCGGGCGCATTATGTTTGGGGCGGGCCAGCCCCGACGCGCCACGCTGCTCAACTGCTTCCCCGCAGGCACGCAGGTCTGGACGCGCCAAGGCCCTAAGCCCATCGAGCAGATCGAAGTCGGCGAAGAGGTCCTCACCCATCGCAATCGCTTCCGGCCCGTCACCCACACGATGAGCCGCGAGATCGCAGAACCCTTGCGCTCTCTTAAGCTGTGGTATCTGGGCGATCAGACGATCTACGCCACGAAAGATCATCGCTTTCTTGCGTTTGATGGTACGAAGGTTGACTGGGTCACGGCCCAAGAGCTGACGCCCTCGCACTACGTGCGCGTGGGGCGCATCGGCTCATCTGAAAACGAAGCCCCGCGCGAACTGGATCTGGCCGACTACGTAGAGGAGAACTTGCTCGAGGAGGACGAGAGCGTCTACACCGCGACGGCGTACGTCGGCGGCAACGGAGCTGTAGCGGTTAAAGAGAGCAAGCGCGTCCGTCGGAAGATCGCAGTAGACGAGCGCTTAGGCTTATGGTTGGGTTTTTTTGTAGCCGAGGGCGGGATCACAGATCACAGCGTGTACTTCACTTTGAGCAAAGACGAGCGCTCGTATGCCGAAGCGATCTGTGAGCTGACGCGGCAGCTCTTCGGGGTAGAAGCTACGATTCAAGAACGCACGGATCAGCCGGGGCATTGGTTGCGCGTCTATGCCCACAGCCGGATCCTAGCAGATTTTGTGCGCTCGTTCTTCTGCGGGGCCGTGCGAGCGCATGAGAAGGAGCTGCCCGCGTGGTTCTTGACCGCACCGCCTGTTGTGCAGAAGGCGTTCATCGCCGGTCTCTTCTTAGGCGATGGCGTGGTGAGGGATGACTTTGTGAAACTCTTCCTGGCCAATCCCTCGTTGGTACGCCAGGTCTTCTGTATCTTGTTGCGCTTGGGTATTGTTGCCTCGCTGCGCTGGGAGGGGATTCTGAAGTACACTCGCCATCGCGGCATGTGGATTCACATTGGCACCCAGCGCTATGTCGAGGCCCTCAAGGCGTGGCTGGAGGGGGACTGGGACTACGAGTCTTCATTCGCGGAAGCCCCGCAAAACTATTTCTATAAAGTCATAGACGGCGAGCTCTTCGTGAAGGTCAAAGAGTGTGGCTGGACTGCCTCACAGCCCATAACTGTCTATGATCTGAGCGTCGCGGAGGATCACTCGTTCGTCGCCGAATTTGCCGTAGCGCACAATTGTTACGTCATTCCGATCAAAGAAGACTCAATAGAAGGCATCTTTGAGTGGTGCAAGGAAGCGGCGCGCACGTACTCCCTGGGCGGAGGAGTCGGCACCGATATCTCAATCTTGCGTCCGAAAGGCTCCCCCGTCAACAACGCGGCGATCTACTCGTCGGGTTCTGTGAGCTTCATGGAACTCTTCTCCACGACGACGGGGACGATCGGACAAGCAGGACGCAGAGGTGCCCTGATGATCACCATCAGAGTAGATCACCCTGACGTCTTAGATTTTATCGAAATTAAGAACGACCCGGAGCGCCGCAAAGTGCAGTATGCGAACATCAGCGTGCGCGTGACCGATGAGTTTATGCGCGCCGTCGAGCGCGACGACGAGTTCCTGCTGCGCTACGAGAGCGAACGTATCGGGCGCTTTGAAAAGAGAGTGCGCGCGCGGGAGATCTGGGAGAAGCTCGTGAGGAACGCCTGGGCCAGCGCCGAGCCGGGCGTGCTCTTCTGGGACAACGTCAAGCGCGAATCCACTACGGAATATAACGGCATGGAAGTCCACACGGTCAACCCCTGTGCGGAGATCAGCCTTGAACCCTATGGCTGTTGCTGTTTGGGGAACGTCAATCTCTCGAAGTTTGTCTTAGAGAGCTTCACCGACCGCGCTCGCGTAGATTGGGCCAACTTGGAGAAAGCGCTCCGCTACGCGACCCGCTTCTTGGACAACGTCTTGGAGTACAACGCCGACCGACACCCCCTACCGGCCCAGAAGACCGCGAGCCTACATTCGCGCCGGATCGGAGTCGGCTTCACGGGCTTTGGCGATATGTTCATCAAGCTTGGTCTTAAATATGACACCGAAGAAGCCATCGCGTTCACGGACAAGCTCTTTGAGCGCATCAAGCATATTGTCTACGACGAGAGCACCGAGCTGGCTGTGGAGAAGGGGGTCTTCCCGGCGTTTGACTGCGAGAAGCATCTGAAGAGCGCGTTCATCCGGCGTCTGGATGCGTCTCTGATCGAGAAGATCAAGAAGAACGGGCTGCGCAACGCGGCGCTCTTGACAGTACCTCCGGTGGGCTCAGGATCGGTACTTGCAGGCTGTACGTCCGGGATCGAGCCGATCTTCTCGTTGACGTATGTGCGCAAGTCCAAATCGCTGAGCAAAGACGAGTTTGAAGTGAGCCACCCGTTGGTGCAAGAGTATATGAAGACTCACGGGCTTAAGAATCTCAAAGAGCTGCCGAAGGTCTTCGTCACCGCGCACGAGATCGAGCCGCGGATGCGGGTCCGAATGCAGGCGACGATCCAAAAGCATATAGATCATGCGATCTCCAGCACGGTCAACCTTCCCAAAGAGATATCGCCGGAGACGATTGGGGATATCTACTTTGAAGCGTGGAAGGCGGGCTGCAAGGGGATCACGGTCTATCGGGAGGGCTCGCGCGAGGGCATCTTGTTGACAAAGACCGAAGCGCAAGCGCAAAAAGAGAGCGAAAAACCTGCGCGCGCGACGCTTGTGCCGCGCCCGCGCCCCAAGGTCGTCAAGGGCAAGACCTACCGAATGAAGACCGAATTGGGAACGGTCTTTATCACCGTCAACGAAGATGACGAAGGGATCTTCGAGGTCTTCGTGCAGGGGCTGGGCAAGTCCGGCACTTCGACAGCCGCGTTCACCGAAGCGATTGGGCGGCTGATCTCGCTGGCTCTGCGATCAGGGGTCAAGCCCAGCGCGATCATTGATCAGCTCAGTTTGATTCGTGGCTCGCGCCCGGTGGTGCAAGAAGACGGCACCGTGGTCTTCTCCGTGCCCGATGCGATTGCCAAAGCACTTGCAGAGTATCTCAAGGGAGGGGAGCAATTGACGCTCCTCGAAGAGGTGAAGCCGCGTCCGCCCCAGCTCACTGAAGCCAACGGGCACGACGCCAAGCGCGACGTCGAACTCTGTCCCAGTTGTGGCGGAGTCTTGATCTTCACCAACGGCTGTTATATCTGTAGCGACTGCGGCTTCTCCGAGTGCGACTAGACTTCATGTGGTGCTGGTAGGGAGGCCCTCACCCCCGTCCCCGCTCCCCTCTGAGGGAGAGGGGAGCACAGGGGTGAGGGCCACAAATCTTCTTCGGTAGCGATTATGCCTGAGCTTCCCGAGGTCGAGACGCTTCGTCGTGCGTTAGCACAAGAACTTGAAGGGTGCACGCTTACGGCTTTAAAAATCTATGAGCCGCGGCTGCTCCAGAACGCCTCGGAGCAAGAGCTACAACGAGCGCTCGTGGGGCGTCGTCTGCGCGCGGTGAGGCGTCGCGCGAAGTGCTTGCTCTTCGATTTCGGAGAGCATACAGTGATCTTGCATCTGCGCATGACGGGCTGGCCCACGCTCAGCCCGATAGAGAACCCGCGCTTTGTTTTCGCGTTCGCTGGGAATAAGACTCTCTATCTTCACGACACGCGCCGGCTGGCGACGTTGCATCTTGTGCCGAGCGCGCGAGCCGATAAGCTGCCTCCCTTAGCAGGGTTGGGGATTGAGCCGTTCCAGCCAAGCTATAAGTTTGAGGACTTCGTCACGCTCTTACAGACTGACCAAGAGATCAAGAAACTCTTGCTCGACCAGCGGAAGATCGCCGGGATCGGGAACATCTATGCGTGCGAGGCGCTCTTCGCTAGCAAGATTCATCCGCAACGTCCGGCGCGCACCCTGGCGCGCTCCGAGGCGCGACGGCTCTTCGTGCAGATCGAAGAGATTCTCTCTCGCGCGATTGCGGAGCAAGGGACCTCTGTGAGGACATACCGAGTGCTGACGGGCGAGTCTGGAAATTTTCAGAATTTTTTGCGCGTCTATGATCGCGAGGGCGAGCCGTGCCTGCGCTGTCGCACGCCCATCGTGCGCATTACTCAAGGCGGGCGTGGGACGTATCTCTGCCCGAAATGCCAAGCTTGACTTTCGGTACGAAGATGCTAAACTGTTATGACGCATCTGAGAAGGAGATGTCTATGCCAGTAGTGAAGATCAGCACAAACCGTCGCGTGACGATCCCTAAAGCGATTTGCGATGTGCTAGGGTTACGTGAAGGGCAGTTTGTCGAGGTCACGCGTAGAAACGGTGTTATCGTGATCAAGCCTACAGATATCGCTGAACCTGACGACATTCTCACCCCTGCCGATAAAGCCTCCCTGAGACGCGGCTTAGCTCAAGTCAAGCGCGGCGAAAGCATTCCCTGGGATGAAGTGAAAAAGCGATTGAAGCTCTAACTTCTTCTTCCATTATGTATGTCCTGGACTGTTGGGTTTACCCCGGAAGCGTATAAAGAATTCCAGCACTTCCCGCGCGATCAACAGCAGATGATCCAACGGGCTATTGACCGAATGCGTAACGACCCTTTTCAAGGCAACGTGAGGCCTCTCAAAGGGAAGGAATGGAAGGGGCTATACCGTAAGGTCATCGGGCGGTATCGGCTCTTCTTTCTTCCGATCTTCAGCAGACGGCACGTCGAGATCATCACCATCCGCCCACGTACTGAGAAGACCTATCGGTGACAAGCTTGGCTCATGTTCCCTTCCTCGACTGCTGACCCTTCGGCCTCAAATCCACATAGAGAATATTTCCACATGCTGTCACGGCGTTGCTCGCGGGCACGTCATACTCCGCGAGAGTGCTGCCATCGGGGAGCGTCACGCGGAGGCGCTGCGCTCCAGCACTGTTATTAGTGTAGACCAAGCAGCCATCAGTGCCGTGCTCGCTCCGCGCCCACGCCGACGGATTGGCAAACTCGAGCTTGCTGAAGAAGAGCGTGACCAACTCTCCCGTCGGGACACTCTCAGTGATCACAATCTCGACGGGCACGGTGAACGGGCTGTTCTGCGCGTTCTCAGCCGTGATCACAATCGCGCTCTCATGGGTCCCCGCAGCCAGCCCAGCGATATCGAGGCTGACTTGCACAAGTGCCCGCCCAACTCCTTGAATCGAGGAAAGCTTCACGAAATCCGACTGGGCTTGCGCCGTCCAGGCGAAATCTCCCTCCCCTACGTTCGTGATCTCCAGAAGCCGCGGAGCCGGAGCTGGGCCGTTCGCTTGTGCGACAAACTTGAGCTTCTCCGGGAAGGCCGCAATCGTCACTGCGGCGGGCTTCTCTTCTTTGAGCGGCTCACCTAACGCAATGCGCCCGGCCCCGTAGGTGTTATCCGGGCCGTCGTCGCCGCGATCTACGGCGCGCGAGGCGAGAAAGGCCGCGATCTCCTTGGGGCTCCAGTTGGGCCGAGCGCTCTTGACGAGCGCCGCAGTGCCAGCAAGGTGTGGGCTGGCTGCTGAGGTTCCAAAGAACGGCCGAAACGTCGAGGTGCGCACGCCGTCGGGGGCAGTGAAATCGGGCTTGATCCTCCCGTCTTTCGTCGGCCCGCGCGAGCTGTAGCGTCGCACGGAATCGCCGCGAAAATCTACGGCACCAACGCTGTAAGCACTGGGGGAGATCGCTGGCTCGAAGATCCCAATGCTCCCTGTGAAGACCATATACTCCGGTTCGACGTCTATGACCGAGACGTCGAGCTGTGCTGTGGGCCTGGTCGCGGTGCGCTGGCGAATCTTTAAGTGATATCTCCCGGAATCGCGTGCCGTGAAGAAGAGCAAGCGCGAAGGCCAGCCGGAACGCAGTTGGCCGCCGCTGGAGCGCCGACGATCGGCGTCATCGAAGAGCATGAGTTCATAATTCTCCGTAGCGCGCCCGCACTTGTCCTCCCAACTGAGCACCGCGATCACAGTCTCGTCGGCATCGACCTCGAAGGAAAGCCCTTCATCATCCCCTAAGAAGTTATGGAACCCATCTTTATCTGGGTCGTCGAAGATCCCCTCCCAATGCTCCGTGCCGTGATTCCCCACAGAGACGGCCCAGAAGATCCCAGCGTCGCGCGCTCGCTTGACAATAGGCTCAATAAGCCCCGTGCCCTCCCAGGGGCAGCCCGTCCCCAAGAAATTAAACGACGTATTGATCACGTGCACGCCCTCGGAGATCAGAAAGTCTACGGCACGCCCGAGCTGGACATCGGTGTCAAAATTGACCAAATAGAACGTCGCTTCTGGGGCAAAATCGTAGACGATCTCCGCGACGGCAGTGCCGTGGCGCTCATCGGCTTCGATGTCCTCGTCACGGTTGAACGAGCGCACGATGACGCGCTCCGCTGGGGGCAGCTCACTCCCTAACAGCCTTTGGTAGCCCCTGAATCCTGCGTCTATGATGGCGACTTTCACCCCTTGGCCCTTGATCCCCGCCTCGTGCCAGAAGTTCGCCCCGATCACACGCACGCCCTCGCTAACGGTGTTGCCCTGCTCCCAGACGGGCACGAACGGCGTGCGCACCCAGGAGACAGCACTGAGCCCGGCAAGCGCAGTCACAGCTTGTATGGGCACAAATGCTTGGATAAGATTGTCATAGACAGCCTCGACGTGCCCGCCGAGCGCCGCCACGCGCGCTTGAATATCCTTTACTTCAGAGACTCTCGTCGCTTCGAGCACGATGCGCACTCTTCCAGCTTTGAGGTCTTCGGGCTTATTGGCGGGCAGCGAGGGAGGCTCTAAGCCCGACTCGAACGCTATCAGGCTTTCGGCGAGTAAGTCTTGGATCTTCTGCGCACGCACGTCTTGGGCCTTTGGGCTTGTGGACACGACGACCGACACCGCGATGAGTAAGACTCCGAGGACAAGTAGCTTTCTCATGCTCTTCAACCCCTTCTCAGTAAAAATTCTCCGCTATTATACCAAATTGCTGGGGCGCTCTGACAATAGTGCCTGAAAAATAGAGAAAGCGTGCTGAAGCACGCTGGACAGCCGGCTTGTGCTTCCCAGTTATCTATCGGGCCTGGGTCGCACCGGCAGCCGAATAAACTCAATATGCGGATGCTTCGCCAGCTTAAGCAGCGCCTTGAGGGGGACGAGCGCCTGGAGCTGATTCTCGTAGTCCGTCTCTACGGTGCCGTCGAGCGCTTCAACGGCCCAACGCAACTCCTCTAATGCTTCAACGTGAGTCGCTTCGATCACGACGACGACCTTGCCGTCCTTGAAGTCTTGCTCAAAACCGTGCTCCTTCGCGAACGCTGCGGGATCGGCAGCAGAGACGAGAGAGACGAGGTGCTCTTGGAGCTTGGGGTAGTCATCAGGGTTGAGGGTCACAGGTGGCTCCGGTTTGGTATATGTCGGTGGTGAACTGGGTTGCGTCGAGATATACCAGAATGCTCCGACAATCAACACGAGCACGACCAACGCTGTGAAAAACCCCAGCGTCTTCTGCATGGTGACTCCTTTCTGAGCTGCCCCCTTCCCAACGCAGGGCAGGGGTTAGGTCCTTCGCACGATGAGCTTGCCGTTCTCAATGCGCTCGACGCGCACAGACTCGCCGGGCTTGATCGGCTTGTCTACCGCTACTGCGAGCCAATACTCCCCCTGGACGAAGACCATCCCCGTTGGGTTCAGCTCGTCGCGTGCTGTGCCCACCGCGCCGATCATCCCCTCTTTCCCCGTCGCAATGGGCTTGCGCTGAATGAGCAAGCCCTTCGTGACCATAAATACGAAGAGTGCCGTGATCGTCCCTACGGTCACAAAGATATTAATGGGAGAGATGCTGAGCGCGGGGGCCTCGAAGCTCTCGATATCAAACAGCATAAACGACCCGATCAAGAGCGAGATCACCCCGCCAATCGTGAGTGCTAAGTGTGTCGAGGCAAAGATATCAATCACCATCAAGGTTGCTCCCAGGAGGATGAACGCTAGCCCCGCAACGTTGAGCGGCAAGACCTGCAAGCCCAGCAGGGCTAGCAGCAGACAGATCGCACCGCCAATGCCGACGCCAAAGCCGGGGGTGAAGAACTCCGCAATGAGCGCGTAAATCCCGATGGTCAAGAGCAAGTAGACGACGTTGGGATCGGCTAAGTAACTCATGACTTGCTCTTTGAAGTTACGCTCGTAAGTTGTGAGGGGCACCCCAGACGTTCGCAAGCGGATCGTCTGGCCGTCGCGCTGCAACTCATAGCCATCAAGACGAGCCAGCAGCTCCTCACGGCTGTTGGCGATCAGATTGATGATATTATTCTCTAAGGCTTCGCGAGCTGTGAGCGACTTGCCCTCGAACACGAACTTTTCCGCCCACTCTTTGGAGCGCCCGCGCTTCTCGGCGATCTTGCGCGCTTCGGAAGCGACGAACTCCACGATCTTCTTGCGGGCGGAGTCGTCTTCATCAGGCTGCTGGCCCTCGCTGGGGGCCAGCGAGACGGGAGTCGAAGAGCCGATATTGGTGCCCTCGGCCATCGCAGCGATATCCGCGGCCATCGTGATAAACGCGCCCGCAGATGCTGCGCGTGCTCCCCCCGGCCCCACCCAGACTACTATCGGGATGGGGGAGTTCAAGATCGCGCTGACCATGTCTTTGGTAGATTCTAAAAGCCCGCCGGGGGTGTCCAAGCGAATGATCAAGAGCGAAGCAGCGTCGCGGTGCGCTTCGCTGATGACGCGCAGCAGAAAGTCTTTGGTGATGGGATTGATCGAGCTAGCAAGTTCGGTATAGGCGATCAATGGAGCAGTAGCTTGAGGCTGGCCCACTGTGAGAGCCGCTCCCAAGCCGAGCGAGAAGATCGCAATTGTCCATCGGTGGCGCATAGACTGGTGGAGGTGGCGGGAATCGAACCCGCGTCCGGAGATGCTTTCGTTTGGCTTCTACAGGCTTAGTCCGGTGTTTTCGTTTAAGATCGGCCGCTCCCACCGAACAGGATCGTCCGATCCGAGCCCCATTTGAAGATTCCCACGCGCCCCGGAGCCGCGCGCGCGGTCAGCCCGTCTCGTCGGTCCCTCATGCGAGCCGACGGGCTAAGCCCTCATGAGAGATGCCTCTCTCTAGTTCAGAGAGGCAGTGGCGTAAGCAAAAGAGTTGGCACTTCTGGTGCCTTCGACCGTTTTTGGGAGGTGGCCGCAACTCCGCCTGCGACCGCCCTGCCGCATCCCCGTCGAATCCAGTGCACCCCCATCTGTCAAAGACCATGCGCGCTGCGCATTCTTATTATAGCAAAGAGTCGTGAGGTTTCAAAATGCAGCGAGCAGGGTATTCATCGCAATTTCCCCCTGGTTGTAAACCTCTCTTGTCTTGCGCGCGTTCCCGTCCCCGCCTGGGATGATGATCCTGCGCACGGCTAAGGATTCTGAGGTACGGCAAGTCCCCGACGCTGCGCGAGCTATAATGCTGAGTTTGCATAGCTGTCACCCTCAGCTTAAAATAAAATCGTTCATCTCTACAGCTCTTCCTCCAGTTGTTTCAGCAACTCCTGCGCCCGGCGCGATAAGCCCTTGGGGACTTGAACTTTCACCGTAACGTATTGGTCGCCCTTGCCCCAGCCCTGCAAGTGCGGAATCCCCTTCCCAGAGAGCTTAAATCGCTCTCCCGCTTGCGTCCCCGCTGGGATCGTCAGCTCTTCTTCGCCGTAGAGCGTGGGAACTTTGACGCGCGCCCCAAGAGCAGCTTGCGTGAACTTAATCGGCAGCTCAACGTAAATATCGTCGCCCTGGCGCTGAAAGATCGGATGCGGACGTACTTCGACGGTGATATAGAGATCACCCGGCGACCCCCCTTCCAGTCCGGCATTGCCCTCGCCTGCTAGGCGCAACCGAGACCCCGTATCTACCCCCGGCGGAATCTTCACCGATAATTGGCTCTCCGTCTTCACTCGCCCAGAGCCGTGACACCGCCGACATGGGTGCTCTATGATCTCGCCCGTGCCGCCGCAGCGCCCGCACGTGCGAATGTTCACAAAGCTCCCCAAGAGCGTCTGCTGACGGTATTGAATCTCCCCGCGCCCACGACAATCCGGGCAGACCGTGCGCTGCGTCCCCGGCTCAACCCCCGTCCCCCTGCAGACGTCACAGACAGTGTATCTGGGCACGGTGAGCTTCATCTGGGCTCCAAACGCTGCGTCTTCGAGATTAATTCTCAAACGATACTCCAAGTCTTCGCCGCGTTGGGCGCGGCTGCGCCGCCGGTCGCGCGTGGTGCGTGTGCGCAGCCCCTCGCCAAAGAACATATCGAAAATATCTTCCCACGCCGAGCCGAACCCGAACTCCTCAAACGCCTCGCGTGCCCGACGGAAATCGCGCAGATCAAAGTCGAAGCGTTGCTCCGGCCCGACATGCCCGAAGCGATCATACTGGGCGCGCTTGTCGGGATCGCTCAGGACTTCATAGGCTTCGGCAGCTTCTTTGAACTTTTCTGGGTCGCCGCCCTTGTCAGGATGATATTTCTTTGCAAGCTGCCGAAACGCTTTCTTGATCTCGTCTTGTGAGGCATCCCGCGAGACGCCTAAGATCTCGTAGTAGTCCTTCCTAGCCATGAGAGCTCCCCATTGGAATCACGGAGCACACGGACAGAGCCACGGATTACACGGAGACGATCACTTCCGTGCCGTGATTCAATCGTCCTTCTTCTCGTACTCGGCGTCAATGTACTTTTCGCCCTTTCCGTCTGAAGATTGCTGCTCCGAGCTTGGCCCGCCGGCAGCCTGAGCACTACTTGCTTGATAGATCTCGCGCCCAAGCTCTAAGCTGACTTCTTCAAGCTCTTTCATCGCTTGACGGACCTCAGCGATTGGGGCTGGGCTCTTGAGTTTCTCTCGCAGAGCGTCAGCAGCTCGCTGGATGCGGTCGCGCGTCGCGGCGCTCACTTTGCTCCCGTGCTCTTTGAGAGCTTTTTCAGCCGCGTAGACCATCTGGTCGGCGCGGTTGCGCGTCTCAACTTCCTCGGCGCGACGGCGATCCTCTTCTTCGTAGCGCTTGGCGTCCTCTTGCATGCGCTTGATCTCTTCGTCGCTCAGGCGCGACTGCTCTTTAATGACTATACTGGCAGACTTCCCCGTCGCTTTGTCTTTGGCCGTGACGTGGAGAATGCCGTCCACGTCAATGCTGAACGTCACGTCGATCTGCGGGACGCCGCGCGGCGCCGGCGGAATCCCCGTGAGCTGGAAGCGCCCCAGAGATTTGTTGTCTGCAGCGAACTTGCGCTCCCCTTGCGTGATGTGAATGTCTACGGTCGTCTGGCCGTCCTCAGCCGTCGTAAACGTCTTGGTGCGCTCGACGGGGATGGTCGTGTTGCGCTCGATAATCGGGGTCGCGATCCCGCCCAGCGTTTCGATAGAGAGCGTCAGCGGGGTCACGTCGAGCAAGACGATCTGGTCCACTTCACCGGCGAGCACACCGCCTTGGATCGCTGCTCCCATCGCCACGACCTCGTCGGGGTTGATCTCTTTGTTGAGCTTGGCCGAGCCGAACATCTCCGCGACGCGCTCTTGGACTCTGGGCATTCGGGTGCTGCCGCCGACTAAGACGACTTGCTGAATCTGTTTGGGCGAGAGCTTGGCGTCGCTGAGCGCCTGCTCCACGATTCTCATAGTTCTGTCTACCAAGTCGTCGGTGAGGGCTTGGAACTTCGCACGGGTGAGCTTGCGCTCCAAGTGCTTCGGCCCACGAGCATCCGCAGCGATATACGGCAGATTGATGATCGTCTCGGTCTTGAACGAGAGTTCTTTCTTGGCGGCTTCAGCCGCGTCCTTGAGGCGCTGCAGCGCCGACAAGTCTTTCGAGAGATCAATCCCCGTCTCGGCTTTGAACTCCGCGATCAGCCAGTCAATGATGCGCTGATCGAAATCTTTGCCGCCGAGATAGGTGTCTCCCGAGGTAGACTTCACTTCGAAGACGCCGTCGCCGATATCTAAGATCGTGACATCGAACGTTCCGCCGCCCAAGTCATAGACTAAAATCGTCTCGTCCTTCTCTTTGTCGAGGCCGTAGGCGAGCGACGCTGCCGTCGGCTCGTTGATAATGCGCTCGACTTCCAGCCCGGCGATCTTGCCCGCGTCTTTGGTCGCTTGGCGCTGCTGCTGATTGAAATACGCCGGCACCGTAATAACAGCTTTAGTGATCTTGAAGCCAAGCTTCTCTTCGGCGTCCTTCTTCAGTTTCTGGAGGATCATCGCCGAGATCTCTTCGGGGGAATACTCTCTGGTCGTCCCGCCGGCCGTGATCTTGACGCGATAGTCCGTGCCCATCTTGCGCTTGATCTCTTGCACGGTGCGCTCAGGGTTGGTGATCGCCTGGCGCTTGGCGAGCGTCCCGATCAAGCGTTCCCCGGTCTCGGTGAACGCCACGACCGAGGGCGTGATGCGCTCCCCTTCGGCGTTGGTGATGATCTCCGGCTTGCCGCCTTCGACGAGTGCTATCGCAGATTTTGTGGTTCCCAAGTCAATACCCACGATTCTCTCTTTGGCCATAGCAACCTCCTTTGAAGATTCTGCTTGCTTGCCCCCTCACCTCTTGTTGCTCCCCTCTCCCTCGGAGGGGGGAGGGGACGGGGGCGAGGGTGAATATCTGCTGACTTTGACCTTGCTGGGGCGCAGCACGCGGCCCGCGCGCTGATATCCCCGCTCGAATTCCTCCAAGACTTTGCCGCCAGCTTCGGTCGTTTCTACCGTGATCAACGCCTCATGAAGTGCGGGATCGAACGTCTCGCCCAGGGCTACGATGGGCTGGACGCCCTTGCTCGCCAAGAACGTATGAAACTGGGCGAAGATGCGCTCGACTCCCTCAATAAAAGAGTCTTTATCGTTGTTCTTGTTAAACGTGCGGAACGCGCGCTCGAAGTTATCATAGATGGGCAAAATCTCTAACAACAGCGCGTCCTCGAGCCGTCGAAAGAGTTCTTCGTTCTCGCGGGCGATGCGCTTCTTGTAGTTCTCAAAATCCGCGTGAACCCGCTGGAGTCTCTCGACAAGCTCTTTGTTGTGGCGCTCTTTGGCTTCGAGCGCCGCTTTGAGTGCAGCAAGTTCTTGATTTGTCTCTTGGGTTTGAGTCTGCTCCGTGTTGGTCTCGTCCATAGTGATCACCTCTGAGCCGTCGCTCGTGAGACGGTCAGGATGGCGCGCAGGCGATTCCCGATATATTGCGTGGTCGAGACGGCCTTGCTGTAGTCCATGCGCACTGGGCCTAAGACCCCCAGGACGCCATCGTAGCCGTAGTGGAGGCTGATCAAGCTATAGGGGCGCAGCTCGCGCACTGTGTGCTCTTCGCCGATCACGGTGGTCAACTGGCCGGAGGCGGGCCGCCCTTGGTGGATCGCTTGGATAAATCTATGCTCGTCCTCCAGGAGCATCAGGAGCTTGCGCGCCTCCTCGATGGCCTCATCCCACGTAAAGACGGTCTTGAGCAGGTGGAGCAGCCCTTCGGTGTAGAGCTGCTGTGTGCTCACGTGGGGAGGGAGCAACTGTTGCAGCATGAGGCAGGCGTCTTGGGTGACGGGGTCGGCCCAGCCCTCAGGGGAGCTGGCCTGAAGCTGCTCGCAGATAAGCCCCAACCGCTGGCCGCGAAGAGTGCGATTGAGCAAATTGGCGATCTTGTCGAGCTGTTCTTGGGGGAGCGTCGTGGGGATGACGCGCGACTCGACGATCCCTAAATTCGAGATGATGACAGCGAGGGCGTGATCTGAAGCCAATTTCACGAGAGTGATCGACTCGAACTCGGTCTGGTCGAGCCGCGGCGCGAGCACGAACCCCAGATGGCCCGTCAGGCTCGCCAGTAAGAACGCCGTCTGCTTCAGAAGCTCGTCCAATCGCTGTCTTTGGAAGCCGTAGGCCTCCAAGATCGCGTGCTGTTCTTTGCGGGCCAGCTCGCTCAGCTCCAGGAGCCAGTCCACGAAGAAGCGATAGCCCTTGGCCGTGGGGATGCGCCCCGAAGAACTCCACGCTTTTGTAATATAGCCGTGCTTTTCGAGATATTTCATCTCATTGCGAATCGTGGCGGAGCTGACCGACAGCCCGTATTTCTCTAAGATCGTTTGGGAGCTGACGGCCTTGCCCGTACGGATATAGTGATCCACGATTTCTTTGAGAATCAATCGCTTCCGCGCGTCCATTAGCAATCACCTTGTGAGTCTGCTAAGCAATGATACCAAAGCCGGGGGAGTTTGTCAACTGGGCGGGCGAGGGCGATTTTTGCTAAGATAGAAAAACAAATTTCGGAAGGATGAAGACCCATGGGAAACGGGAGGGTCGTCTCGATACACATAACAGAGCAAGCTGGTGGACCGATGAAGTTTGTATCAGAAGTGCGCGCGATAGCGGGTCGGGGCTTAGAGGGGGATCGCTATTTTCTGAAGACGGGGACGTATTCTCACAAGCCCGGGCCGGATCGCGAGGTGACGCTGATCGAGATCGAGGCGATTGAAGCATTAGAGCGCGACTATGGAGTCAAGC
>JAOAIA010000041.1 GCA_026414955.1 Candidatus Bipolaricaulota bacterium
AGATGTGTATAAGAGACAGCTCTAGCATAGACGAAATCCCCACACGTTGGCAAATACGCTTGACAGACTTCCCTTCTGAGGCTATAGTAATGAGCAGCTTATCCCGTGATAGGAGGGTTATGAGGACCAATCAGAGAACTCTGGGTGCGAGCATTCTCGCAGGAATAGTGCTCTTCGTGTCGGGGATCGTCGTCAGCCAGCCGTCTCCTCCGCCCACGTACTACAGCCACGTCGCAGCGATCTTGGAGAAGCACTGCACGAGCTGTCACACCCCCGGCGGGATCGCGCCGTTTTCGTTAGAAGACCCGCAGACCGTCGTGCGCATGGCCCCAGCGATCAAGTACGTCGTGGAGAACGAGATCATGCCCCCCTGGCCTCCAGGACCCCAGTCTCCCTCGATGATCGGCGAGCGCAAGCTCTCCCCACAAGAGAAAGAGATCATTCTCACGTGGGTCAACAACGGGGCGCCCCTGGGCAATCCCGCAGATCGTCCGCCCAGCGCGGCGCCGCCGCGTCCGCCCGAACGCCAGCCCGATATACTCCTAAAGCTCGATTCCCCTTATCGGCCAAACTTGGCCCGCTCCGATGACTATCGCTGCTTCCTGCTCGATCCCCAATTAAGTACAGATACGTTCGTCACGGGGTATCGCATCTACCCTGGCGATAAGAAGCTCGTCCATCACGTGATTCTCTTCGTCATTGGGCCACAGTTTGTCAGAGACGCCGAAGCCAAAGACCAGAGCGAGCCTGGGCCAGGCTGGACATGCTACGGTGGCCCCGGCGTGAGCACGATGAACGCCAACGTCTTGGGGGATAGCTTGGGCTTCTGGGTCCCCGGCACCGACGGCACCGATTTTCCTAAGGGCATCGGCAAGCTGCTTCGGGCCGGCTCGCGCATCATCATGCAGGTGCACTACTACACCCGCCAAGCGACTCCAGAGAGCGCCGACGCCACTACCGTTGGGCTGTATCTGGCTAGAGAAAACCTCACACCCCTCCAGGGGATCACGCTCTTTGCCCCCGTCGAGGTTCGCTGCCCCGGCCCCTATCCCAATGACCCCACCGACCCCTGCCATCGCGACTACGCCCTCGCCCGAACGGAACTCGCGTTTGTCGCAAATGCCATCCACTCCGTCTGTAACACGACCGTTGAGTATTTTCTCAACCGTGACATCGGCGACGGCAGTGCTCAAGAGATGCACTGCGATAGAATTCTCAGACAAGACGTGCTCGCGTTGGGGATCACCGGGCATATGCATTTACGGGGGAAGTCCCTTCAGATCACGGCAAACCCCGGCACCCCCCAGGAGCGCGTGCTCTTGAGCATTCCCCGCTGGAACTTCAACTGGCAAGGTGCCTACTGGTTCCAAGAGCCTATAGTGCTCAAAGCCGGGGAGAGAGTGCGTCTCTCGTGCGTCTACGACAACAGCAAGACAATTCTTGGGCCGGATCGGCAGCCCATGCCCCCGCGCTACATGACCTGGGGCGAGGGCACGACCGACGAGATGTGCTTGGGCGGGATCGTCTTCGTCAGACCCTAAGCGTATCAAGAAAGAAAGGAGGGCCGGATGCGCAGACTCAAGATATTGATCGTGGTGGTGGCTTTGGGAGTGGGGATCGGTGCGCTCAGCAGCAGCGAGCGTGTGCTGCCGTTCTTGCAGCAGGCCGACGCCCAACAACCCCAAGGGCCGGGATTCAAAGCCCTCGCCATGAACATCCAGGGCCGGTACATCTGGCTGCCCAGCATCTTCGTGCTGCGAGCCGGTGAGACGGTCAAGATCGTCCTCGAGAACCACGACTATGAAACCCCCGAAGGGCACGGATTTGCCGCGCCGGGACTGCTAGAGAGACCCCTAGCGATCCCTCCGGGCCAGACTCAAGAGATCGAACTCCGCGCCGACCACGAAGGGATTTATCGGTTCTTCTGTCACTTCCACGGCGAGTTCCACCTGGGCGGCCAGATACTCATCGTTAAGTGAACTCGACAGAATCAGAAAGGAGGCCCTATGACCCGCCGAGAGTTTCTCGCCCGCACCGGCCAAGTCGGCACCGTGATCGCCTTAAGCTCGATAGCGATGAACGAGACCGTGCCTGCTCAAGAGATCCCCGGCAAACAAGACATGATCGCCCATACGGCCACCCCCGGCGGCCCCTACAATCTCGAGACCAAGCTGCCCTACTTGAGATCGTTCTTCACCCCCAATCAGAACTTCTTCGTGCGGATGCACTATCCTCTGCCTAAGCCCGAGCAGCTCGATCCCGCGAACTGGCGGCTCTCGATTGAGGGCGAAGTCGAGAATCCTTACACGGTGAGCTTTGCCGAGCTGACGAAAAATTTTGAGCAGGTCACGCTGATCACATGGCTGCAGTGCTTTGGCAATGGGCGGTCGTTCTTCGTGCCGCGTCCCAGCGGCAATCCCTGGAAGTACGGCGCCATCGGCCAGGCTATCTGGAAGGGCGTGCGGGTGCGCGATCTCTTGCTCAAAGCAACCCTCAAGATCGGAGCTAAGCACGTTGCCTCCCAAGGCTACGATGATCCGCCCCAGGGCGCCGAGCCGTTCATCCGCAGTATTCCGTTAGAGAAGGCCCTCGACCCCAATACGCTTATAGTCTACGAGATGAACGGCGAGCCGTTGCCCCTGCTCAACGGGTATCCGGTGCGGCTGCTCGTGCCCGGCTGGGGCGGCTCGGCCAGCGTCAAATGGCTGAAAAGAATGATCGTCACCAAGGAAGAATGGCCAGGGCGCTTTATGCAACAAGCGTATCGCATTCCGGCAGCCCCTGTGCCCCCGGGTGCCCAGATTGACCCCAAAGATATGATCACCGCGACGCGCCAGCCAGTGAATTCGTTCTTCACCAGTCACGCCGGAGGCGAGACCATCCAAGCCGGCGAAATTCTGCTCACAGGGATCGCATACTCTGGTGAGACCGGCATCGCCCAAGTCGAAGTCTCCACCGATGGTGGGCAGATGTGGAGGCCGGCCCAGATCGTTCGGCCTGATGCTTCTGTGCCCATCCAGCAGCGAGCCTGGATGTGGTATCACTGGGAGTTTCGATGGCAGGCCTCTGCAGGAACGCATACGCTGCTCTGCCGTGCGACGGACTGGCTTGGGCGCACCCAGCCTGCGGATCAGCGCGACGTCCCGTGGAACCCGCTGGGATATAACTATAACGCTATACAGCGCATCACGGTGACGGTGACTTAGCAATCTGAGATCGCGGGCAGCAGTATGAGGGACGTTGAGTGACACGAGTTGACATCCAAGCGTGCTATGGTGTATTGTAAGCATTGGTGATCGGCGATGCGCAAGAGTGCGCGGCGGCGCACGAAGAGACTGAAGCGTTCTCAGGGGAAGCGCAAGGGCTGAGCTTGACGGCGCTCCCTAAGAAGAGCTAAAATGAGAAGACGCTTGAGGTCCGGCCTACGGCAAGGGAGCGACTATGGGCCTCAAGCAAATACTCAGAGAATCTCTCGCTCGGCTGAGAACGAGTGCGTGTCTTGTTCTTCAGCGAGTCTTACCTTCAGCATCCCCATCTTCGGATGATCTTATTACTCCGGCTGGCCCACATCTGTTACACGGCCCGTGGGACGAGGGCTGGGCGCTCGACTTCCATAGCTACCACACTACAGTCGGTTGGCAACCCACCGAGCTAGGACGACTCACCAGAAAGTATAAATATCGCGGGCGGATTGACCTCGCAGATCGCCTGGCAGATCGCATCATTATTGTGATGGAGCAACACCCCACCCTGAAGGCCATTGACGGCATCGTGACCGTGCCCTCTTCGGTGCAGCGCCTATATGATCCCGTGAGCTTACTGGGTCAGGTGCTCGCGCGACGTTTGGGCGTCCCATTATTGACGGGAGTCTTGCAAAAGACCCGAAGAACAGAGCGTCAAAAAGATATGCACACCCGCGCGCAGAAGCGTGCCAACATCGCGGGCGCATTTGCTGTCAATGGCGATGTTCGGGGCAAATCTCTGTTAGTTCTCGATGATCTCTACGACTCCGGTGAGACGCTCAAGGAGGTGACGCGCGTGCTCAAGCGCGCCGGAGCACGATCCGTGAAAGTCCTGACGCTGACGCGCACACGGTACGCGCACCCGCGATGAGCAAGCTGCACTGGTTTGCGTTGAGCAAAGTGAAGGGCTTGGGGGGAGCGCGAGCGCGTCGGCTGCTAGAACACTTCGGCAGCGTCGAAGCCCTCTGGCAGGCTGATCCCGAAACGCTCGCGGCTCTGACAGGACTTCCTTCAGAGAGTTTTTCCATCTTGCATCCCGCGCTCGATGACGCTCCCCAAGAGATCGAGAGCTTGCACCGCGAGGGCATCGCCGTCGTCACTCCCGACGACGACCCGTATCCCGTCTTGCTGCGAGACTTGCGCGACGCCCCGTCGGTGCTCTACCTGCGCGGCTCGCTAGAGACCCGCGATCAGTGGGCCGTAGCGATCGTGGGGAGTCGACTGGCCGATCCGGGGCATTGTGAACAGAAGATGGCTTGGACACACCAACTCGCACAAGCTCTAGCAGAATGGGGCGTGACGATTGTGAGCGGCCTCGCCCACGGCGTCGACTCGTGGGCGCACGGCGGGGCGCTCGAAGCCCGTGACGGTCGAACGATTGCGGTGCTCGGCTGCGGGTTGCGTCGGGTCTATCCGAAACAGAACCGAGCGTTGGCAGATCGCATCGTCGCACGTGGGGCGTTGCTCTCGGAGTTAGACCCCAATCTGGGCACATGCGGGCCATTTCTGATGATGCGCGACCGACTGATTGCAGCACTCTCGCAAGCGGTGATCGTGATCGAAGCGGGCGATCCCAGCGGGAGCCTCGACACGGCGCGTCATGCGCTCAAGCTGCAGCGTCGCGTGCTCGCCGTGCCGGGCAGTCCGGGGACAGAAAAGCTTATCGCTGAAGGGGCAGAAAAGTTAGAGCCAGACAGAGCAGACATAGACGAGCTAGCACGAAGCATCTTGAGCATTGCCGAAATGGAGAGGTGATCTCAATGCCCACTGCGTATGCTTCAGTCTCAGCGCTGGTTGCTATTATGAACAACAAACCGGACTTCGTGCGTGCGCGAGACGAACACTGGTACAGAATTCCCGTGCGCAGCGCGCCCCCACGCGTGGATTTCTCTCAACTCGCTCGTGTAGCGTTCTACCAGACAAAAGTCTTCGAAGATGAGAAGTGGGCCGTGAACTATCACGCCGAGGTGCGCGACATAGACCGCGTCGAGCGCATCGAGCTGCTCCCCCACGAGCGTGATCATCCTCGCGCCCAAGATGAGTATTATCGTCTGAAGCTGGGCGACTTGGAGCGCTTGGCGAAGCCCATCCCCAGCCGGCGCTGGCGACGGATTGTCTTCATCCCCACGACAACCGAAAAACTCTTCCAAGCCGAGGAGATCAACGATCTCTATCACGAAAGCCCTCTCGAAGACGAGCTATGGCATCGTCTCAAGAGAGCGGGGATCCCCGCGGAGCGGCAGTTCTACGTCGGCAAGCGAGATCGCGTCTATTGTTTAGACTTTGCGATCTTCTGTGTGCAGGGCAATCTCAACATAGAGTGTGACGGCGATGAATGGCATTCGCAGTTTGAAGATAGGGTGCGCGATGAGCGCCGAGATAGAGACCTAGCGCGATGGGGTTGGTCGGTGCTGCGCTTTGGCACGCGAGATATTCGCAAGCAGATGCGTCAATCTCTCCATGCGATTGAAGAGAACATTCTCAATCTTGGCGGGCTGCGCGAGCCGCCTCAGGGCGTGGAAGAGCAATTAGGGCTTTGGTAGAGCGGTTTGCATCTATCTTACTGCAAAGAATAATCCCCAATCCAGCGCACCCAGCGAAGCCTCTTGCTCACCACACGATAGAACGCCACGTCCCCCGTCCACAGATCACATTTCTCCTGCTCAGCCAGAGCCAGATAGGCGCTGTCATAGGCTGTGATCTTATGAGCGAGAGCGAGAGCTGTAACTCGCTGGGGATCAATTTCAGACAATCATCCTGCAGAGCTACGGCTTGGAGGACACACTCTTCGTCGTCCAATTGCCACTTGAGTGCTACGAAGCATCTACCACAAGCTTAGGCTTGAGTGTGCGCTGGTCTACGCTTTTCCATCCCCAGGCTAGCGTCTGAGTAGCCGTGTGTCAAACCTTGACGCGGCACCGTTTTTGCACCCCGCCCGCCGTTTACGCTATGATAGTCCCAAGCGAGAACCCCCGAGGTGATCCGTCACCATGAAGCTCGAAGACATAAAAACGATAGCGGTGCTCGGCGCAGGCACAATGGGCCACGGCATCGCCGAGATCGCTGCCCTTGCCGGCTATCGAGTCAAGATGCGCGACATCAGCGAAGAGCTCGTGAAGAAGGGCTACGATCAGATCAGCTGGAGCCTGAAGAAACTCTCAGAAAAGGGCACGATCTCCCCCCACAAAGCCGACACGACCCTCAAGCTCATCACACCATTAGTTGACCTGAAAGAAGCCGTCTCCGACGCCGATCTCGTCATCGAAGCCGTCCCCGAAATTATGAGCTTAAAACTCGCGATCTTCAAGGAGATAGACACGCTCTCCCCCCCTCACGCGATCCTCGCCAGTAACACCAGCTCGCTCAGCATCTCCGAGCTGGGCCGCGTGACAGGGCGCCCCGACAAAGTCGTGGGAATGCACTTCTTCAGCCCCGTCGTGCGCATGGCCCTGGTGGAAGTCATCAAGGGCGAAAAAACCTCGGAAGAGACGATGCAGATCATCACCGAACTCGCGAAGAAGCTCGGCAAGACCCCCATCCGCGTGGAGAAGGACGTGCGCGGGTTTATCGTCAATAGACTCTTGATCGGCCCCTATCTCTTCGAGGCGGCATGGCTCGTCTCGCGCGGCGAAGCGACCATAGAAGAGATAGACAGCAGAATGAAATTTTATGAGAATCTCCCCATGGGGCCGTTCGAACTGCAAGACCTCACGGGGATCGACGTCGCGCACAATATCATGAAGGAAGCGGGCTTCGCCATTCCCCCACTGATCGAGCAGGCCGTCAAAGACGGGCGCCTGGGCCGCAAGACCGGCCGCGGGTTTTATAACTATCGAGACGGGGGAGCCCAGTACTCCCGTGAAGCCGGCCAAAAATTCGATCCCCTGCCCCTCTATGCCCTCATGGTCAACGAGGCCGCATGGTTGATCGAGAACAAAGTCTCTACTGCCGAACAGATCGATCTCGCATGTCAGTTGGGCTTGAACTTCCCCGAAGGGCTGCTGCGCCGCGCCGACAAAATCGGGCTAGATAAGCTGGTCGCGGAACTCGACCGACTCTATGCCAAGCACAAGGACCCACGCTACAAAGTCAATACCCTCTTAAAACAGATGGTACAGGCGGGCAAGACCGGCGCAGCCGCCGGTGAGGGATTCTATCAATACCACAAAGAGCAACGAGAGTACCAGACGATCAGAGTGGAGATTGACAAGAAGACCCACGTGGCGTATGTCACGCTGAACCGCCCGCAGCGCTTGAACGCCATTAACTCGGAGATGCGCAAGGAGCTGCCCAAAGTCTTTTCAGAGCTGCGCGATGACCCCGACGTGCGCGTGATCGTGCTGCGGGGCGAGGGCGGGAAAGCCTTCAGCGCTGGGGCAGATATCACGGAGTTCACGCAGGGAAAACCCTATCAGTTTGTCGAGCTGGGCGAGTTTTTCAGGACCCCTGAACTCTGTCCCAAGCCCGTGATCGCAGCGATTGATGGGTTTGCGCTGGGCGGGGGCTTGGAGCTGGCGCTCGCCTGCGATTTTCGTCTGGCGAGCAAGCGCAGCGAAGTCGGCCAGCCCGAGATCCACTTGGGCCTGATCCCCGGGGGCGGAGGCACGCAGAGGCTCTTACGGTTGGTCGGCCCCGCGCGGGCCAAAGAACTCTGTATGCTGGGCGAGCGCATCAGCGCCGAGCAAGCTGCTCAGTGGGGCCTGATAGATCGCGTCTACGAGAACGAGACGTTCGAGCAAGAGGTCAAAGCGTTCGCCGAGAAGCTCGCGTCCCGTGCGCCCGTCGCCGTGCGCTTCCTCAAACAGATTATGAACGCTGGGGCAGATTGCTCTCTCGACGCGGCGCTCTTGTTAGAGCGCGAAGCGTTCGCGGTGCTCTTCACGACCGAAGACATGCTCGAAGGGGTCAACGCGTTCTTGAGCAAGAAGAAGCCGGAGTTCCAGGGGCGATAGTAGGGGTGAAGGTGACTCGTTTGACAGCCCTTCCTTCACGGCTTAAACTTAGGGAACGAAGACCCATGAACTATAACAGCTACGGTGATACGCTATGAACAGTCCCATGACACGGAGGGCATTTCTCGCGGCGACAGGCATTGCCCTTGCGGGCTTAGCATTAGGGAGAGCGCAGACACCCGCGCAACAGCCCAAGCCCATCCGCCTCAGCCTGATGCCCGCCCAAGATGTCGTCCCCCTGGCGTTTGCTTTGGAGCAAGGGCTTTTTAACAAATACGGGGTGAACATCGAGCTGGTCTGCGGCGGCAACGCTTTGGAACGCAACACCGCGTTTCTTGGGGGCCAGCTCGATGCCCTCGCGGTCGACTTAACCAGCGCCGTCTTGCTCTTGGGCCGCCAAGCCCCAGCAGCCATCGTCGGGACGGTCTTCGAACCCACCCCAGACCCACGCCATAACAACCAGACCGTCCGAACCCTCGCCATGCTCACGCACAAATTCAGCAACTATCGCTCCGTCGAAGACATCATCAGGAGCGGCCCCAAGCGCCAGATCACGCTCGTTCAGCCCTCCGATATGGAATATCTCACGGACACGCTGCTCCAGTCCAAGGGGGTCAGAACCCGTGATCTCGATCAGTACTATAGCGGCGTCGAAGATTTCGACAAGATCCAAATAATCGCCCAGATGTTAGGGGCAGGCACGGTCAGCGTCCAAGTGGCGATCCTGCCCGAACCCCACGCGACACTCACCGAGGTTGTGGCCCAAGCCAACGGCGTCGAGATCATCACGCTCTCGGACTATAAAGGGCTGCGCGTCCCGCCGAGCGTGCTGCTCTTCAGCCGTCAACTCCTTCAAGAACGCGGCGAGAGCGTCCGCAAATTCTTCCACGCCTTCCGGGAATCCGTAACCGCCCTCAACGGAGGCTCGCGCGATTTTATCATTGACACGCTCATTCGTGCGGGCGTCAACATCTGCTTCCCGGAATTACGCGGTCAAGAGCTGAAATTCCCCGAGGGGTGGCGGGATCACCTGCGCGTGCCGTACTTCCCGCAGCCGCGGGCGCTGCGCCCCGACGAGTTCGAGGCTCATGTCAGTTGGGCCTTGGAGAAACGCTATATTCGCGAGAAGCTCGCGTTCGCTGCCGTGACCGATTTTCGCTTTCTTGGCTGAATGATCCGCATCGAAGGGCTGCGCTTGGAGTATCGCGATGGCCGTCAGGCCGTCCCGGTCTTAGACAATTTGTGTCTTGACATCGCCGCCGGGGAGAGCATCGCGATCTTGGGGCCGTCGGGATGCGGCAAGACAAGCCTGCTCTATGCGATCTGCGGCTTGGTGAAGCCGAGTTCTGGGCAGGTGATCGTAGACGGCCAACCCGTCGAGCGCCCGCGCCGTGACGTCGCCTTGATTTTACAAGACTTGGGGCTATTGCCGTGGAAGACCGTGTGGAAGAACGCAAGCCTCTCGTTGGAGTTGGGAGGGGCGCCCTTGTCAGCCCCGGCGCTCACGACCGAGGGGGCAGAGGGGCCGGGGCGAAGCGTTTTGATGCAGTGTCGTTCTCGATCAGCAGGGGCGACCGGCCGGTCGCCCCTACACTTCGAGGACGAAGCGCTGATGCACGAGTGGCGCCGCCGGAGAAAATCGCCCTTCTGGGCGTACTTCTGGCTGCTCGTGACCGGCGTATGGGCTGCGGGGCAACGCTTCTATCTCGACCGGCCCTTCTCGGCTGCGGTCTATCTGGTGACGCTGGGCCTATGGGCTATCGCCGGCGGCTTCTACTGGAACGAGATGCAGAAGATCGTCGAGTTCACTCCCGATGCCACTCTGAGCACACGGTTGTGGGGTGGCGGCTGGCCTCAGATTCTCTTGTTTCTCGTCGTGCTGGGGCTTTCGGCAGAGTTGCTGAGCCGTCTGATCTATGATCTGTTCACCATGCCCAGACAGATTCGCGAAGCCAATCTCTTGATTGCTCAACAAGTTCAGAGCGTCAAGCCGATCCTCGATGAGCTTGGGCTGGACAGCAGATTTTATGATCGCTATCCCCATCAGCTCTCCGGTGGGGAGCGCCAACGGGTGGCGCTGGCGCGAGCGCTCGCGACCCATCCCAAAGTCTTATTGATGGACGAGCCGTTAGCGGCCCTGGATGCGTTCAACCGGGAACGTATTCAAGACTTGCTCTTTCAATTATGGAAGGAGCGCGGCTTCACCCAGATCATCGTCACCCATGACGTCCAAGAAGCCGTGTTCTTAGGCTCGCGGATCGTGGTGCTCACCGAGCGTCCGGCGCGCGTGAAAGCGATCATCGAAAACCCCTGTGTGGGGACATCGCGCACGAGCGCAGCGTTCTATGAAAAAGTCTTAGAACTGCGACGGGAGCTGGCATGAGGCGCCTGCAGAACTATCTTGTCGGGTATCTGTTGGGGGTTGTGCTCTTCTTGGGGCTGTGGTGGCTGGCGAGCTGGGCTGTGGCGACGTTTGCCGCCAAGCCCTTGCAGGGTGCTGTGCCCCCGCCGCTGCGCGCCATCGTCATTCTCCTTGACGAATGGCAGAGCCTAGTTCCCCATTTCTTCGCCAGTGGGTATCGGGTGCTGAGTGGGCTGCTCTTGTCCATTGTCATCGCCATGCCGTTGGGGTTGGTTATCGGCCACGAGCGTCTCTTAGACCGACTGCTCAGCCCTTCTATTTACTTGACGTACCCCATCCCGAAAGTCGTCTTTCTCCCGTTGCTGTTCGTGTTTTTGGGGATCTACGATGCCCCGAAGATCGGGCTGATCACGCTCGTTCTGGTCTTTCAATTGTTGCTCTCGACGCGTGATGCAGCGAAGAGCATCCCGAAAAGCCATATTCTCGCGGTGGTCAGTGCTGGAGCGAGCAAGTGGCACATCTACAAACACGTGGTCTTGCCGGCGAGCCTGCCCGCGATGTTCTCGGCCTTGAGAGTATCCGTTGGTGTGGCGATCATGGCCTTGGCGCTCACGGAGGCGTTCGCGTCGCGGTACGGCCTGTGGCGCTATATCTATGACCAATGGTCACGCTACGGAAATTATGAGCACATGTTCGCGGGGATTCTCGCGATGGGCATTTTGGGATTGGTCTTTTATATTATCATTGATCTGATTGAGCGGTGGGTCTGCAAATGGCAGTACGTATGACGCTTCGGAAGATCTTAGTCGTAGCGAATCTCGCCAAGCCCCAGATCGAAGCGGCGCTTGAGCGCCTGAGACATTGGGCAGACGCGAAGAAAATCTCGGTGTCCGTGCGAGCCGGCATTGATACCAGCCCTCTCTTGGAGAGCGATTTCGATCTCGTCGTGACCCTGGGCGGAGATGGGACTTTTCTCAAAGGAGCCAGAACGGCTGCCGAGCTTGATCGGCCTGTCCTTGGGATCAACTTGGGAAGCTTGGGGTTCTTGACTTCAGTCGGCATTGATGACCTCGAAACAGCCCTGGAGCAGGTGCTCATAGAGAGATTCACTCTGGAGACGCGCATGAGGGTCGAAGCCCAGATCCTAGGGATGACAGCAACACCGTGCACGGCGCTCAACGAGATCGGCTTCGTTCACACCGAGATCAACCGACGCACGGAGATCGAGCTTTTCTTAGGGGAACGCTCCCTGGGGTCATACCCCGGAGACGGCGTCTTGATTGCGACACCGACAGGGTCTACAGCATATGCGCTCTCCGCTGGTGGGCCAGTCATTGAGCCGACGATGGACTGCCTTTTAGTTACACCATTGGCATCCCATCGGTTGGGCGTGCGCCCGCTGGTGCTCCCCAGCACGAGCGTCCTGATAGTTCTAGCCAAACGCCCCGCGCACGTGCTCGCCGACGGCGATCCCGTGACAGTGCTTTCCCCCGGCATGACTGTCGAGATTCGCAAGGCTGTAAGGCCGACGCGGCTCATCCGGCTCAGCTCGGACTCTGTCTCTTATACACATCT
>JAOAIA010000042.1 GCA_026414955.1 Candidatus Bipolaricaulota bacterium
CCCAGCACAGCGTGATGCTGCACCCGATACCCCTCGACATAGCAGACCTCCCCAGAGTCCAGCACGAGGGGGAACCCCACGATCAGTTTTCTCTTTGGGTAGCGCAGCAGTTCGCGCAGGGACGTCTCTAAGCCCAAACGAGCTGCGGCCTCATCAAAGAAATGCCGAGCCGTCTGGAGCAACTGCGCCTCGGAGCGTCGCTGGATCTCAAACATAGCGCGAAGTCTTAGAGTGTGTAGAGCCAATACAACAGCCCCACGAGCGTCTTGGCATCGTGAAACTGCCCAGAGCGCAACATCTCTCGCACTTGGGCGCGCGTGTGAAAACAGACCTCGATTCGCTCATCGTCGGCGCTCCGGCTCTCTGGAGCGGGCCGCGCGTCTTGCGCGAGATAGAGCCACATCTTCTCCGTGCAAAAGCCGGGCGCGGTGTAGAACGTCTGCACATGCTCCCAGTGGCGTGCTTCTAAGCCCGTCTCTTCGAGAAGCTCGCGCTGCGCACAAGCCAAAGGCTCTTCGTGGGGTTCGAGCGTCCCCGCGGGGATCTCTAATAAAAATTGCCCGACGGCCTGGCGGAACTGGCGCACTAGCGCGACGCGCTGCTCCTCGCCCTCCCCGTGCACAGCAACGATAGCCACAGCGCCGGGGTGTTCAACGATCTCGCGGGTTGTCCGGCGCCCACCCTCAAGGGCGACGTCATCCACGCGCACAGTAAGCAGTCGCCCCGTGAAGACGCGCCGCGACGCTATAGTCCTCTCACTCACGGTTGTCACTCTCTTCTGCGGTCTCGTCGTCCACGGTCTCCTCCCCCGAAGAAGAGGGGATTGGACTGTTCTCGGCCAACTCTTGCCAGTCGGGCGCGTAGAAGCGCATTCTCCGCTGCTGATGGCGCTCCAACTCTTGCTTCTCTCGCTTCATGGTCGCGATCCACGCCGTGAGCGACTCCCGCGCGGGCCGCCGCTCCCGCCGCGCGATAAACTCCTTCACCGTCTCATCCAGCGTCGCTAAGCGCTCGTCGAGCGCTTTCTTCACTTGAGTCACTTCGTTGTGAAAGAGCGCCGCGTCATGGTCTTGTCGCGAGACCCTCTTCAGCGAGAGATTGTACTTGCCCTCTTCGTTGCGCCCGATCACTTTTACCACGACTTGCTGGCCTACCGTAAGATACTGAGAAATATCGCGCACGTATTCTGTAGAAATCTCAGAGATATGAATCATCCCCACGTCGCCGGTGACGAGCCTCACGAACGCCCCATAGGGCTTGATCGCTGTCACTTCACCAACGACCGATTCTTCCGGGTGCAGCTCCATAGGTTTCCTCCTCTCGTCTTGGTATCTCTAACAGTACAGATTTCTCTGCGGGCGCGCAACCCCGCCCGCGATAATTGCTGCGAGGACTTCTTGGAGTCTCTGGGGGCGCAAGCCGAATTCGTCCTCGATGAGTGTTACGCTCGAGGCGACGTGATCGTGTGAGAGAAAGTATCCCGGCACAAACGGCGTGCGCACGCCGAGGCGCTCCAGGGCTCGTACACAGAGGCGCGTCGTCCGCCTGGGAAGATGGATCACGCGCTTGTCTATACGTAAAGCTGCTAAGGCTGCTGTGACGATCTGCTCATACGAGAGCATCTCTGGGCCGCCAATCGTCAACACCCTGTTGTCGTATCGGTCGCTCGAGATCGCCCTCAGAATACAGCGCACGACGTCATGCACGGAGATCGGTTGAAATCTTGTCTGCCCAGAACCGACAATCGGCACGACAGGCCAGTGACGAGCCATGTGCAGAATACCCCCCAAAAACGTGTCGCCCGGCCCAACGATCACGGAGCAGCGCAAGATCGTAAAGCGCAGGGCACTCTGGCGAATAATTTGCTCGGCAAGCCATACAGAGTGCGCGTAGGGCCATGCCGGTCTGTTAGCTGCCGTCACCGTGCTGAGATAGAGAATCTTTTTTACGCCTTGGGCTTGGGCAATCTGGACGAGCTGTGCCGTCCCCTCGACGTTAGTGCGTCTGATCAGCGCAGGTGATCCCTGATGCACCCCCGCTAAGTGAATGACGACCTCGGCCCCTCTAGGCCCCTCTCCCCTCCGAGGGAGAGGGGTCAGGGGTGAGGGGTCGGAGGAGAGGTCTCTCAAATCCCCCAGGACGACCTCGCAGCCGAGCGCACGCAATAGCTTTGCTTTCTCAGCCGAGCGCGCGAGACACCGCAGACGATGGCCCTCACACAGCAGCGCGGGCACGAGATGCCGCCCGACAAACCCCGTTGCTCCTGTGAGAAAGATCTCGGCCATGGCGAAGCTATTATACCCTCACTTGAATTGACTTGCTCCAAAAGACTATAATGCTTTTTGGTGATCTCTCTATGGTGGACAGACATATCGCTGAACTCAAAGCGCGGATGGACAAGACGATTCAAGTCTTCGAGCACGAGCTGGTGAAATTGCGCACCGGGCGCGCTAACCCCGCCATGGTCGAGGACGTCAAAGTCGACTACTACGGCACACATACGCCGTTGAAGCACTTGGCCCGCATCGTCGCTCCGGAGCCGGATCTGATCGTCATTCACCCCTTCGACAAGACCCAAGTCCATACGATAGAAAAAGCCATCCAAGCGGCCAATCTGGGGTTTAATCCCACCGTAGACGGCGAACTGATCCGCATCAAAATACCAAGGCTGACTGAAGAGCGCCGCAAGGAGCTGTCGAAAGTCATTCACGACAAGGCCGAAGAGTCAAAAGTCGCCCTGCGCAATATCCGCCGCGAGATCAAAGAGCAACTCGATAAAGCACAAAAAGACGGCACAATCTCCGAGGACGACCACGACCGCCTGATGAAAGAGGTCGAAAAGATCACCCACGAATACACGGCCAAGATAGACCAGGCAGCCCAAGCCAAGGAGAAGCAGCTTTTGACCGTTTGACAGGGGGATCTAAAGCGGGTACAATAGCTAAAATAGCGCCATACGTTCGAGAGGAGAGGTTTTTCGTTTACTGTGGAGACGCCAAGCAGGAGTGAAGAAGTCGTTGCGCCTCTGCGTTCAGGGCATCCCGCCCTGAACCGTTTCACGCTCTCTCTGATGATCATCCCTGACTGAATGAAAGGAAGGATATTAATGGTAGACGTCTTGGAGCGGATTCGCGAGGCGGAAGCTCAGGCTGAGCAGATCAAATCCGAGGCGCGGCGCCAAGCCGATGAAATCCTGGCGCAGGCCCGCCACGAAGCGAGTGCCCTCCTAGAAGAGACTAAACGCGCTGCCCGCGCGGAAGGAGCCACCTTGATCGCCGCGGAGGAGGCGAAAGCCACCAAAGAAGCCGCAGAGATCCGGCAGCGCGGGGCACAACACGCTGCGCACCTCCACAAAGAAGTCGCGGAAAAACTTCCAGCAGCGGTGGAGCGTGTCTTCAAACACGTGGTGACGCGCCTATGAGCTTGGCTCAGATGCAGAAGATCCGGCTCGTCGGGCATGAGTCCGAACGCGATCGCGTGCTGACCACGCTGCAGGAGCTAGGCGTACTCCAGATCTCCGATCTCACCAATAGGAGCGAGCACGCGTTCTTCCGCCCCAAGACACCAGCGACGAGCGAGATCGAGACCAAGCTTGCCGACTTGCGCTATGTCCTCGACTTTCTCGCACGCTACGACACCCAAAAGAAGGGGTTCATCCAGAGCTTTTTCAATCTGAAAGACCTGATTCGCCCGGAAGAGATTGCCCGCATTGCCCGCGAGTATGACTATCGCGCGGTCTGCCAGCGGGTGCGCGAGCTTGATCAAGAGGGGATCGCCTTGCGTGCCGAGCGCGCCCACCTCGAAACGCGGCGCACCGAATTGCTCCCGTGGCGCGATCTTACTGTCCCTATAGAGAAGCTGCGCGCCACGCGGACGACGGCGCTCGTGTTGGGCCGCGTGCCTACAGAGAAATTGAGCAGCCTCCAGAGCGCGGTGCAGAGCCAGCTTGCTGATCGCGTGCTGCTTCAGACAGCAAGCGCAGACGAGACCTCAACTTATCTCTTTGCGTTCGCCCTCACAGACTCAGCAGAGGCGTTTGTGAAGATGCTCTCCGATCATGGTGGGGAGCGTCTGCCCGATTTCCCAGAAGATACCCGCGGGCTTCCCAGAGAGATTTTAGCCCAGATCGAGCGTCGCTTGAGCGAGATCAACGAGCGCCAGCAGCAAATCGCTCAGAAGGCGACGGCGCTCCTCAGCGAAAAGCCCAAGCTCCAAGCCCTCTATGACTATCTGCATAATGAGTATCTGAAAGCCCAAGCTCAGGCACGGCTGCTGGGCAGCCCCAATACGTTCGTGCTGGAGGGCTGGGTGCGCGCGAGCGATGGTGAGCGTCTCGCGCATGCTATACGAAACAATAGCGAAGCCGTCTATCTGGAGCGCATAGACCCCAATCCCGACGAAGTCCCCCCGGTCGCCCTAGAGAACCGACGGCTCTTCAAACCTGCAGAGTTCTTGATAAAACTGTTCGGGCTGCCCCATCGAAAAGAGCTTGACCCGACACCGTTTGTCTTGCCGTTCTTTGCGATCTTCTTCGGGATCGCGCTCACCGATGCCGGCTACGGCTTGGCCCTGATCCTGATCTTCGCATATCTAAAACGGCGCTACCGTCACAAGCAGGGCTTTCAGCCGTTTGCGAATCTCATTATGCTCGGCGGATTTGCCGCAGTCATTGCCGGGGTGCTGACCGGGGGATTCTTCGGCCCGGATATTGTGCAGAACGTGCAATGGTTGAAGGAGCGGGTGCTCTTTGATATCAGCCGTCCTGAGGGCTTAGTGGTCTTCTTGCTCTTCTCGTTTGCGTTGGGCTTCATCCAAGTCTTTCTCGGCAATCTTTTGGAACTCTATGACAAGGCCCGCACAGGACGGCTCTGGGACGGGTTGTGGCATGAGGGAAGCTGGTTGGTCTTCATGGCCGGCTTGGGGATAGTAGCGGGAGCTGGGGTGCCCCAGCTTCAGGCGCTGCGGGAGTTCGGGGTGCCGGGATTGCCGGCAAGTTGGTTACCAGCGGGGATGACTCTAGCTCTGGCTGGCGTCTTCCTGGTGCTCTTCTTCAGTCGAGTGGCAGCCCCTCAGGACGTGGGGCGGCAACTGCCGTGGCTGCTCTTGACTGCTGCAGCCGTTCTCTGGATACAGAGGCCGTTTGGGGCGTTGCCGGTGGGGGAGAGTCTCGCAGCGGTGAGCGTGCTGTGGATATTATTGATGGATCATGGGTTGAGTTTGGGGAGCAAGGTTCGCGCGCTCTTGGGGAGGATCGGGGCCGGGCTCTTTCGGCTCTATGGGGCCACAGGGCTTCTCGGCGATGTGCTCTCCTACTCGCGCATCATGGCCCTGGGGCTCTCGACAGGGTTGATTGCGTACTCGATCAATCAGCTGATAGGGATGTTCCTCCAGATTCCGGGGGTAGGGGCGGTGGTATTCGTGATGTTGATCATTCCTTTGCAAGCCTTCAGCCTGGTCATCAACGCGCTGTCGGCCTTCGTCCACGCGGCGCGCTTGCACTACGTCGAGTTCTTCACGAAGTTCTACGAAGCAGGGGGTGAGGCCTTCCGCCCGTTTGCGCAAGAATCGGTCTATTACGATATCCAGCGATAAATACTAGAAAGAGCAAGGGGGTTTGTATGCAAGATGCGGTCTTAGGGCTAAGCGGCCAGGGGTGGGCCTATTTGGGAGCAGCTCTGGCCTATGGGTTAGCAGGGATCGGCTCTGCTATCGGGATTGGCCTGGTGGGGCGGGTCGCCAACGGAGTCTTGTCGGAAGACCCCAATAAGTTCGGCTCACTGCTGCTGTTGACCGCGTTGCCGGGGACCCAAGGCTTTTATGGATTCATCACCGCTGCTATTATTCTCTTTGGGATCTTTGGGCGCCCGGAGAACGCGGCGCAGGGCTTCCAGATCTTCACGGCGGCGCTGCCCATCGCCATTGCAGGCTTTCTCTCGGCGATCTACCAAGGGATGGTCTGCGCTGCCGGCGCGGGGATGATCGCCAAGCGCCCCGAAGAAGTCGGCAAAGCCATCGTGTTAGGGGTCTTCGTCGAGACGTACGCCGTCTTGGGGTTGATCGTCTCGATCTTGTTGTTGATCTTCAAGTAGAAACAAGTAGAAAGATGAGCGCGGAGAAGATCGTCGAAAAGATTCTCAGTGATGCGCGCGCCGAAGCGCAGCGCGTGGTGGAGAATGCGCGGGCTCAAGCTGTGCAGATCCGTGAGCAAGCGGAGCGCGAGGCCCAGCAGCAGCGTGAACTGATCCTAGCCCAAGCCAGACAAGAAGCACAGAGCCGCCGTCGGGCACAGCTTGCTGCCGCGACGGCGGCAGCGCGCAACGCCGTGCTTGAGGCCAAGCGCGCTCTCTTAGAGAGCGTCTTCGAGCAAGCGGCGGCAAAGCTCGCGGCTATGCCCGCTCACGAATATAAGAATTGGCTGCTGCGGCTCATCGTCCACGCCGTCGAGACCGGCGAGGAAGAAGTCGTCCTCTCTGCGGCAGACAAACAAGCCCTGGGAGAAGCTTTGATCGCGGAGGCCAACGCTCAGCTTGCCCAGCACGGCAAGAAGGGTGCGCTCCGGCTCTCTGCCGAGACGCGCGAGATCGGGCGGGGCTTCGTGCTCAAGGGCACGCACAGCGAGACCAACGTCACTATGGCGACCTTGATGCGCCGCGCCAAGGACGAACTCGAGATCGAAGTCGCCCAGATGTTATTCGGGGAGGCCCGAAAGTAATGGCTGTTGAGTTATTAGAAACGCGCTTCGAGCAAGAGGGATCGTTCGCGTTTGCCACGGGGCGTATTCGCGCCCTCGAAGCGAAATTGCTCAATCGCGCGCACTATCAGCGCTTGCTTGAAGCTACCGACGCTCTGGACGCGTGGCGCACGTTGGCCGAAGTCGGCTATGCCCAAGCCGCTGAAAGAAAGCTCGACGAGTACGAAGACGTCTTAACGGGCGAGCTGCGCGACTTATATGCGCTCTTAACAGCCCTGTCGCCCGATGCGGAGCGCACTCTCTGGCTGCAGCGCCGCTACGATTTCCATCATATCAAAGTCTATCTCAAAGCGAAGCTCTTGGGAGAAGACCCAAAAGAGAGCGTGCTGGACGGCGTGGGGACTGTCCCGCTTAAGCTCATTGAAGCCTCGGTCAACACTGGGATCTGGAGCGAGCTGCCCGTCGAGTTAGCTGACGCTGGCGAGCGCGCCCTGCGCGCCTACGAGAGCACACATCAGGCTCAGCTCATAGAC
Organism: Candidatus Bipolaricaulota bacterium; assembly: GCA_026414955.1. Taxonomy (GTDB): domain Bacteria; phylum Bipolaricaulota; class Bipolaricaulia; order RBG-16-55-9; family DRXL01; genus JANXCC01. The sequence goes on from JAOAIA010000042.1 coordinate 7,225, forward strand.
ACGGTCACCGATCAAGGGCTGTTCAGGTATTTGCAGAGTGCCACGGCAGGGCACCCCTTCGCGGAGACGTTGGTGGCGATCTGGGCAGATGTGCTCAATCTCAAATCGTTAGTGCGTGCTAAGCTCATGGGCAAGGATCGCACGTTTGTCAGCCGCGTGCTTGTCCCAGGGGGGTCGCTCGACGACGCCCGACTGCTGGCGCTGCTCGATGCCAACTTCGAGACGTGGTCTGATGAACTGCGCCATACCCCGTATTCGGGCGTGCTCAACCGGGGCTTAACTTCTCTTATGGAGAGAAGATCTCTGGCGCTCTTGGAGAAGCTAAGCGATGACTTTGTCATGGAATTTCTCAAGCGGGCCAAGCTCGCGCTCTACGGCGCCGAGCCGTTCATCGCGTATGTGCTCGCCAAGGAGACCGAACTGAAAAATATAAGAATTATTCTGGTGGGCAAGCTCAACGGCGTCGCTAAAGAGACCATCGAGGAGCATCTGCGGGAGCCTTATGTCTAAGCTTACTATTGTCGGCACTAGGATTGCCATTGTGGGCAAGAGGGACGTGTACTTGGGGTTTAAAGCGTTAGGGGTGACGGTGCGCGATGCGCGCACGCCCCAGGCGGCTGAGCGCGCCGTGCTCGACTTGGTCTCCCAAGGGTTTTCGATTATCTTTGTATCAGAGGGCTTGGCGCGCGAGCTGGGGCCACTGCTGGAGCGCTTCCGCAAGCAGCCTACCCCGGCCATCGTGATGATCCCCGATAACATGGGGAGCTTAGGGATTGCGCGCGAGCGCATTAGAAAGCTCGTCGAGCGCGCCGTCGGCATTGATATTCTCTCACGTGGAGAGCGATAATTCTATGGAGGTCCGTCTATGGCAATCGGCAGGATCGTCAAAGTCGCAGGGCCGTTGGTCGTAGCCGAGGGGCTGACCGACGCCAAGATGTACGACGTCGTTCGGGTCGGGAAGGAGAGGCTCGTCGGCGAAGTGATCGTCTTGGATGGGGATCTCGCGTCGATTCAGGTCTATGAAGAGACAGGGGGGCTTGGGCCGGGCGACCCTGTCGAGGGGACGGGCGAGCCGCTCTCGGTTGAGCTTGGTCCCGGCCTGATCGGCTCTATCTACGACGGGATTCAGCGTCCGCTGGAGGCGATTCAACAGAGATGGGGTGCGTATATTCGTCGCGGGGTCGAAGCAGCGGCGCTCAGCAGAACGACCAAATGGCGCTTCACGCCGACAGCCAAGAAGGGCGATGCGGTCAGCGAAGGCGACATCATCGGGGCGGTGCAGGAGACGACGCTCGTTGTGCACAAGATCATGGTGCCGCCGGGAATCTCTGGGACTCTGGAGGAGATTCGCGCCGGGGAGTTCACGGTAGAAGAGACGATCGCTATCGTGAGGGGCGCGCAGGGGAAGCGCCATGAGCTGAAGCTGAGGCAACGGTGGCCGGTGCGCAAGGCCCGCCCATACAGAGAGAAACTGCCCAGCGAAGAGCTGCTGACAACGGGACAGCGAATCGTTGACACGCTCTTCCCCATCGCCAAGGGAGGAACGGCGTGCGTACCGGGGCCGTTTGGGAGTGGGAAAACTGTGATCCAGCACCAGTTAGCCAAATGGGCCGACGCGGATATTATTGTATTTGTGGGCTGCGGCGAGCGCGGCAACGAGATGACCGACGTCTTGATGGAGTTCCCCGAACTCGAAGACCCCAAGACCGGCGAACCCTTGATGAAGCGCACCGTGCTCATCGCCAACACGTCCAATATGCCCGTCGCCGCGCGCGAGGCTTCGGTATATACGGGCATTACGATCGCTGAATATTTCCGAGATATGGGCTACAGCGTCGCGTTGATGGCGGACTCGACGTCGCGGTGGGCCGAGGCGATGCGCGAGATTTCAGGGCGTCTCGAAGAGATGCCCGGCGAAGAGGGCTACCCCGCGTACTTAGGCTCGCGCATTGCAGACTTTTATGCTCGTGCGGGGCGCGTCGTCTGCTTGGGCAAGCCTGAGCGCCAGGCGAGCTTGAGTGCTATCGGCGCGGTCTCGCCGCCGGGGGGCGATCTCTCCGAGCCGGTCACCCAGAACACTTTACGATTGGTGAAGGTCTTCTGGGGCCTGGACGACAAACTCGCGTATCGTCGGCACTTCCCCGCGATCAACTGGCTGATGAGCTATTCGCTCTATTCCGAAGACTTAGCGCCGTACTTCGAGCAGCGCGTCGGGCCGGAGTGGAACGAGCTGCGCCGCGAATTCATGAAGCTCTTACAGATCGAAGCGGAACTCGAGGAGATCGTGCGCCTCGTCGGGGTGGAAGCGCTCTCGCCCTCAGATAGATTGAAGCTGGAAGTAGCGCGTTCCATCCGCGAAGATTATCTGATGCAGAGCGCCTTCGATGACGTTGACACCTACACATCGCTGAAGAAACAGTTCAAGATGATGCAGCTCATCAAGGCGTTCTATGAGATGGGGCAGCGGGCGCTGGAGCAAGGGATAGACATCCATCAGATCATTGAGCTTCCCGTGCGGGAGCGCATCGCCAAAGCCAAATTCATCCCCGAAAGCGAGTTCGACGCCCGCTGGCAAGAGATCCTGAACGAGATCACTCAATCGTTTGAGCAGGTGATGGCCAAAGCAGGAGGAGCCTATGCAGAGAGAGTACACTAGCATCGCGGAGATCGCTGGCCCGATCATGATCGTGGAGGGGGTGAGCGGGGCCAAGTACGATGAACTCGTAGAGATCGAGCTGGCCGGCGGCGAGATTCGCCGTGGGCGCGTCCTCGAAGTAGATCGCGACAAGGCCGTGATTCAGCTCTTCGAGGCTGCGCAGGGGTTAAATCTGCGTCAGAGCCGCGTGCGCTTCTTGGGGAAAGTCATGGAGCTAGGCGTCTCCGAAGACTTATTGGGCAGGGTCTTCGACGGCGCGGGCCGCCCTATTGACGGTGGACCGCCGATCATCCCGGAGAAGAAACTCCCTATCTCCGGAGAGCCGCTCAACCCGTACTCACGAGATTATCCCAACGAGTTCATCCAGACGGGGATCTCCGGGATTGACGGGCTAAACACGCTGGTGCTCGGGCAGAAGTTGCCGATCTTTTCGGGGGCGGGGCTGCCGCACAATCAAATAGCTGCCCAGATCGCGCGCCAAGCCAAGGTGCTCGGCGAAGCCGAAGAGTTCTCGGTCGTCTTCGGCGCGATGGGCATTACGTTTGAAGAAGCGAACTTCTTCATCACAGATTTGCGCAAGACCGGGGCGCTGGAGCGCGCCGTGATGTTTATCAATCTCGCTGACGACCCCGTGATCGAGCGCATCACGACCCCACGGCTAGTCTTAACGTGTGCTGAGTATCTGGCGTTCGAGCGCGACATGCACGTCTTGGTTATTCTCACGGACATGACGAACTACGCCGAAGCGTTGCGTGAAGTCTCGGCAGCGCGCAAGGAAGTCCCTGGCCGGCGCGGCTATCCGGGGTATATGTACACAGACTTAAGCACGATCTACGAGCGTGCGGGGCGCATCAAGGGCAAGAAAGGGTCTATCACGCAGATGCCCATTTTAACGATGCCCCAGGACGACAAGACGCACCCAATTCCAGACTTGACCGGCTATATCACTGAGGGGCAGCTCTTCTTGTCGCGAGAACTTCACAGAAAGGGGATCTATCCGCCGTTTGATGTGTTGCCCTGTCTATCGCGTCTGAAAGACAAAGGGATCGGGCCAGGCAAGACGCGCGAAGACCACGCGGGCGTGCTCAACCAATTATACGCAGCTTATGCGCGCGGTGTGGACGTGCGCGAGATGGCTGCGATCTTGGGTGAAGCTGCCTTGAGCAAGATTGATAGGGTGTATATGAGATTCGCCGACGAGTTCGAGCGTAGATTTATTCAGCAGGGCGAGTACGAAGACCGCACGATTATGGAGACGCTGACGATTGGCTGGGAGCTGCTGAGTATGCTGCCGCGCGGGGAACTCAAGCGTGTGCGCGATGAGTTCATCGAGAAATATCTGCCGAAGAGCGTAAGGGAGTGAGCGCTCATGGCCGTAGCGCAGCAGGTCAACGCAACACGCATGGAGCTTCTCAAGCAGAAGAAGCGCCTGGCGATGGCCAAGCGCGGGCATAAATTATTAAAACAGAAGCGCGACGAGCTGATGCACCGGTTTTTACAGTTAGTCGAAGAGACGCGAGGCCTGCGCGAGCGCGTGGAAGAGAGATTAGCCCAGGGCTTTCGCAGCTTTTTACTCGCCCGCGCCGAGATGTCCAAAGAAGTGATGGAAGAATCTCTGATGACCGGCGTGAGCAGCAACGGCGCTTTGAAGGTAGAGATGGAGTCAGTGATGAGCGTCTGGGTACCGCGCTTTGCCTTCAGCGACACGAGAGATATCTATTCGTATGGGTTTGCCATGACGTCGGCGGAGTTAGACACAGCCCTGATGCTCTTCAAAGAAGTTTTGCCAGAGATGATCAAGCTCGCAGAGATCGAGAAGTCTTTGGAGCTTTTAGCTGAGGAGATCGAGACGACGCGGCGGCGCGTCAACGCTCTCGAAAGAGTATTGATCCCGCAGCTTGAGGAGAACATTCGGAGAATCTCGATGGCGCTTGATGAGATGGAGCGCAGCACGCGGGCGTCGCTGATGAGAATTAAAGATATTATTCGCGGGGCAGCGTAATCCGTTGAGGGCTGACAGCTGATCGCTTCAAGCTCACCTCCTGAACCCCGGCGGCCAGGGGTAGTCGGGGGGACAGAGGTCCCCCTTGAGATTTCCCTGAAACTCATTAGCATCCCCTAGGATTTCTATAGTAGCGCTGCGGAGTTCTCGTGGAACGATATTGAGCGCATAGGGACAAGCTGGATCATGTACTAC
>JAOAIA010000043.1 GCA_026414955.1 Candidatus Bipolaricaulota bacterium
GCCCTCACCCCCAGCCCCTCTCCCCCCCAAGGGAGAGGGGAAGTCGTCCTGGACGAGACGCTCCGAGTGCTCCAGAAGCGCCTCCAAGAGTTCGGGGTTCGCGAGAGCGTCGTCCTCGCGGCGGGGAATGACCAGATCGCCGTGTGGGCGCGCACTGAGAAAGCGAAAGCCCTCGAACGACTCGTGAGCGTGCAGGGCAAGCTGGAGCTGAAGCGCGTCTTGCGCGAGGGTGCTGTCGGGGAGACGCTGCACGCGACAGGGCTTGGGGAGCAAGCCCTCAAAGACCGCGCTGAAGCTGCAAAGCCTGGCTCAGGGCGCTCTTATCTAGTGACAGAAGCTCCGGTGCTAGACAGACTCGATATCAAAGAGATCTCTCTTCAGACGAGCCCCGCAGGGCGGCCCAATATTATTCGCGTGCGCCTGAGCGAACGCACGGGACAGCAATTAGCGAAAGCCCTGGGTCAGACAGATCAGGTGCTCGCTATTGTGATAGACAATATCGTCTACGGGACCGTGATGATGGGGGCACCTATGAGAGAGCTGCTCGCTCAGCCGGGCAGCGTCTTTGATATACAATTTGAAGACGCGCTCGAAGCGTCTCTCGAAGAATCTGAAGCGTTGGCGCTGGCGCTGCGTCTTGGGCCGCTGCCCACAGCAGTGCGCGTGACTCGACCATAGGATATAATCGCGCCGCGAAGGAGGAGATCCCCGATGAGCACAGCGAAGCCCATCCCGATCATCCCGCGCACGGTGCTCTTCGGTAACCCCGATAAGATCCAAGCACGGCTCAGCCCTGATGGCTCACAGATCGCGTTCTTAGCGCCCTTGAACGGCGTGCTCAACGTCTGGGTTGCGCCTAGAGAAAACCCGGACGCTGCTAAGCCCGTCACCCGCGACACCAAGCGCGGCATCCAATTCTACTTCTGGGCCCATACCAATAGACATATTCTCTATATCCAAGATAAAGAGGGCGACGAGAACTGGCGCATCTACAGCGTCGATCTCGCCACAGACCAGATAAAAGACCTGACCCCCTTCGAGGGCGTCCAAGCCCAGATCTATAAAGTGAGCTATAAGCTCCCCACGGAGATCTTAATAGGGCTGAACAATCGCGACCCGCAGATGCATGACGTCTATCGCCTTAACATCGAGACCGGGGAGCGCGTGCTGCTCCTTGAGAACACCGAGGGCTTGGTGGACTTCGTCAGTGACGATCTCTATACTCTGCGCCTTGCTACGCGCTTTACCCCCGACGGCGGCAACGAAGTACTTCGGCGCACCGCAGCGGGCACCTGGGAGCTGTTTGCCACGATCAGTCAAGAAGACTCACTGACAACGGGGCCGCGGACGCTCGACAAGACTGGACAAGTCGTCTATATGTTCGACAGCCGTGGGCGCGATACTTCGGCACTAGTAGCTATTCACCTTGAGACCGGAGAGCGGCAATTGCTCTTTGAAGACCCCAACGCCGACGTCAGCGACGTGCTCATCCATCCCACGGAGCGCACCGTGCAGGCCGTTGCTTCTATCTATGAGCGCAAGCATTGGACAATTCTAGATAATTCGATTGCCAAAGATTTTGAGTATCTGCAGACGGTCGCCGACGGCGAGATCGAAGTCGTCAGCCGCACCCTCGACGATACCTTCTGGATCGTCGCGTATCTGATGGACGACGGGCCAGTACGATATTATCTCTACCAGCGCCCCGAACAGAAAGCTCTCTTTCTCTTCACCAACAGAAAAGAATTAGAGAATCTGCCATTGGCTAAGATGCACCCCGTGCTGCTGCAGTCGCGCGATGGCCTGACGCTCGTGAGCTATCTGACGCTTCCCGTCTGGACCGATCCCGATGGCGACGGAAGACCTGAGGAGCCGTTGCCTATGGTGCTCGTGGTGCACGGCGGCCCGTGGGCGCGTGACACGTGGGGCTATGATCCGTTCCATCAATGGCTGGCCAATCGCGGCTATGCCGTCTTGAGCGTCAACTTCCGCGGCTCGACGGGCTTCGGAAAGAGATTCGTTAACGCTGGCGACAAAGAATGGGGCGCCAAGATGCACGATGACTTGGTCGATGCCGTCCAATGGGCTATCTCTGAAAAGATTGCCGATCCCAAGAGAATCGCGATCATGGGCGGCAGCTACGGTGGCTACGCCACGCTCGTGGGCTTGACGTTCACACCAGAGCTCTTTGCGTGCGGCGTGGACATCGTCGGCCCATCAAACTTGGTGACGCTCCTAAGTTCGATCCCGCCCTACTGGGTTCCTATGCTAAGTATCTTCACGAGTCGCGTGGGCGACCATCGCACTGAAGAGGGCCAACAGTTTCTCTTGTCGCGCTCGCCCTTGACGTACGTCGAGCGCATCTGTCGGCCCTTGCTCATCGGCCAAGGGGCCAACGACCCCAGAGTCAAACAAGCTGAGTCCGACCAGATCGTCCAAGCGATGCAAGCGAAGCAGATCCCCGTCACGTATGTGCTCTTCCCCGACGAAGGACATGGCTTTGTCAGACCCGAAAATAGACTCGCGTTCTTCGCTGTTGCTGAAGCGTTCTTGGCGCGCCATCTTGGGAGTGGGCGCGTCGAACCTATCGGCGAAGACTTTCGGGGATCGAGCATCACCATCCCCGTGGGAGTGGACGATCTTTCCGACGTGAGCGCGGCGCTCCAGTCGCGCCAATGAGCAGTATGTGATAGAATAGGTGCCCTACACCCTTCCCCTCTCCCTCGCAGGGGAGAAGGGACAAGGGGTGAAGGCGAGAAAGGAGCTTCAAGCAAGTATGGTGATGTACGTCTCTGACAGCACGTTCACGAAAGAAGTCTTGCAGTCATCTCAGCCCGTCTTAGTAGACTTTTACGCAGACTGGTGCGGCCCTTGCCGCGCAATTGCCCCCATCGTCGAGGAGATTGCCCATGAACTCAGTAATAGACTCAAGGTCGTCAAACTCGACGTTGATCAGAACCAAGAGATCGCGATGCAGTACGGCGTGCAGAGCATCCCCACGTTGCTCCTGTTCAAGAACGGCAAGGAGATCGAGCGGTTGATCGGCTACATGAGCAAGAGCAAGCTCTTAAGCAAGATCGAGCCGCATCTGTGAAGCTCCCTCACCCCTGCGCTCCCCTTTCCCCTCCGAGGGAGAGGAGTTGGGGGTGAGGGTGGGGAGAGGTCACTATGGAGATCAAGCCCGGCGAGGTCGTCCACGACGTGACGCAGTTCGACGATCACATCCGGTTGATCGTGCCGCGCTACGAAGAACTACACGACGCGGTCTTGCGCAGCATTCCCCCGGATCTCCCCGAAAACTTAAAGATTTTAGAGCTGGGCTGCGGCACCGGCGAACTCACCAAGAAGCTCTGCGAGCGCTATCCCAAGGCTCGCATCATTGCCTTGGACTACTCTCCACGGATGCTCTCGGTCTGCCGCGAGAAGCTCAAATCTTTTGGGAGCCGCGTGCGGCTCATCGAGGGAGATTTTTCGCAAACAGAATTTCCCCGCGGCTGCGACGTCGTCATCTCGACGTTAGCTATTCATCACTTGACCGACCCGCAGAAGCTCGAACTCTTCCAAAAAATTTATAGGGTGCTCAAGCGCGAGGGCTGGTTCGTCAACGGCGACGTCGTGCTCTTCGAGTCGAGTCGCCATGCGTTCTTGCACGATCAAATACGCAACGAGCACGCCTCGGCCCAGGGCGTAGACATCACTGCCCTCGATGCCGAGACGCACTCCGGCACGGGAGACAATCTGTCAACGCTGAAGACCCAACTGAATCTATTAGAGATCGCGGGGTTCCACTCGATTGATGTGATCTGGAAGTATTATCAGTTTGTGGTCTACGGGGGTTTTAAGCACTGCCCCGACGACGATGACGAGAAGAAGCGCCGAGCAGCGTCGGCCTTGCCCGACTTCTAGCGACTCTTCACTTCATCCCAGACGGCTTCATACAGCGCCAGGGCTTCCCCGAGATCCCTGATCCATTCGAGCTTCTCTAGGATCTCATCAGGAGGGTAGATCGCGGGGTCGCTCACAATCTCTGGGAGGATATAGGGCCGAGCGGCGTCATTGGTGCTGGGATAGTGCAGATAGTTGACGATCTTGGCATTGATCTGCGGGCGCAGGAGAAAATCTATAAATCTATGGGCGAGGTCAATTCTGTGGGAACTCTTCAGGATCGCGAGATTATCGGCCCAGATCACTCCGCCCTCCTGAGGGATACTATAGTGAATATCAGGGTTTTCTAAACGAGCTTTGGCGAACTCTCCGCTCCAGCCATGAGCTATGACCAAATCCCCAGTGAGCAGAAAGTCATCGTATGTTTCGCTGTCGTAGCGGGCCAGATAGGGCTTCTGCGCCAAGAGCAGATTCCGGGCGTCGGCGAGGGCTTGGGGGTCTGTACTGTTGACGGAATAACCCAGATATTTGAGTGCTGCGCCGATGGCCTCGCGCGGGTCGTCGAGCATACTGACTCGGTTCTTGTATCTCTCTAAGAGAGCAGGCTCGAAGAGGTCAGCCCAGCTTGTGGGAGGCGTCTCGATCTTTAGCGCGTTGTAGCCGATCCCTGTGGTGCCCCACAGATAGGGAATGGAGTATCGGTTGTGGGGATCATAATAGAGTCCGCGAAATCTCGGAGAGATGTTCTGAAAGTTGGGGATTTTTGAGAGATCGAGTTCGGCGAGAAGTCCCTGACGAATAAGAACCTCGACGGTGTAGTCTGAGGGCACGATGATATCGTAGCCGGTGACGCCGGCTTGGAGCTTGTTGCGCAGCGTCTCGTTGGAGTCGAAGTTCTCCTCGATGATGCTGACGCCGAACTCTTGCTCAAAGAGCCTATAGACTTCGGGGTCGATATAGTTGGCCCAGATGAAGAGATGGAGTTCTCTGTGGGCTTGCTGGCTTGCGCATGCTCCTAAGCCGATAAGACTGAGCATCGCGAGAGCCACGAGACTGAACGTGCGGGTAGATGTCATATCTTTATGCCCTCCGTGAGTATGAGCGGCGCTGCACCAGCAGCGCCAACGCGATCAGCATGAGCGAAGCCACCAGCATCAGTGATGCCACAGCGTTCATCTGCGGGGGAATGGCCGCCCGCCCTTGCAACGCATAGAGATATAACGGGAGCGTCTTGAAGCCGCTCCCCCCAGTCGTCGCAAAGTACGTGACGTAAAAGTCGTCCAACGAGAGCGTGAACGCTAACAACGCCCCGCTGATGATCGCCGGAGCAAGAAGGGGCAAGGTCACGCGGCGCACGACCTGCCACGGCGTCGCACCGAGATCGAGAGCCGCTTCTTCGAGAGACTTATCTAAATCGCGCAGCCGTGCTCGTACCACGACCATCACGTATGAGATGCTGAACGTGATGTGCCCAGCGATCACGGCCAGCGGCGGGCTGATCCCCAGCCCTACAGTGCTCACCAAGGGTCTGAGGACTTGCGCGAAGAAGAGCAGCAGCCCCACGGCCATCACGATCTCCGGGATCACAATGGGCAGATAGACGAACGCCTCGATGCTTCCCCGCCATCGGATGCGTGCCCGCTCCAGCGCCAGCGCCAGCGCCGTCCCTAAAACCGTTGCGAGAGCGGTCGCACTCGTGGCAACGATCACGCTATTGAGAAGAGCAGAAACGATCTCCGGGTCAGTCAGGAGCCTTCTATAAGCGTCGAGCGAGAACCCGCCCCAGACGAGCGCGTAGCGGCTCGCGCTGAAACTGTAGAGAATCAAGACCCCGATGGGCAGATAGAGAAAGATATAGGTCAGCAGCGTATCGAGCACGAGCAATGACCCTATGGTTTGATCAGCCCAGCGTTTCAGCCGACCCATCGCGACTCCTTCAACTGCTGAAAATATCTCGCTAAGACGAGTGAAACTAAGATCATCAAAGCCAGAGCCATAGCTGCCCCCAGAGGCCAGTCGGGCACGCGCCCCAAAAACTTCTCCTCGATGAGCACGCCGAACATCGGGACCTTGCCCCCACCCAAAAGCTTCGGCGTGATGAACTCCCCGAGGACGGGAACAAAGACCAAGACAGCTCCAGCGATCACGCCTGGGCGGCTCAACGGAAATATTATCTTCCAGAAGCTCTGCCAGCGCGAGGCCCCCAGATCATGCGCGGCTTCGACAAGCGAAAAATCGAAGCGCTCCAGCGTCGCATAGAGGGGCAGGATCATGAACGGCAGATACCCGTAGACCAAGCCGATCAGCACCCCCACGGGTGATCCCAAGAGCGCCAGATCAAGCCCCAGAGAGCGCAGCAGCCACGCGATCCAGCCCTCCGGGCGCAGCAGAATAAACCACGCATAGATGCGCACGAGGAAGTTCGTAAAGAACGGGAGTATCACGAAGAAGAGCAAAAGATGTTTCACGGCGGCCGAGCGTCGCGCGATGGAGTACGCCACCGGGTATCCCAGCACAAGACAGAGTATCGTGGTGAGCGCCGCTAGCCCCAACGAATTCCAGAACGGCCCCGTCCAATAGAGCGGCTCAAGCAACCGAAGATAATTGTCGAGGCTGAATCCCCAGCGGATCGTGCCGTCGGGAGCACGCTGGCCGAGACTGATCACGAGAATGATCCCCACGGGGACGGCGAAGAAGAGTAACAGCCATACTAACCCCGGCCAGAGAAGCGTGCGCGTGCTCATGCTGAGTACTCTTCGATAGGGCGCAGGCTCTGGGGGTCCCACGTCAACCCGACGCGCTCCCCAACGGTGATGCCGTTGCTGGCCCCAGGGCTGCTTACGGTCACCGTGATCTCCGGGGAGAGGCGCACGCGATAGCGCGTCTCTTTGCCGATGTAGATCAGTTCCTCGACCAGCCCCGTCCAGGTGCCGTTGCCCGCGTCGGGAAGGCAGAGCTGAATGCGCTCTGGGCGCAGCGCCAGCGTCACGCGCTGATGGAGTTGCAACGGCGTATCACTAAAGACGTTTGTCTGGAGTGGGCCGATCTGCACGACGGCGCGCCTGCCGGCGGTGTGCACGACGCGCCCTTCTAAGAAGTTGCTCTCCCCAATGAAGTCGGCGACGAAGCGCGTGGCGGGGCGCTCGTAGATCTCTTGAGGGGGTCCGATCTGTAACACCCGCCCCTGATGCATCACCGCCAACCGATCGGACATCTTGAGGGCTTCTTCTTGGTCGTGGGTCACGTAGAGAAACGTGATCTTCAGGTCGCGCTGGAGTCTCTTCAGTTCAAGTTGCATCTCCTGGCGCAGCTTGAAATCGAGTGCTCCCAGGGGTTCATCTAACAGTAAGACCGACGGCTCGGTCACCAGTGCCCGCGCGAGCGCGACGCGCTGCTGTTGCCCACCGGAGAGCTGATGGGGGAGACGTGCGCCAAGCCCGCTCAAGCGGACTAACTCCAACGCCTTGCCCACGCGCTCGCGGATTTGGGCGCGGGGAAGCTTTTGCATCTCCAGCCCAAAGGCGACGTTCTGCTCCACAGTCAGATGGGGAAAGAGCGCGTAGTTTTGGAAGACCAAGTTCACATCGCGCTCTTGGGGAGGGGTGTGCGTTGCCAGCTTCCCGTTGATGAGCAGCTCACCGCTGTCAGGGGACTCAAACCCCGCGATGATGCGCAATGTAGTAGTCTTCCCGCAGCCACTTGGCCCCAAGAGCGAGAAGAACTCTCCACTGCGAATGCGGAGCGATATACGCTCGACCACGGTCGTTTGGCCGAAGCGCTTCGAGATCTCGTGCAGCTCTACAGAGAACTCGTCCATCTCACCCCTCACGTACGTACAGGGTAGAGGTCTGCTTGTCGCCTTGATTATAGAAAATTATTAGGAAAAGTCAATAGCCCTTAACGCCGCACCGCGAGCTTGCCCACGGAGCTCCGGACTTCTGTGCCATCAGCCGTTTGCGTGAAAAAGACGTACAGATAAACCCCGTTGGCTACCGGACGGCCGTCATCACGTTGGAGATACCATTTATACGTAGCCCCCGGCACCGGCCCGCTCGCAAAGACCCTCCTCCCCGCAAGATCGAAGACCTCAAGACGCACGCTCGCTATAGCCACCAGCGGACAGCCTGTAGCTTCTAAATGTACAGCTGAAGGCTGCACGCTGATCGCCAGGCTAATGCCCAGACATGCCCATAGGAACGTCATGCTTCCTCAGCGGCGGCGTGGCATTGGCTTGCTTGATCTGCAACCGTCCGATCTCGACACGGCTTGCGCCTTGCTTGGTGATCCCCACTAATTTATACCCATATGTTCCCGTCACAAGCGAGCCGTCGCTTGTCAACTCCAGAACGGGGCCGATCTCTTCACTGATGAAGACGAGCGTCCCAGTTGTCAGCTCATACAGTTCCAAGCGCATCAGGAGAACGCCAGCCCAGGTGATGAGCAGCGGACGCTTGGTGAGGTACGCGCTGTTGATCGGCTCGTCTCCGTTGTAGAAGCGCGCCGCGCGTGACTCTGCGAGCCGCACTATCGCCCGCGCGCAGCGGCCCACCTCATCCCCAAAAGCCGTGAACGCGTTAAAAAGCTCGATGGCGACTTGGTACTGCGAGCGCCCTTGTGCCCCCTTGAGCAGATCGCGCAACTCTTTGGCGAGCGCGATCACCCGATCAAACTGAGTCACCGCCGAGTGCATCGGGGCAAAGCTTGCCCCGCCAAGCTCCTTCTGCGCGAGCGCCACGAGCTTGTGGCGCAGCACAAAGGCGTTCTCTAAAACGCCATCGAAGTTGCCGATGCTCAGCATGACGCCGATGTGCTCGAACGACTCAGCTATGCTCTCAAAGAGCGCCCCTAGTGCTTCGGCGTCTTTATAGAGACCATCATGGGCAAACGCGGTGGGCAGGATGCGGCGCACCAGGGACAACTCCAGGGAAGCATCGCGCAGGATCGTTGCAGCGTCATTGATCGCCCGCACGGCGTTGTCCAACGAGGTGAAGAGATTATCAGTGAGCTGGAAGTGGAGCGCCGCTCCGGCCTCGCTGAGCGTGCGGCCAAAGAGCTTGACGAAATCTACACTGAACGAGCGCACCCCTGCGACGGGCGAGACCGTAAACTGCAACGAGAATCTATTGTTCGATTCGTTCGACTCTCGAATAGCATTGAACGGCACATCAACGGAGACCGTCAGGGTATGCGTGCCCACGAGCGCCTGCCACGGGACTGGCACCTCGCTGGTTTTATCTTTCTTGAGCTCGAAGATCGTGCGTCTTGCGAGCTCGCTGCCATCCAATTCCACGATGACATCGAAGGTCCCCACCGCATCGCCCTGGCCCCTGTTGATGATGACCGCGCGTATGAGAGCGGGCTGGCCCTCTTCGAGATCGCCGGGTGAGACCCGAACTGACTTTACCATAAGATCGGGCAACCCCGACTGCCCCCAGACCCCCATTCCCGCGGAGAGCAAAGCCCCTACCAAAACGATTGCCCCCAGACGCATAGAAGCCTCCTTATTTATTTTGAGTGCTTTCAGCAACGTAAGCACACTTTATGATAGACGATCGCCCTGGCCTTGTCAATACAAAGAAAGTGAATTTTTGGTTCAAGCTCCCTTCAGTCTCTTGAGTTCCGCGATCAGCGCTGGGACGATCTGGTGGAGATCCCCGATCACGCCATAGTCGGCTCGTTGAAAGATCGGCGCTTCGGCGTCTTTGTTGATCGCCAAGATCTTCTTAGAATTTTTACAACCGACCATGTGCTGGATCGCCCCGGAGATCCCGCACGCGATATAGAGATCGGGAGCGATCTGGGCTCCCGTCTGGCCGATCTGATCGGAGTGCGGGCGCCAATTGTTATTGGTCGCGACACGGGTTGCGCCGACGGCGGCGTTGCCGATCAGAGCAGCAAGCTCTTCGAGCATCTGGAACGCCTCGGCGCTGCCCATGCCCCGCCCTCCCCCGATGACGACTTTGGCATCGGTGAGCGAGATCCCCTTCTTCTCGCTGGGGATAAGCTCTCGCACGCGCACGCGAAACTCTTTTTCGCTGAGCGCGACCGAGAGCGTCTCGACGCTGGGCGCAGCGCCGTTGGCGCTCTGCGCAGCTATAGCATGGGGCGCAAGCGTCAGCACTATGGGGCTACTGAGAATTTCGACTTCCTCGAGCAAGCTGCCGCCCCAGTTGGAGCGCGTCACTCTCTTCAGCGCGCCATTTTCAACGAAAAATTCCGTGCAGTTGGTCGCCAATCCCAGATTGAGCCGTGCGCCAACACGCGCCATGAGATCGTTCCCCGTCTCCGTGCCTGGAGCCAGCACGATCTTCGGAGACTTCTGCGTGATCGCTGCAGCGGCGATCTTGGCAAATGCTTCCGGGACATAACTCTCGAAGCGTTCATCGTCGGCGATGAGCACAGCGCTGACGCCCCGCAGCGATGCAGCCAGGGCGCGCACTCCCTTCCCGATCAGGAGAGCCGCCACGGAGTCGTTGGTCTTCTGGGCGAGATCGCGCGCTGCTGTGACCGTCTCCAGCGAAGCCTCTGAGAGAGCGTTTTTGGCTGTTTCCAGTATTGCTAAGATCATACTCAGATCGCCCCCAGTTCCCGAAGTTTTTCGACGATCTTGGGGACGGCCTCTGGCCCTTGCCCCAAGATCTCTAGTTGGCGTCCCTCTTGCGGCTTCTTCAGCGCCTTGCGCACTAACTGGGTAGACGGCTTGGTCACTCTCTTCTGCTCGATGGGGACTTTCTTGGCGCTCATGATGCCGCGCAGGCTGGGGTGTCTGGGCGTGTTGATGCCCTCCTTCACGGTAAAGACCGCGGGGAGCGCGACTTCGTAGACCTCCCAGCCCTCTTTGACCTCGCGCTTGGCGATCGCTCTATTGTCCTGAATTTCAAGAGCTTTAATGCCCGTCACGCACGGCAAATCCAACAGATGGGCGACGCGCAGCCCCACTTGATAATTGCACGTATCAGCAGATTCGTTCCCAAAGAGCAGAATATCGAACCCCAAGGGCTTGACGGTCTCGGCGATTGCTTGAGCAGTGGCCGCAGGGTCCCACGACTCGTAGTCTTCGGCTTCGAGTAAGATCGCGCCGGTGATCCCCTTGGCGATCGCTTCGCGTAGTTGCTCTTGAGCAGCCGGGGGGCCGAGCGTCAGCACGGTGGAGCTCCCGCCGTGCTTCTCGATGATCCTGATCGCTTCTTCGACGGCACACTCTTCGTGCGGGCTGATAGCGAAGCCCACATTTGTCGTGTCCACGCGCATCCCATCGGCAGTGAGCTTAAACCCGCCGCCGGTGTCCGGGACGCGCTTGACGCAGACCAGCACCTTCATAGCAGCTCCTTTCTGTTATTTATGTCACGCTTTCGGCTATCAATCTCTGCACATACATCGGCTCCAACGTCCACAGCTCATCATGGTGGGACAGACCGAATTTTTGGGCACCCAACTGAGCGACTACGGCGCCGGAGGGCCGATTGAGCGCCGCGGGGGCAACGGTCACTATGCGCTCCAAGTCCGCGCGATGGCGCTCCGCCCCCGGCCCGATCACAAGCGCAAGATCGGGCGTCTGCCTCACATGCTCCTGCAAAGCTTTGACAGTGCTCGACCTCGCCGGGGTGACCTGAGTATTGCTCTCGTAGAGCGCGTAGTAGATCAAGTCACGCCGATCCGGCAGCACGACGCAGATTCTCCCGGAGAGAAACGAGACTTTTTCAGCATAGGCAGCCATGCTCGGCACCCCGACAATGGGGACGTGCCAAGCTTGCGCAAGCCCTTTGCCCACGGCCAGCCCAATTCTCAAGCTCGTGAACGACCCCGGCCCAAGAGCGACTGCGATCAGATCAATCCCATCTCGCTCTATATCGTTGAGGGAGAGCAGACTATCAATCGCGGGCAGGAGTCGTTCCCCAGGGCCACTCTCAGGGGAGAAGAGCAGTTCAGCCAATAGCTGGCCGTCTTGAGAGAGGCCGACGCTGCCGTGCTCGTGGCTCGTCTCGATGCCAAGGGTCATCATAGATTTGCTGAAATAATACAATAAATTTGCAATGTTTGCAACTATGAAAAAATTTTTGACAACCCCCTGGCTCACCGTGTAGACTTACCAGCCGGTGGTCGGTGACCACCGCCAAACTTTTTGGGATAGGGGTGGCGGATGATGCACGTTATTCTCTATACGACGCCGACGTGCCAGTAT
>JAOAIA010000044.1 GCA_026414955.1 Candidatus Bipolaricaulota bacterium
GGTCTCACCTGGGCGAGCCATCTGTCTGCTCCAAGAGTGATTGTGTGTCTGGAGATGAGGGGACGCGCAGCGCATTGTAAAGCCGCCGCGCTACCGCATCGGGGAGCACGGTGCACAGCTCCGCGACGCTGGCGCGCCGGATGCCCTGCACCGATCCGAATCTTTCGAAAAGCCGTTGCTTGCGCACCGGCCCCAGCCCCTCGATCTCGTCCAGCACCGACTCCAAAAATCTCGTGCGGCGCACCACCCGATGATAGGTGAGCGCGAACCGGTGGGCCTCATCGCGAATTCCTTGCAAGAGGTGCAACGCTGGGGACTCTCGCGAAAGCACCAGGGGCTGCGCACGGTTTTCTACGAAGATATGCTCGTGCTCCTTGGCCAGGGCTATCGTTGGGATTCCCTCATAGCCGAGCTGACGCAGAGCCGCCCGCGCCGCGCTGAGCTGCCCCTTGCCCCCATCTATCAAGATGAGATCGGGCAGGGGCAAGAAGCGCTCGTCCCCCACGCGCGCCCGCTCTATACGCCGTCTGAGTACTTCGGCGATCATAGCAACGTCATCAATGCCCGACACCGTCTGCACCCGAAATCGTCGGTATTCAGACTTTCTCGGCGAACCATCCCAGAAGACGACCATCGAGCCGACGGCGTGAGCGCCGTGAAGATTGGAGATGTCATAGGCTTCGATGCGCCGTGGTAACTTTTCTAAACCGAGAACGCGCTGCAGCTCCGAGAGGACACTCCTCTCCCTTCGTATTGAGGAGGGACCGGAAGAGAGAGAGGCGCGCAGAGCCAGCTCAGCGTTATGCGCTACCAACTCTAAGAGCCTTCGATTGGGGCCGCGCGTGATCGCTTTCAGCTTCACCGGGCCGCCGCGCCGCTCCGAAAGCCAGTGCTCAATGGCGTCGGGTTCATCCAGAGCGCAGGGCACGAGGATCTCTTTGGGGATTTGTTCTGTCTTCCCGTAATACTGTTTGACGAACGCCGTCAGCAATTCGGACGGGCCGGTGTCAGGGGGAACTTCGACAAAGAGGCTGTCGCGCCCCACGAGCTTGCCCTCGCGCACGAAGAAGACCTGCACGCACGCTATCCCGTCACCAAAAGCGTAGCCGAGCAGGTCGCGCTCACTGGGGCGAGCAACAAGCTCTTGCTGCCCAGAGAAGAGTCTCTCTACCGCTGCGATCTGGTCGCGCAGGCGCGCCGCACGCTCGAA
The DNA here is from genome assembly GCA_026414955.1 of Candidatus Bipolaricaulota bacterium. GTDB lineage: Bacteria > Bipolaricaulota > Bipolaricaulia > RBG-16-55-9 > DRXL01 > JANXCC01. The sequence goes on from JAOAIA010000044.1 coordinate 1,211, forward strand.
CTCCAAGCGCTTGGCCGCTTCGGCCATGCGCGCGCGCAGTTCTTCGATGAGATCCCCTCTGCGCCCGCGCAGAAAGAGCGTCGCTCCTTCGACAAGTTTTTCGTACTCTTGGTGGGAGATCGCGCCGACGCAAGGGGCGTCGCACAGCCCGATATAGTGATCGAGACACGGGCGCTGGCGCGCCGGGATCTTTTCTAAAGAGAGGGCGCAGGTGCGCAACCGAAAGATCTTTTGCAGGATTTTTATGGTCTCGCGCACGGCGTCGCCGTTGGTGTAGGGGCCGAAGTATTGCCCGTCGCGTGCTGTGCGCCGCGCGATCTCGATCCTTGGGAACGGCTCATCTGTCAGCTTAATATACGGGTAGCGTTTGTCGTCCTTGAGGCGGATATTATAGCGCGGCTGATGCTTTCTAATGAGTGTCGCTTCCAGGATGAGCGCATCGCGCTCCGTGCGCGTGACGATGTACTCAAAATCTGAAGCCTCGCGCATGAGGCGCTGGGTCTTCAGATCAGATGTTGTCTGGAAGTACGAGCGCACGCGCTCTTTGAGCGACGCGGCTTTCCCAACATAGAGAATCTCCCCCTGGGCGTCCTTGAAGAGATAGACGCCCGGCTCTGGCGGCAGGGTCTTCAGTTTGGCTTCCATCACACCTAGATATTATCACACAATTGACAAGCCTTCATAGCGTTTGTACGATAGCTCTATCTCTACACATGAGGAGGCTCCCATGCAGAAGACAGACTGGGCTGCGCTGGGGCAAGAGACCACCCAGACGCTCTCGGAACTCATTCAGATAGACACGACCAACCCGCCGGGGAACGAATATAAAGCGATAGAGTATCTGCGAGAAAAACTCGCTCACGAGGGGATCGCCAGCGAGATCTTCGAGAAAGAGCAGGGGCGGTCGAATCTCGTCGCGCGGCTGAAGGGCCAGCGCCCCGGCAAAAAATTGTTGTTGCTTTCGCACGTGGACGTCGTCCCCGCGCCCGATCCCAAAAAATGGAAGTATCCTCCCTTCAGTGGGGCCATCGCCGAGGGATACGTCTGGGGCCGCGGGGCTTTGGATATGAAAAACATCACGGCAACACACTACACGATCTTTACACTCTTCAAGCGCCTGAATATAGACTTCGCGGGCGAGCTGATCTTCGCCGCGACCGCTGATGAAGAGAAAGGCTCCACTTATGGAGCCGCGTGGCTCGCTCACATGCACCCGGAGACGCTGCGCGCCGATTGGTGCCTCACTGAGGGCGGCGGGATGCCCTTACAGATCGCCTCCAAGACTTTTTATACGATTGAGAGCGTCGAGAAGGGCCTGTGGTGGTTCAAGGTGCGCGTCAAGGGCACGTCGGGGCACGGCTCGCTTCCTCATCCTGATAACGCCCTGACCAAAGCCGCGTATATTATAGATCGCGTCTCGAACTATAAATTCCCCAAGCAGATCGCCCCAGCAGTGCGCGAATTCATTCTGAAAGCGGGCGAGGCCCTCGGCCCGGAGATCAAGAAGATCGCCCTGGTGCTCTTAGATGAATCCCAAGAGCTTGATCTCTCAATGTTGCCCAAAGACTCCCCCATCAGTGCGACGCTCTTGAACGCCCTGGTGCGCACGACCATATCGCCGACGATGATCCACGCAGGCGTCAAAGAGAACGTCATCCCCGATAGCTGCGAATTTGTCTTAGACTGTCGGCTCGTGCCCGGCTACACCCAACAAAAAGTGCGTGAGACGCTTCTGGAGCTTGCCGACAGATACAAAAACGACATCGAAATCGAGACGATTCAACAACACGATGTCTCGGAGTCGCCCATTGATGACCCGTTCTATAAGCTGATCGAGCGCACCGTGAAAGAAGAGCTTCCCAGCGTCGAGACCATTCCCATCATGTTGACGGGCGCAACGGACTCACGCTTCGTGCGCGGGCTGGGCGTAAAGTCTTACGGGTTCTGCCCACTCTCAACCAAGATGAGCCTCGCCGACCGCGAGAAGCTCATTCACAACGACAACGAGCGAGTAGACCTAGAGAGCTTAGAGCTGGGCGTGCGCGTGCTCAGCAAGATCGCTCTCAAAGCCCTGGAGGCACGACTATGACTCCTGAAGAGTTCTTGGATGCGTTGCTCAACATCCCTGGCTTAGTAGACCCACATGTTTCTCCTGATGGCAAGTGGGTCGCGTGGACATGGTTTCGCGTTGGCCCAGCGGCCGATGTCTTCGTTGCGCCTACAGATGGCTCAAGTCCCCCCATACGCTTGACTGAGACCCCAGAGAACACTTTTGTCGTCTCCTGGACCCCCGATAGCAAAGCTGTCATCGTCGAAGAAGACAAAGGCGGCGACGAGCGCGTACAGCTCTTTCGCATAGAGATCGAGAGACCCAGCGTTATGATCCCGCTCACCGAGCCTAGTCCCAATTACTATATACGCGGAGGCCAGCTCCATCCCACCGGCCGCTGGCTTGTCTACGGCGCTAACTATGACTTTGAAAGATCTCAAGAGATCGAGCCGACGCTCATCTATCGCCATGACTTACTCACGAGGGAGCGCACGGTGCTGGCACGCCCGCAGCGCGGCGGCTATATCGTGCCCAAGCTCAATCTCCAGGGAACGCATATCCTCTACCCGCGCAAAGACCTGCACCCTGCGGGCACCCAGGTCTGGCTCGTAGATATTGACGGTCAGAGCGACCGAGAGATCTTGAACTTTGGGCCAACAGTCAAAGTAGAAGCGTCGTGGTTTCCCGACGGCCAGCGCGTGCTCTTTTTAGCAGAAGCTAAGACCCATCGGCGTCTCGGGGTCTGGGAGATGCGCTCTGGGCAAATTACTTGGCTGCTCGACGACCCGCAGCGCAATATCGAATACGCTTTTGTGCCAGCGAACAGCTCGAAGATCGTGCTTGTCGAGATCGCTCAAGCGCGGGTGCGCCCGGCGCTGCTTGATCTCAAAACTCACAAAGAATTTGTCTTGCCCAAGATCGAGGGCAATCTCATCCCCCTCGCGCCGCTCAATCGCGAAGAGACAGAATGGATCGGGGCGTACTACAGCGCGCGCCAGCCCACCGATCTCGTACGCTTCTCGCTCGACGCGCTTCGCCCAGAACGGTTTGTCAGTCTGACGCGCATCTGGGAACGCACCTCGGTGCGCCCTGGGGATCTTGTCCTCGCCGAAGAGATACGCTGGCGCTCTGTAGACGGCTTAGAGATTCAGGGCTGGCTCTATCGTGCGAAAGCTCATAAATCCACGGGCACGATTGTCTATATTCACGGCGGCCCTACGGCTCATAGTGAAGACCGCTTCAGCGCCCAGATTCAGTTCTTTGTCTCTCAGGGCTTTCACGTCTTCGATCCCAACTATCGCGGGAGCACCGGCTTTGGCTTAGCATTTCAAGAGAAGATCAAAGAGGACGGCTGGGGCGGCCGCGAACAAGACGACATCCGCACCGGAATTGAAAATCTCATAAAACTGGGGATCGCCCAGCCAGGCAAGGTCGGCGTCACCGGGACTTCGTATGGCGGGTACTCTTCGTGGTGTGCGATCACCCGCTGGCCCCCAGAGATCGTCGCTGCAGCGGCGCCTGTATGCGGCATGACCGATCTCGTCGTAGACTATCAAACGACGCGCCCGGACCTGCGCCCCTACAGCGAAGAGATGATGGGCGGCTCCCCAGAACAAGTCCCACAAAAATACTACGAACGCTCGCCGATAAACTTCGTGCAGAATATTCAGGGCAAGCTCTTGATCGTCCAGGGGGTGCGCGACCCCAACGTCACCCCAGAGAACGTGCGGGCCGTCAGAGAAGCCCTTGATCGCGCGGGGATTCGCTATGAAGTGCTGGTCTTCGACGATGAGGGACACGGGGTCTTGCGCCCGCGCAATCAGAAGACCCTCTATCTGCGGCTAGCGGAGTTCTTCGCGCGAGCGTTGCAAGGGTGCTGAAAAAAGAATCGTCCCAGCCTATAGGCCGGGACGATTGGTTGCAAGCTGATACTGAGCAGATGGAAGCGTGCCCTGTCATTCTGAGCGAAGAATCCCAGACCCTTCGCTGGCGCTCAGGGTGACACCGGGTGCTTCAGCATCCGGCTCAGACTCGCGCATCGCGTGAGATTAGCTCTTCACGCGGACGTTCGCGGCACGCAGGCCCTTGGGGTCTTGCTCGATGTCGAACTCGACGGCTTGCCCTTCGCGCAGGGTCTTAAACCCTTCGGCTTTGATGGCCGAGAAGTGCACGAAGACGTCCGGGCCGCCATTGTCCTGCTGGATGAACCCAAAGCCCTTGGCGTCGTTGAACCACTTGACTTTGCCCGTCGCCATGTGACCTCCCTCCTTGTGGCCTGAATTTGACTGTTCGACGACAACGACCTGCACGGAGGGTTCAGCCACCGGCAACGTCATTGACTCTGACAGCCATCGCACCTCGCTTCCGTGCCACCTTGAAAGCGAAGACAGCCTGAGTATAGCACGGCGATTTGCGCATGTCAAGAGCGGGAGGCGGTTGCTTTTTGACCACGTGCCCTCTAGAATCGGAGCATCGCAAACTGAATGACAGGAGGGCAAAGAATATGCGCTGGCTCAGAGCAGGAGCGTTCGCTTTGTTGATAGGGATCACTGCCTATCCCTCTCACCAAGGGTCGGGCACGTGGGAGAGCCGCGCCCCATTGACGGTGCCGCGCGGCGAGGTCGCCGTCGCAGCACTCTTGGGCAAAATCTACGTTGTCGGCGGATTCGACGGAGACCGTCGCACCAGCTCCGTCGTCGAGGCTTACGATCCAACGACAGATCAATGGACGCGGATCGCTCCGTTACCGCGCGGGCTGAATCACCCTATGGCCGCAGGGGCCAACGGCAAGCTCTACGTCATCGGAGGGTATCTGGGGCCGGGGCTGAGCAACCCGACCGACGCCATCTGGGAGTATGATCCAGCCACACGGCAGTGGAGCGAGAGGGCAAAGATGCCCACGGCGCGCGCAGCAGGGGCCGCCGTCGCTCTCGACGGGAAGATTTACGTCGTCGGCGGGGCACGCTCCGGGCGCTCTGTCGGGGACTTTGCTGTCTATGACCCTGCGCAGAATCGTTGGGCGGAGCTGCCCCCTATGCCCACTGAGCGGGATCACATCGCCGCGGGGACGCACGGCACGAAGATCTACGTCGCCGGGGGCCGTCCCCCGTTCATCGGCGGGCTTAACGTCTTAGAAGCTTTTGATCTCGCGACTCAGCGCTGGCAGACGCTCGCCCCCATGCCCACAGGACGCTCAGGGATCGCCGGGGCGGTCGTGCGCGGGTGTTTTTACGTCTTCGGCGGCGAGGGCAACACCCAAACTGTCACGGGTGTCTATGCCCAGAACGAAGTCTACGATCCTAGAACGAATAGCTGGGAGCCTCAGCCCCCCATGCCCACGCCGCGCCACGGCATCGGTGCGGCAGCCTTGAACGACAAAATCCACATCCCCGGCGGAGGAACCAGACAGGGCTTCAGCGTCAGCAGCGTGCACGAAGTCTATCACCCAACTAAGACGTGCGAGTGATCGTTAAGGGGACTTCTTCGCGAGCGCTTCTTCGATCTTCTGGCGAAAGACGGTGATGGGCTGTGCCCCAACGAGTAACTCACCGTTGATGAGGAACGCTGGGGTGCCCGTGACGCCCTCGCGCTGACCCAGCGCAAAATCCTCTTGGACTTCGTCAAGATACTTTGACGTATCCAGGCAGCTATCGAACTGAGCTGCATCGAGACCCAGCTCAGCAGCGACGGCCTTCAAGCGCGACCGCACAAATTCTTGGCCCTGCTGAGTGAGCGCAAAGAGCTTGTCGTGATACTCCCAGAAGCGCCCTTGCTCGTGGGCGCACTCGGCAGCGAGCGCGGCCCAGCGCGACTGCACCCCCAAGATCGGGAAATTCCGATAGATATAGCGCACCTTCCCCGTCTCGATGTACTCTTCTTTCAGGATAGGCAGCGTCTGCACGAAGTGTCTCACGCAGAAGCCGCACTTGAAATCAGCAAACTCGACGATCGTGACCGGAGCGTCGGGAGCGCCCTGCGCCGGCTCATCGAGAAGCGCCGTGGGAGTTGGGGCGGTCTGAGCTGGGGGCTGGGGCGCTTCAGGTTGCTCGCGCTTGGGCTGCAAGAGCAGATACGCCGCAAGAAAACCTGCAACGGCTGCAACGATAATCCAGAGCCATGTATCTCTCATAGTCGCTCCACCGCCAACGAGATCCCCATGCCGCCGCCCATGCAGATCGTCGCCAGCCCGAGCTCGGCGTTGCGATCCCGCATGGCCCAGACAAGTGTCGTCAAGATCCGAGCGCCGCTCGCGCCGATGGGGTGCCCCAGCGCTATAGCCCCGCCGTGCACGTTGACGCGCGCCCAGTCCCATTCTAGCTCTTTGCCGTCGGCGAGCGTCTGCGCGGCAAACGCCTCGTTCACCTCGATGAGATCGAAGTCGTTGACCGAGAGCTTCATCTTCGCAAGTAATTTCTTTGTTGACTCGACAGGCGCGTAGAAGAGATCAATAGGCTCTGTGGCCGCGACGGCGTAGTCTAAAATCTTTGCTAACGGCTTATAGCCGCGCTTCTTGGCTTCATCGCTGGACATAATGAGAAGGGCTGAAGCGCCGTCGTTGAGGCCAGGAGCGTTCCCCGCGGTGACCGTGCCGCCCTCCTTGAACGCGGGCTTGAGCTTCGCTAATTTCTCTAGCGACGTATCTGGGCGGGGCGTCTCGTCCTCGGTGATTGGGCCGTCCTTCGCTTGCAGCGCGACAAGCTCCTTGGCGAACTTTCCGGATTTCATGGCTGCGACGGCTTTCATGTGGCTCTCATAGGCGAAGCGATCTTGCTCCTCGCGGCTGATCTTCGATTTGTTGGCTGTGTACTCAGCAGCAAGCCCCATGTGCTGGTTCTCAAAGGCACACCACAGCCCATCGTAGATCATCGCGTCTATGAGCTTTTGGTCACCGAACTTAAAGCCCGCGCGAGCACCCTTAAGCACATAGGGCGTATTGCTCATGGACTCCATGCCGCCGGCGATGACGATCTTGGCATCGCCCACTTTGATCGCTTGCGCGGCCATGATGACGGCCTTCAGGCCAGACCCACAGACTTTGTTGATCGTCACGGCGGGCACCGTGGGGGAGATACCCCCTCGGATCGCAGCTTGGCGTGCTGGAGCTTGGCCCGCGCCCGCCTGCACCACATGCCCCATAATGACTTCGTCTACGTCGTCGCCCTTGAGATTCGTGCGCTCTTTGAGCGCACGGATCGCTGCTGCGCCCAGCTCCGTCGCACTGAATTGTGCGAGTCGTCCTTGGAAGCGCCCCATCGGTGTGCGCACCGCGTCAACGATGACGACGTCAGTCATAAGACCTCCTTAGGTGGGATTGATCTGATACTCATAGGAGACTTCAGCTTTGGGCTTGAGCGAGTTCGAGACCGAACAGTATTTCTCTAGCGAGAGATCAATCGCCTTTTTGAGCTTCTCCTCGGGGACGTCGCCCCAGATTCTATAGAGCACTCTGATTTTCGTGAAGTACTTGGGATGCTCGGGGGCGCGCTCCCCGTCAACCTTCATCTCGAAGCGCGTGAACTTGACTTGCATCTTGCGCAAGATCGAGACGACGTCCATCCCCGTGCAGCCCCCAAGTGCGATGAGCACCATCTCCATAGGGCGCGGGCCGGTGTCGTGTCCCCCCACCTCTTCCGTGGTGTCCATGACGACGGCGTGGCCGCTCTCGCTCGTCGCTACAAACTGCATTCCCTCCACCAATCGCACCGTAGCGCTGGGCATGGCGATACCCTCCCTACGGATAGAGCTTGGCGCGGCGGGCGTGGCGACGCTTGGCCGCCATCTTGCGCTTGAACTTGCGTAACCATTTGGGTCGATACCGTGGGTTCATCTTCGCCATAGGAGCCTCCTCACGCTAGGGGCAGGCTCTAAACCTGCCCCTACACCCTCGTATTGTAACAGAAAATTTTGCACCGAGCCAGATTCATTCCCATCGCGCCGTCAGCACGAAGAACGCGAGGCTCACCGCTGCAAGCGCCGCGCCGTAGAAGAACGTGAGCGCAGGGGAGAAGCCCCAAAGCACCCCAGCGATAAAGCTGCCCAGCAGTGAGCCAAACCCGGCGCACATGTGAAAAAGCCCAAGGGCAGTCCCGCGACGCTCCGGCGGCGCCAAGTCTGCAGCAAACGCGCGCTGGTTCGACTCGATAAAAGCATACGCGATCCCATAGAGCGCAAAGAATGGCACAAAAAGCTCTAAGCCCTGCGCGAACGCAAACCCTAAAGACGTTACGCCAAAGAGCAGATACCCCATGAGCACGACGGCACGCCGCCCGATCTTGTCCGAGAGCATCCCCACAGGGAGCGCACAGAACGTGTAGGTGAAGTTATAGAGCACATACATGGCGATGGGCAGACCAACAGCAAGCTTGTCCGTGTACGCTGCATTCACTTTGAGCAAGAAGAACATATAGCTGAAGTTCGCCAAAGCAAAGACGGCCATCCCGAAGAGATTGAGATAGAATTTTTTCGGCAGCTCGCGCAAGCCGTCAAAGAGCTTTTTGCGCTGAGCTGCGCTCACAGATTCGGAGACGAAGCTCAACGGGATGAGCGACGCCAACGAGATCAGCCCGCCCACGAGGATGATCCCCGGCACAGGCAGGCCCAGCCACCAGAAGAGCACGAACGCCAACGCCGCCCCCAGAAGTGCCCCAGCCGTATCCAGCGCGCGATGGAACCCGAAGTTCGCCCCGCGCGTCATTTCTGTAACAGCATCGGCGATGAGCGCGTCGCGGGGGGCCGTGCGCATTCCCTTGCCCACTCTGTCGAGCACCCTGAAGGCCAACGCCATCGCCCAGTGAGTCGAGAACGGCAACGCGATGCGAAAGACCGAGGGGATGAGATAGCCCAAAAACACTAAGGGCTTCTTGCGCCCTAGTCTATCAGCAAGGCTTCCAAAGACAAGACTTAAGAGGCTTTTCGTCGCGTCTTCAAGGCCGCCGATCAGCCCTACGACCCAGCCAGCACTCCCCAGACTCACTAGGAAGACAGGCAGGACGGCCATAATGAGTTCACCCGCGAGATCGTTGAGCAAGCTGACAATCCCTAACAGAAAGACGGTGCGGCTGATCTGCGCTGAAAGTTTCATGGGGGTATTATAATAGTTGACACGCGGACTTGCATGGAGTATACTGGGGTTACCCCACCCCTGGTGGGGGGCGTGGAGGTTGCAGCCATGAAGACGGTCTTAAGAATCAAAGGGATGACATGCCAGCACTGTGTCCAGTCTGTCGCGAAAGCCCTGCAGGGTGTCGCGGGCGTAAGCTCGGTCACCGTGTCGCTGGAGCGTGGCCGCGCCGAAGTCGAGCACAGCGAGGGCGTCTCGACAACAAACTTAACCCAAGCCGTCACAGATGCGGGCTACGGAGCTGAAGCACTAAGCGAAGACGCTGAAGAAGACGAGCCACGACCTCCGAAAATCCCTCTGAAGATCGAGCTTCCTTTAGGTGTGAAGGGTTCTCCTCCCCGCGTGGGGGAGGGGCGAGGGGAGAGGTCACTCACCTTGCCCATCGCGGGAATGAGCTGTGCCAGCTGCGTCGCCAAAGTCGAAAAAGCCCTCACGAGCGTCCCAGGAGTTCTCGACGCCAGCGTGAACTTAGCTACCGAGAGGGCGACCGTGCGCGTCGCTCCGCACGTCACGGCTGAGATCCTGAAAGAAGCCGTGCGCCGGATCGGCTACGACGTCCCAGAAGAGAAAACCGTCGTGCGCCATCACGAGGAGCATGAAGCGACGTTGCGTCGGAAACTCATCGTCTCAGCGGTGCTCACGGGCGCGATCTTCTTCTTGATGTACCCGGGGATGCTGGGGCTGAAGCTGCCCATCGCTGATCAATGGAACTATCTCTTACAGTTACTGTTGGCGACGCCGGTGCAGTTTTGGGCCGGCTGGCAGTTCTATCGCGGCGCGTGGGCGGCCGCCCGCAATAAGACAACCGATATGAACACGCTGATCGCCGTGGGCACGACGGCAGCCTATGGCTACAGCGCCCTCCTGCCGTTCTTCGGTGCCCACGGGCACATGGACTTGTATTTCGACACGTCCGCAGCGATCATCACGCTGATTCTCTTAGGGCGATTGCTCGAGGCCCGCGCTCGGGGGCGCACTTCTGAAGCGATCAAGAAGCTCATCGGCTTACAAGCCAAAACGGCTCGCGTCATCCGCAACGGGCAAGAGCGAGATATCCCCGTCGAGGACGTCCAAGTCGGCGATCTCGTGCTCGTGCGTCCTGGTGAAAAAATCCCCGTGGACGGCGTCGTCGTCGAGGGCGCTTCGACAATAGACGAGTCAATGATCACCGGGGAATCGCTCCCCGTCGAAAAGCGCCCCGGTGACGAAGTCATCGGCGCGACGATTAACAAGACCGGCTCGTTCACGTTCAGAGCGACTAAAGTCGGCAGCGAGACCGCCCTCGCGCAGATTATTAGATTAGTCGAAGAAGCGCAAAGCGCCAAGCCCCCTATCGCCAAGCTTGTGGACGTGATTGCGAGTTACTTCGTCCCGGCTGTCATCGGGATTGCTATTGTGACGTTCTTCGGTTGGTATCTCTTTGGGCCGCAGCCGGCGCTCACGAAAGCCCTCTTGAACTGTGTCGCGGTCTTGATCATCGCGTGCCCGTGCGCCTTGGGCTTGGCCACGCCCACGAGCATCATGGTGGGCACGGGCAAGGGCGCAGAACACGGGATTCTCATCCGTGGCGGCGATGCGCTCGA
>JAOAIA010000045.1 GCA_026414955.1 Candidatus Bipolaricaulota bacterium
CTCCAGGGCAAAGTCTAGCGTCGCGCCGTCGGGCGTCTTGACGGAAAAGATCCTCGTCCAAGCCGGATCGAACCCGCTCCAATACGCACTGTCAAGCACCGCCGGAGCGAGCTGGGGATTCGGCGCGCGACTGTAATTGGGCATGAGCAAGAAATACAGACTCGATAACTCTGTTACCGAATCGTTGGTGTAGTCAACCGTTGCTGTCCCGGAGATCGTGCGATCTTCGGGGTCAAACGCCACTTTCAGAACATAGCGATTGAGCTTCGCGGGACTCTCTTGTGCCCACGAGACCAAGACCAGAAAGAGACAAACAGCCCCCATCACCACCCAGCCGGTTCGCATCACTTTTGTCATCGTGTCTCTTGCCCTCCTGTGCAGTAGATTAGACTTTGGACATCGCCAAGACCTCGATACGCACTTTACGGACTTCTTTTTCGGTCGCCTCCGCGACCGTGAGGCGCGCGCCATCTACGATGAGCGTCGTGCCCACCTTGGGAATCTCTGCCAGCCGGTGTAGCAGTAATCCCCCGATCGTCACGGCTTCTGACACCGGCAACTCCAACGAGAGCCGCGCGTTCAGCTCATCTAGGGACGTCTCCCCGTCAACCAGATAGGTCGTAGGCGACAGTTGCTTGATCTGCAAGGCAGCTTTCTTCTCTTCCGGCTCGTCGTACTCATCGCGGATCTCGCCCACGATCTCTTCTAAGATATCTTCGAGCGTCACCACGCCCATCATCCCGCCGTACTCGTCTACGACGATGGCCATGTGCTTCTTGTTCTTCTGGAAGTCGCGCAGGAGCTTGCGAATGGGCTTATTGGGCGCGGTGAAGAACGCCGGCCTGATAATATGCTCCAAGCGGGCGTCGCTGAGCAGCTCGCGCAATCGTCGAATTTCCGCTTCGTAGAACGCCTTCTCTTCCAGGAGCTTCTTGGTCTGTTCGGGGGTCTGGGCATCTTTCAATCGTCGAGGCAACTCGTCTTGAAGTTTTCTCTTATACTCGTCGAGCTTCTGCTTTTCGGTGTAGCCAAAGCGCAACAGATCTTTGGCGTGCAACACGCCGCGAATGTTATCCAAGCTTCGTTCGTAGACGGGATAGCGCGAGTGGCCCTCGCGCGCGATGATCTCGCGCACCTCGGCTAAGGGCGTATTGATCTCAATAGCTACAACGCGCGTGCGCGGCACCATCACTTGTCGCGCTACCAGATCATCGTAAGCGAAGATGCGCCGGATCATCTCGCCCTCTTCTTCTTGGAGCATCCCGCGCTCCTCGCTCATCTCTATGAGTAACTTGATCTGGTCTTCGCTCACGTGCACCGGTTCACGCTGGCGATACTGCGCCGGCAACAGATGCAGCAGCCCTTGGGCAATCGCTTGGAAGGCCGTCGTTAGCGGGCGCAGCGCCATAGAGAGCGCATAGAGCGGCCCAACGACGAGGGGCGTCAACCGTTCCGCGTTGTTCTTCCCCAGGTGCTTGGGCGTGATCTCCCCGAAGATCAGCAGGTAGATCGTGATTAAGATCGTGGCGAGGAGCGCCGTCTCCGACTTGCTGAGCGCGGGGAAGAGCTGGAGCGTGAGCACCGTCGCTATCGAGCTGGCAAAGAGATTGACGAAGTTGTTCACGATAGCGAGTGCGGTAATAAGCGACGTCGGGTTGTCGTAGAGAGCCTGCAAGGCGCGAGCTTGGCGCGGATACTCACGCATTAATGTCTTCAAGCGCAGCCGGCTCACCGAGGCGACGGCCATCTCGGAGACGGAGAAGAAAAACGACAGGACCGTCAAGATAGCCAAGATCGTCAAGCCCCACGGTATACTCATAGAGTCTCGCTCACCCTGCTCTTTGTCTTGACTGAGCTGAGAGCAGTTTTACAAACTCGATTATAAGTTTGCCCCGGTCTCTTTGCAAACCCGGCTCTCCGTTTAGTATCTTAGTGGGCTGTTCATGGGAGGGAGTCTATGGATGCCCAGGAGATTCGTGCGCTGATCGAGATCTTCGAGCGCAGCACGCTGACGGAGCTGACGCTGGAGCGCGGGGGAGAACGCTTGACGCTCCGGCGCGAAGGCCAGCGAGCGATCACACCTGCCGCCGCAGCGCCGGCTCAGCCGCCAATTGCTCACAAAGCAGCGCCGTCCCCAGCTCCGCCGGCAGCGCCGAGCGCTTTGACCAACGGCCACGTGATTACTTCGCCGTTGGTGGGGACGTTCTACCGGAGACCTGCGCCCACCGAGCCGCCCTATGTCGAGATCGGGGATCGCGTCGAGAAGGGCGACACAGTCTGCATCATCGAAGCGATGAAGGTCATGAACGAGATCAAGACCGAGCAGGCGGGGATCGTCGAGAAGATTCTCGTGGAAGACGGCAAGCCCGTGGAGTACGGGCAACCGTTGATAGTGATACGACCCACCTAGCATGTTCAAGAAGATTCTCGTGGCCAATCGCGGGGAGATCGCGGTGCGCGTCATCGAAGCGGCGCACGAGCTGGGGATCAGCACAGTCGCGATCTTCTCCGAAGCTGACCGGGGGGCGCTGCACACGCGCTTAGCTGACGAAGCCTACTGTATCGGCCCGGCCCCGGCTCGGCAGTCGTATCTGAAAATTGCCGCGGTCATGAGTGCTGCGGAGGTATCGCGCGCTGACGCGATCCATCCCGGCTATGGCTTTTTAGCTGAAGACCCGCATTTCGTCGAGGTCTGCGAAGCGTCCAAGATTATTTTCATCGGCCCTCGGTACGAGACGATGGTGCAAGCGGGGGACAAGCTGCGGGCCAAGCTGGCTGTGCGTGCTGTGGGTGTGCCCGTCGTCCCTGGCTCTGAAGCCCTCAAGACTGAGGACGACCTCAAAAAAGCTGTGGCGCAGGTTGGGTATCCGTTGCTGTTCAAGGCGTCGGCGGGTGGGGGCGGGCGCGGGATGCGCATCGTCTTGGACGAGTCGGAGCTTCTAGAGAAATTTCGAGCGGCGCAGCGCGAGGCCGAGGCTGCCTTCGGCGACTCGACGGTCTACATCGAAAAGTATCTCCCCAGCGCCCGGCACGTCGAAGTGCAGATTCTTGCTGATCAATACGGGAGGATCGTGCACTGGGGCGAGCGGGAGTGCTCGATTCAAAGACGTTATCAGAAGCTCATTGAAGAATCGCCCTCGCCAGCGCTCAGCGATGAGATGCGCGGCGCGCTCTGCGACGCGGCCGTGCGCGCTGCTAAAGCGTTAGGGTATCAAAACGCTGGGACGGTCGAGTTTTTAGTCTCGGGAGACGAGTTTTACTTCATCGAGATCAACGCGCGGATTCAAGTCGAGCACCCCATCTCCGAGGTGCGCGTCGGCAAGAATCTGATCAAAGAGCAGATTCGCCTCGCTGCTGGGGAGCGCTTGGGGTACAGCCAGAGGGATATAAAGTTTCAAGGGCATGCGATTGAGTGTCGGCTCAACGCTGAAGACCCAGCGAGGAATTTCGCGCCGTCGCCGGGGACGGTGAGGATCAAATCGCTTCCGGGAGGGCACGGGGTTCGGCTGGACACGGCGCTCTATGACGGGCTTCCGATGACGCCCTATTACGATTCGCTCTTAGCGAAGCTGATTGTGCACGGGCAGACCCGGGAAGAAGCGATCTTGAAGATGATCAACGCGCTCAAGCGTTTCGAGCTCGAGGGGATCGTGACGACGCGCGATCTCTGTTTAGAGATCGTCTCTAGTTCAGAGTTTATGGCCGGGGAGTTCGACACGCAGTTTTTGGAGAGGCGGTTGCGCGAACCCTAAGCAATCATTGACAGCGCCGTGAATTTGCGGTACAATCAGCAGCCAATCAGGCTTTATGTTTAACACGCTGACCGAGAAGCTCAATAGCATTTTGACGCAGTTGCGCCGGCGCGGCGCCCTCACCGAGAAAGACTTAGACGAGGGCCTGCGCCAAGTCCGGCTTGCTTTGTTAGAAGCCGACGTCAACTACAAGGTCGTCAAGAAATTTATAGACGACATCAAACAGAAAGCCCTCGGCGCCAAGATCTTAGAGAGCCTCACGCCAGGGCAGCAGATCGTCAAAATCGTGCGAGACGAATTAGTACAAATTCTCGGGGGCACCCGCGCCGATCTCCAACTCACAGACTGGCCCAGCGTGCTTTTATTAGTTGGCCTGCAAGGCTCCGGCAAGACGACGATGTCTGGCAAGCTCGCCAAGTATCTCACCGAAAAGCTTCACAAAAGAGTCTTATTAGCGGCAACGGACTTGCAGCGCCCGGCGGCGATTGAGCAGCTCAAGCAATTAGGAGCAAAACTCGGCTACCCCGTCTACGCCGAGGGGCGCACGCCCATCGCAGTTGCCGAAGGTGCCCTCAGAGAAGCACGACAAAAATCTTTTGACGTCCTGATTATTGACACAGCGGGGCGCTTGCAGATCAACGAAGAGCTGATGGCTGAACTTGAAGAGATGAAGCAGAAGCTTCAGCCCGCCGAGGTCCTCTTGGTGGCCGACGCCATGACCGGCCAAGAAGCTGTGAATATTGCCCAGACGTTCGACCAGCGATTAAAGCTCACGGGGATTATCTTGACTAAGCTCGACGGGGATGCGCGCGGCGGCGCAGCGCTCTCGATGGTCACGGTCACGGGGCGGCCCATCAAATTCGTGGGCGTGGGCGAAAAGCTCGAAGACTTAGAAGTCTTCCATCCCGACAGAATGGCCGAGCGCATCTTGGGGATGGGCGATATCCTCTCGCTTATTGAAGAAGCTGAAGCTCGCGTGGACGCCAAGAAAGCCGAAGAGTTTGTGAAAAAGATTCAAAAAGAGAGCTTTACGCTCGAGGACTTCCGCGAGCAGATCCAGCAATTGCGCCGCATGGGGCCGCTCACGAAACTCTTAGAGAAGATCCCGGGAATGCAAAAAGTCGAGGTAGACGAGCGGGCGCTCGTGCGAGTTGAGGCGATTATCAACTCGATGACCCCTGAAGAGCGCCGCCGGCCCGAGATTTTGAACGGGCGGCGCAAGCGGCGCATCGCCCTGGGGAGCGGCACCCAAGTCAGCGACGTGAATAAACTCTTAAAGCGCTTTGAAGAAGCCAAAAAGATGATGAAACAGTTCAAGGGCAAACGCTTGCCCCAGATGCCGTTTGGGCGTCTAATATAATTATTTCAGGAGGAGCGAGCAGCTATGGCAGTGAAGATCAGGCTGAAACGAATCGGGCGACGGTCGCAGCCGTCCTATCGGGTTGTGGTCGTCGAGGAGACTAAACCGCGCGATTCGCGGGTGATCGCCGACTTGGGATGGTACGATGCCCTTCACGGGCAGCACGAGATAGATGCAGCCACAGCGTTGCTGTGGCTCGGACGGGGAGCGCAGCTCACCGAGACGGCGCGGCACCTGCTCTCGAAGAAGGGCATCTTGGCGGAGTTTCACAAGCAACGTCAAGGCAAGACCAGCGTGTGAATCGGATATTCGAAGCCCTCAACTATATTATTCAGGCGCTCGTGGAGGTGCCCCAGAAGATCAGCGTCGAGCGCATCGAGACGCCCAAGACCGATATCTTCACGATCAGCGTTGCCCCCGAAGAGATGGGGCGGCTGGTCGGGCGAAACGGGCGCACGGCTGAGAGCATTCGGGACGTGCTGGGCGCTATCGGAGCTCCGATGGGCAAAGAAGTTATCTTAGACGTCATCGAGGCGCGGGCCGCCCCGCCCCGCCCTCAAGCTCAGTCTGCGCGCGCGTCCCGCCGTCGCACACGCTCCAAACGCCGTCGTTCAAACCCTCATGCGGATTGACATCGTCACGATCTTCCCCCAGATGCTCACAGGTTTTTTTGACGCCGGGGTGATCGGCGCGGCGCGCCAAGCCGGCTTGGTACAGATTCATATTCACGATCTACGGGACTTCACAACAGACAGACACCGTCAGGTGGACGACCGGCCCTATGGCGGTGGCCCAGGAATGGTCCTCAAGCCCGAGCCGTTCTTCCGCGCCGTCGAATCTATTAAAAACCAGCTCAGCGTCGCACCAAGGGTGATCTTGCTTTCTGCCCAGGGCAAGCTCTTCACGCAGCAGATCGCCAAAGAGCTCGCTCAAGAGCGCGCGATTATTCTACTGTGCGGGCGCTATGAGGGCGTAGACGAGCGCGTCTTGCATATCTGCACCGATGAGCTTTCGATTGGGGACTATGTCTTGAGCGGGGGAGAGGCCGCTGCGGCCGTCATCGCCGAGTGCGTCGCGCGGCTCGTCCCCGGGGTTGTGGGCAAGCAAGAGTCCATCGAGCATGACTCGTTTTATAATGAGCGGCTGCTGGGGCCGCCGCAGTACACGCGGCCTCCGGAGTTTCGCGGCCTGCGCGTCCCCGAAGTCCTGCTCACCGGGGATCATCAGAAGATCGAGGAATTTCGGCGTCGGGCCGCGCTGGAGAAGACCTTGAAGAATAGGCCAGATTTGTTAACACCCTTACCCCCAGCCCCTCTCCCCTCTGAGGGAGAGGGGGGTAAGGGGTGAGGGGAAGGGCCGGTATGGGCAATCTCTATATCGCGCTGGTGCACTACCCTTGCCGAGATCGTCACGACAAGATCGTGACCACCATGATCACCCCCATTGACATCACGGATATTGCCCGTAGCGCCTGCACCTACGACGTGGCGCAGTTTTTTGTCGTCACTCCTCTGTCGAGCCAGCAGGTTATCGCCCAAAAGCTGATAGATTTCTGGCTGAAGGCCGAGCCGGATGTAGCCTATCGGCGGCCGGCCTTGCACCGCGTGCGCGTTGTAGATAGACTAGAGACCAGTTTCCAGAGCGTCCTGGAGCGCGAGGGCGTGGCCCCACTGCTCGTTGGCACGGATGCGCGCGAGCTGCCGGGACCGCGCATTAGCTATGAGAAGCTCCGCGAGCTGATCGAGACCGACGACCGCCCCGTGTATCTGTTATTCGGCACAGGATGGGGACTGGCCCTCGAGGTGTTGGATCGCGTTGATTATCTTTTGCCCCCCATCTGGGGGCCGACGGAGTACAATCACTTGTCAGTTCGGGCGGCCGTTGCTATCATTTTAGATCGGCTCCGCGGACGAAGATCCTGATGAAAGCACCAAGAAGGAGTGATTGGCTATGAAGGCCGCTGTTGTGCGCGAGATCGAGCAGGAGCTTATGAAGAAAGATATTCCGGTCTTTCGCCCCGGGGATCGGATTCGCGTTCACGAGCGAGTCTTAGAGGGCGGTGGCGGTGAGGGGGACAAAGGCAAAAAGAAGGGAGAAAAAAGCAGCAAGGCCAGTGAAGAGACGCGCGAGCGCATCCAAATCTTTGAAGGGATTGTGATCAAGTGTGCGGGCAGCGGCGCGAGCAAGACGTTCACGGTGAGAAAGGTCTCATCGGGGATCGGCGTGGAGAAGATCTTCCCTCTCTATTCGCCGCGCATCGCGCAGATCGAGGTTGTGGAGCGCGGGCGGGTGCGTCGCGCACGCTTGACGTACCTGCGCAAGCAAGCGTTGGAAGCCAGCGCCAAGTGAAGCAACGATGCCCGAAGAACTCAAGCCCGACGATCCCATAGAACCGATCTTGGAGCCGGCGTCTTCTGCTCCAGAGCCGCCCGCGACGCGAGAGCTTCCCAAGCCGTGGGTGGCTCGCCAGCTCAACCGCTGGGGAATTGGGACCACCCCCACGATTGATTGGGTATTGGACTGGGTGCAGATCGGCGTGATTGCCACGGCCTTGGCGCTCATCACGATGAACTTCGTCATCGTGCGGATGCGCGTGCCCACCGGCACAATGTAGCCGACGATCATGCCAGGCAGCTCGTTCTTCGTCGACAAAATTTCGTTCTACTTTCGTAAGCCTAAGCCTGGGGATATTATAGTTTTCTGGCACAACGAGGGCACTGACGAAGCCCCACGTTGGGTGCGCTATGTGAAGCGCCTTATTGCGACTGGGGGCCAGACCGTTCAGATCAAAGACTGCTATGTCTATGTCAACGGCGTCCCCATGACCGACGATGCGTTCAATCATCCGGGGCATCCCAACCCGGAGCGTCAGTGTTACTATAACTCCGGGAAGATGGGGGACCAAATCTTGACAGTCCCGCCGGGACACTATTTTGTCTTGGGGGACAACAGCCGCAACAGTTTAGATGGGCGTTTTTGGGATTTTCCGTTCGTGTGCGAGAAAGATTTTATCGGCGAGCCGTTTTTGAAAGTCTGGCCACCCACTCAGATCGGGTTTATGAACGGCTACTTTGGCAGCCCACGCTAGCCGTTGTTGACGTTCTCACTCTCACGATCTATAATCTTCCCGAACATGGGGATCATAGTGCACCCGCCCATCACGAACGCTTCTGGCCCCAATTCTGTTACATACGAAGAGCTTGAGCGCATCGCGCGGTCGGCTGCGGGAGCTGTCGTCACCAAGAGCATGACCCACTGCCCCCGCCAAGGCAACCCTGAACCCCGACTTCGTGCGCACTTAGACGGCGAGATCGGCTCGCTCAACTCGATGGGGCTTCCTAATCTCGGCTACCACGAGTACGCCAAGCTCATCCCCAAGCTCAAAGAGTTCGGAAAACCCGTGGTCGCGAGCATCGCCAGCGCGCCCTGCACGCACAAGCTCCCCCCCGTCGAGCAATATCGCGAGATCGCTATAGCGATAGAGAGAGCTGGTGCGGACGCCCTCGAACTCAATCTGTCATGCCCGAACTTGGAAGATATTCCTATCTCTATGGACCCCCAAAGCGTGCGCGCCGTGCTCAAGGCTGTTACACGTGACGTGAAGGTCCCCATCGGCGTCAAACTCTCGCCGTATAATAACGTGCCTAAGCTCTTTGAGGAGATCGCCCGCACGCTGCTCGACTTTGATATTGCGTACGTTGCGACGATCAATTCTGAGCCGTTGACGCTCGATATTGACTTAAAAACCCGAACGAAAGTGATTCGCCCCAACGACGGCTTTGGCGGGCTGGGCGGCCCAGCGGTGCTGCCCATCGCCCTTGCGGAAGTCCATCGCTTCCATAAGTTCTTTCAGAAGCACAGAGCCCAGATCGCCGTCTGGGGCGTGGGGGGAATTATGAAAGCTGAAGACGCGCTCAAGCACTTTCTTGCTGGAGCTTCTGTAGTTCAGATCGGGACGCTCTTGCTCTGGGAGGGGCCGCAAGCGTTTGAGAAGCTCTGGGCGGGGATTCAGCGATGGCTCCAAGAGAACAACTTCTCCAGCGTAGAAGAGATCATTGGTCAAGTGAGGGAGATTTGAATCACGGAAAGCACAGAAGAGCACGGATGACACGGGAGTGACTTTCATTCCGTGCTTTCCGTGGCCCGTGCCTTCCGTGATTCAAGCCAAGCAAAGGGAGAATTATGACAATTCTCACAAACGCTGAGGTCTTCGTGGACGGCGAGCTGCGCAAGCTCGACATCGCCCTAGAAGAAGACAAGATTCGCGCCCTCGGACGCGATCTTGAGGGAGACGAGCACATAGACTGTTCTGGGAAGCTCATCTTGCCGGGCGTGATTGACGTGCACGTCCACGCCCGCGATCTCAAGCAGTCTCATAAAGAAGATTGGGAGTCTCTTGGGCGGGCAGCCAGCGCCGGCGGCGTGACGACGGTCTTCGCCATGCCCAACACCGATCCGCCCTTAGAGACGGTCGAACGCGTGCGCGACTACCGTCGTCGCGCTCAAGCTGCCACGATTAATACAAAGATCTACGGCGCGATCACTGAAGCAAATTACAAAGATCTCGATAAGCTCGCCCTGCACGTGGACGCGTTCAAGCTCTATCTTGGGGAGACGACGGGACATCTCATCGTGAGCGATAAAAAACTCCATCGAGAGATCTTCAAGAGCGTCACCCACACTGAAAAGATTCTCACGGTGCACGCCCAGCGCGGCGGCGATCCCACAGACGTCACGCGCCACGAAACCGACGACATCCGCTACGTCCTGGATTTAGCCGCAGCGTATGAGACGAAGCTGCACATCGCGCATGTGACGACCCAGCGCGCCGTCGAAGCGATCTTGGAAGCGAAAAAATCTAAGCTGGACGTCTCGTTCGAGACCTGCCCGCATTATCTGTATTTTACGGCAAAGGATCGCGAGTCTCGCGGAGCATGGCTGAAGATGAACCCGCCGTTGGCGACTGAAGAAGATCGGGAGTTCCTCTGGTGGGCGCTGGCTGAGGGCTTGATCGATATCGTGGCGACGGATCATGCCCCGCACACCATCGAAGAGAAGAGCGTCGGGTATGAGAAAGCCCCGGCGGGGGTGCCGGGGGTAGAATTTACGCTGCCGTTGCTCTTCGACGCCGTCAGCGCTGACAAGCTATCTTTGAAGCGTCTCGTTGAGGTCTGCTGTACACATCCGGCGCGGCGCTTTGGGTTGCCTAAGGGCGAGATCGTCGTTGGGCACGACGCTGATCTTGTCGTCATTGATCCCGAGAGAGAGAAGACGATCACCCGCGAAGCTGTGCAGAGCAAGTGTGGCTGGTCGCCGTATGAGGGGCTGACGCTGCGCGGCTGGCCGGTGCTGGTCTTGGTGCGAGGAATTAGAAGAAATCCTCCGTGCGCAGCTCCTGGAGATGGAAGACGGAGTTGACCGTGAAGACTTCATAGGTGTTGTCGTCCTCCCTGTCAATGATCGTGACCCCACAGTTGTCTACGGCGAAGTGTCCGTTGCCTGGGCCTAATCCCAAGACATAGCGCAAGATCGCGCGGATAGTCCCGCCGTGGCTCACGATCAGAATCTTTTGCTTAGAATGCCGCGCGACAAGCTCGGAGAAAATTTTTGACGCGCGCTCGTAGAGTTCCCTGCGGCTCTCCCCGCCGGAGGGCCGGAAATTCGCTGGGTCAGTCCGACGCCTTTGGTACTCTTCAGGAAATCGCTCTAAAACTTCGTGGCGCGTGAGGCCCTCCCACAGCCCATAGCGCGCCTCACGCAGTTTGGGAACGGTGATCACATCTAGATGATGTGGGGCAGCGATGATCTGCGCTGTCTCGACGGCGCGCACCAGATCGCTCGAATAGATAACAGCAAAGTTTTCATGAGCGAGCAGCTCCGCGGTACGGCGCGCTTGGGCGCGGCCGCGCTCGTTGAGCGGGATATCGAGCTGTCCCATGACGCGCAATTGTGCGTTCCAATCAGTCTCGCCATGTCGCACCAGAAAGACGCGAGTCTTATAGAAGCCGTTCATAGGGGAGCTATTATAGACAACGGGGTAGAGCACAGCAACGGTCAAAAAGAGTGGGGCCGAGCGCGTTGTGCGCCCGGCCCCTCTGTTGTGGCCCTCACCCCCGGCCCCTCTCCCGTCGGCACCGACAGGAGAGGGGCGCCTCTCCCCTCCCCGTGTCGGGGAGGGGCCGGGGGAGAGGTCTTCTCAGCGTTGCACCGTTCCGGTGTGGCAGCCGCGGTTGTTCGCGGGGTTGGCATCGCCCTCCGTCTCGACGGTCGCGCAGTTGGTGATCTGCGTGCCCGGCGCAGCCACGACGCGCACCCGCAGCAAGATCGTGCTGGACTGTGCAGGTGCTAATCGAGCGGCGCTGGTGCAGATCACGTTCTGCCCGGAGACCGAGCAGCTCCAGCCCGCGCCGGTCGCCGAGATGAAGCGCAACTGCGGCGGCAACGGGTCTGTCACCCGGATGGGGGCTCTCGTCGCTGCGCCGCCGACGTTGGTGACCCTGAGCACGTACGTCACTTCCGCTTCGGGGCGCAGCACGCCGTCGAGCAGCTTCGCCAGCGTGAGGTCTATCGGTGGCGGTGGTATTCCTATGACACTAATGGTCACGCACGACTGGTTGTTCGCCGGGTTTGTGTCGTTTGCGTTGGTCACGGTAGCGCAGTTCTGTATCTGGCTCCCCGCTGGGGCGGTCACCGTCGCAGTGAAGGTGAACGTGGCCGAGTAGCCCGCAGGCAGCGTGCCAGGTGTGTGACACGTGACACCATTGGCTGCTACGGAGCAGGACCAAGCCACGGTGCCTCCCGACTGACTGACTGACAC
>JAOAIA010000046.1 GCA_026414955.1 Candidatus Bipolaricaulota bacterium
GTGTAGAGATAGCCGGGGTAGCCGCGTCGCCCTGGAATTTCTTCGCGGGCCGAGCTGATCTCGCGCAGCGCGTTGGCGTAGTTGAGCATGTCCGTCAAGATCACTAAGACGTCGCGGCCCTTGTCGAACGCAAAATACTCAGCTGTCGTCAAGGCGAGCCTGGGAGTCAGAATGCGCTCAATGGTCGGATCATCGGCCAAGTTCAGAAAGAGCACGGAGTTTGCCAGTGCTCCGGAGTCTTGGAACTCTTTGTAAAAGTAATTATATTCTCTGGACGTGATCCCCATGCCGGCGAAGACGACGATCAGCTCTTCTTTAGACTGACGAATCACTTGGCGAGCGATTTGCACCGCGACTCTGTTAGCGGGCAAGCCCGCGCCGGTGAAGATCGGCAGCTTCTGGCCCTTGACGAGTGTGTTCATCAAGTCTATCGAAGAGATTCCGGTTTCGATGTACTCGAAGGGTTGCTGGCGGCAGACGGGGTTGAGCGGGCTGCCGGTGATGGGGCGCTCGACCTCGGGGAAGATCTCCCCCAGGCCATCGCGGGGATTGCCGGAGCCGTCGAAGACCCTGCCGAGCATATCTTCCGAAAGCCCTAATTTAACGACGTCGCCGCTGAAGAAGACGGCCGTGCTCTTCTTATCTAAGCCGTCGCTGCCCTCGAAGACCTGCACGACAATAACGTCTTCGCCGACTTCGAGGACTTGGCCGGATTTTTTATTTCCCACGCTATCTACGAGCGTGACGCGCTCGCCGTAGCGCACATCGGGGACGCTCTGCAAAAAGACGAGCGGGCCTTTGATCTCGGTGATCGTCCGATGGGCTTTGGCGTAGAGTGCAATGCTCATGCGGCAACCTCCTTGCTCACAACGCTCAACTCCCGAATGAAGCTTGGGAAGAAGCTCTCGGTCTGCTCGTTGGGCACGTAGCGCATCTTGCTCAACTGCTCCCAACCCGGAAGTCTGAGAATCTCTTCGTAGGGCACTTTGCCCAGTAAGCTCTTGCACGTCTCGTAGAACGTCAAGATCGCCTTCATCATATAGTATTGTTTTTTCAGGGGACAGAAGGCGTCTATCTCGTGAAAGGCGTTCTGGCGCAAGAAGTCATCACGAATCGTGCGCGCTATATCTAATAAGAGCTTATCCGGCTCGCTCAGCGATTCTTTCCCGACAAGCTGGACGATCTTCTTCAGCTCGTCCTCTTTCTGCAAAATTTCTAATAACTCGCGGCGCATCTCGAGAAAATCCGCTCCGAGATTCTTGGTGTACCAGCCCTGCAGAGCGTCGAGATAGAGCGAGTAACTCGTGAGCCAATTGATCGCGGGGAAGTGCCGGCTGTACGCCAATCGAGCGTCCAAGCCCCAGAACGCCCCCGCGATTCTCAACGAGTTCTGCGTGACCGGTTCCGAGAAATCTCCTCCCGGCGGCGAGACCGCGCCAATGACTGTTACAGAGCCTTGACGCTGATGCTGGTTGCTCCCCAGACAGATCACGCGCCCCGCGCGCTCGTAAAACTCGGCAATACGACTGGCTAAGTACGGGGGATAGCCCTCTTCGCCGGGCATCTCTTCCAAGCGCCCGGAGATCTCACGCAACGCTTCAGCCCACCGCGACGTCGAGTCCGCCATCAGCGCCACGTCGTAGCCCATATCGCGATAGTATTCAGCAATCGTAATGCCCGTGTAGATGCTCGTCTCGCGCGCGGCCACGGGCATATTAGACGTATTGGCGATGAGCACCGTTCTGTTCATCAGGGGCTGGCCGGTGCGCGGGTCTTCCAGATGGGGGAATTCTGTGAGCACTTCGGTCATCTCGTTGCCGCGCTCCCCACACCCAATGTAGACGACAATATCCGCGTCGGCCCATTTGGCCAGCGCTTGCTGCGTGACGGTCTTTCCCGAACCGAACGGGCCGGGGACGATGGCGCTGCCCCCCTTGGTCACGGGGAAGAAGACATCGAAGATTCTCTGTCCCGTGACCAAGGGAATTCCCGCCGCGATCTTCTGTGCGATGGGGCGGGGTCTGCGAATCGGCCAAAGCTGCTTCATAGAGATTTTCTGTCCCGTGTCCAGCTCGGCCACCGGCTCGTCTACGGTGTAGTCGCCTTCTTTGATCTTCGCGATCTTCCCCGCAAGGCCTTCGGGAACTAGAATCCTGTGCTGGATCGCCGGGGTCTCTTGCACCCAACCGATGACATCACCGTGCGCGACGTGTTCACCAACTTTTACGGTGGGCACAAAGTGCCAGCGCCGCGCGCGATCGAGCGGGTCGCCACTGGCGCCCCGAGCAATGAAATTTCCCGTCTGGTCGCGAATGACTTCTAACGGGCGTTGAATCCCGTCGTAGATCATCCCCAGCAGCCCCGGCCCCAACTCGGCTAAGAAGGGCTTCCCGTCGCTCTTGACGGGTTCGCCGACTTTCAGGCCGTCGGTCTCTTCGTAGACTTGAATCGAGACTTGATCGCCCTTGACTTCGATCACTTCGCCCACCAGTCCCAGCTCACCCACGCGCACTAGGTCTCTGATCTTGATGCCCTCCATGCCGCGCGCGTTGACGACCGGCCCGGAGATGCGAGAGATCTTCCCTATGATCATTCTTGACCACCTCGAGAAGAAGTCTTTAGAGTCTGTAGAGTCTTTAGAGTCCGTAGAGTCTGTGGAGCATCAGATGCTGAAGGCTTGAGGAGATACTGAGTGAACGTTAACAGCATCTTGGAGATTGCCCCAGCTTGCTCATAGAGATTACGGAACTGCTCTTGTGTAATGTATCCCTGATCGAGTGCTACATATAAGGCAGCCTGTATCTCTGCGGCTGAGCCATGCGCTTGCACCAAAAATTGAGCAAACTCACGGTCCGTTCTGCGAGCAAACCCCTCAGCGATGTTGAGCATGATAGACACCCCAGCTCGACGAATCTGATCTCTCAAGCCAAAATCCTTGGAGAATGGCGCTTGCTTGGTAGCAGCGTAAATCGCTTGCACCAATTCTCTCGCTTTCTGCCACGCTTGAATATCTTCAAATCTCTCGATCTTTGGCATGTTCAGACTCTATAGACTCCAAGACTCTACAGACTCTATAGACTATTCTACATAAATCTTCTGCCCCAAGAAGCGTCGTGTCAGCTCGTCAATATATGTCTCTTCGCGCGCGACTTCTTCGGCGGGAAAGGACGCGATCATGGGGAGATCGCTCCCGCCCAACGCCCGCTCGAAGCCCTCCATGAAGCGCTCGTCTACGAGCACCAAGCCGACATCGGGCATGGCGCGAATCTGCTCGACAATCTCCCCAATCTTTTCATGAGATTCGATCTCGAAGACGGCGATGCCCGCCAGGCGAAAGCCGTCCGCTAAATCCGGCGGCGCGACGATGACCGGCCTCATGCCAGGACCTCCAAGGGGATGAGATTCTCTTCGATCTGGGCGCGCGGCGCATGGCGTAGCACGCCGCTCGCGATCACCCGGAGATTGGTCATCTCGGCGCTCTTGCGCCAGATATAGCTCAGAGCCATTTGAATATCAAAGAGCCGCCCTAGATCGAGATGGCAAAGCTCGGCGTAGAGAAGATTCTCTAATCGCTCTTGGAGGCGTGGAGCACTCGCTGGCTCTTGGGGGGCGCCCAGCTTCCCAAAGTACGGCGTGCCTGCGAACTTTCCCCAGAACTCGCCCACATCGGCAGAAGCCAAAAGCTCGCGCACCGTTTCTCGCGAGAGATGGCGCCCGCCCGCGAGCACATACCGATACTTCTCGTCAGACCGCACCCCGGCTTCGACGACGCGCAGGGCGTAGACGAGATTCAGCAGATCGGCCTCGGTGCCCAGAGCGTCCAGAACAATACGGGCATTCTCGTCACGGTGCTGGCGCAAGAGTTCTTGAGCGTGCGCGAAGTAAAACGAATCGAGGGCGTGCTCCAGCAGCGCCAGCTTCCCCGTGCGCTCGTATGCGGGGAAGACCCCAGCTAACGGTTTGTAGTAGCGATTGCCCGTGCTTAAGAGATAGTCGAGCGCACCGCGCAGCGTCTCGCGCTTGAGCAGCTCCTGATAAAACGCCGCAGAATAGAGTATAGACGGGTAGAGATTGCGGGCCATCTCCTCAGGAGAGACCCCGACGTGAAAGCCGCGCACGATCGTCTTCAGATTGAAGACTTCAAAGCGTTCTACAATAAGCTCGATCAGCTCTCGTGGGCCTTCCGGGGCGATGCGCACCAAGTGCGTAAACGCACGCTGGCCGTTGCGCAGGATCGTCTGTTCGATCAGCTCATACCCAGAGAATTCGACGGAGCAGCGTTCGAGTTCCACGGCGTAGTCCGTCTCCGCCAGAGCGTTAACCAGCTCGCCCAGCTCGCGCAGCTCTAACAGCGCCTCAAACTGCTTCGGCTTAAGGAGCTTGGCGAGCATCACCCGGACGCGCGTGTTGAGATACTCGTAGGACATAGTTACTCTGCTACAGCCCGTCCGATCTCAGCGCGGTAGCGCGCGCGCACGTTTGCCAAGCGCGTCTCCAAACGATTATCGAGAACGAGATCGCCGCGCTCATTCGTGGCTACGATCCCGCCGACGGTCGCGATGGGATCGCCCAGTTTATGTCGTGTCTGTTTAAGCAACTCGTGCACGAGCTTTTGATCTTCCGGGGCAGCGCGGACGACGAGCGGCCCGGGGAGAGCCTGCTCAGCTTCGCGCAAGCACCGCTCCAGAAATTTCTTATATCGTTCTGGGTGAGAGCGCAGTTGGGCCATCTCATGGGCGAGCTTCTGAAAGAGCGCTTCGGCCGCGGAGCTTTTCGCTTTCAGATATTCGGCGCGCGCTTGCGCACGAGCGCGGCTGAGGGCCGCGCGGCGCTCTTGTTCTAGGTGCGCTTCTAGCTCTTTGAGGGCGCGCTCGCGCTCCTGGGCGCGCTCGCGCTCGGCCTGCGCTATGATCTCATGGGCGTGGCGCTCGGCTTCCCTTAAGATCTCTTGAATCTGGCGCTCGCCCTCAGACTCGATCTGCTTGAGAAGTTCCATAGATAACCCCTCCCCGACAGGGAAGGGAGCCAGGGGGTAGGTCTCATAACAAGAAAACTACAACGAACCCGAAGACAACGAGCGTTTCGGGAATAGCCACGAAGATCAGCGCACTCACGAAGTTCTCGCGGTTCTCGGCGACGGCAGCTACAGCCGCCGGGCCGATGCGCGACTGCGCAAAGGCCGTGCCCAGCGCCCCGCCCGCAAACGCGAGCGCCGCGGCGATCGCCTTGAGCCCCGCTGCGAGAGGAGCCTCCGCATACTGCGGTAACTCTTGAGCTAAGCCCACCAGACACGCACCGACCACGACGACATTAAAGACCAAGACGGCTACAGCGAGCTTTTTCATAGTGCCTCCTTTGCAGATTTTAGGTCTCAATCTCTCGAAACGGTTCATACTTGCGTCCGCCTAGCTCTAAGAACTTCTGAAAGAACTCGACGTAGTGCAACCGCGCTGACTGCACCGTAGACTCAAAGAGTGCCAGCCCCAAGTTCGCCGCGTGCGCCACAATCCCAATGAGCACCGCGAGAAAGAGATTATGCAGCGCGTGTCCCAGCTCGTTGATCACCTCGGCGATCTTCAGCCCGACTAAGCCAAAGCCCATCAACCGCGCATACGAGATAATATTGCCGACGTAGCTCACCAACTCTAACACCCCTAAGAAGCCCTCGCTCATCACCAAGAGCACCACGGCTACGGCGAGCAGCGCGAAGCTGGGGGTCTTGAGAACTTCTGGGAGCTGTCCCGCCAAAGCCCCAACGCTCAGCCCTAGCCCCACCAGGGCAGCGATGGCCGCAAGCTTCGCCAAGGCGTGCTTGTTGTGGCGCTCTCTTAATGCGTTAATCGCGCCCAGCAGAAAGCCTAACAAGATCTGAGTCACGCCCAGGGCGACGCAAAAGAGCAGGAGCGCATCAGTCTGCTCGCCGCGCTTGAAGTGCGGGTACGGCAGAATAAACCCGAAGGCTTCAGCAAAAATCGCACCGAAGAAGATCGTAGACAGCGCACACTGGAGCACGATCTGGCTCGCCTGCTGGACTAATTCTGACTGGGCAAACTTCCGCCGCACCCACAGCCCCAACAGCCCCGTGACCGCGCCGTACCCCATGTCCCCGACAATAATCCCAAAGAAGAGCGGGAAGAAGAAGCTGATAAACGGCACCGGGTCGATCGTGCCGTACTTGGGCACGCCCATGATAGACAAGAAGAGCTCGTAGGGTCTGCTCCATCTGTTATTCTGGAGCGCCACGGGGATCTCTTTGGGGGAGGCCGGCTGCGGGTCTTCCCGCACGACGATCCCTGGGAATTTCTCTCTCAACTTCTGCGCAAAGAGATCGTATTCGTCTTGAGGGAGCCAGCCCGTGACGACGAACGCATAATCGGTGTAGCCGAACCGCGCCATCGCGTCTATCTGAGCGAGTCTGTTGGCGAGGGCGCGCTCGAGGGCGCGTAGCTCTGCCCCGTGAGCCTGCCCCAGCTCGCGCAGCTTCTTCTCAATCTCCTGAAGCTGGGCGGGGCTTTCGACAAGCTCGCGCTTGAGCTGTGCTATGGCTTCAGCAAGCGCCAGAGTGCTGGGGATATGAGCGGGCAGCGCCAGGGGGCGCACCCCCTTGGCTTCAAGATATTCTCGCACCGCCGGGGCATATTCGGCATCAACGCTCACCATGAACTCATGGCGATCTTCAGGGAGGGCTTGGGGGCGCACCGTGCACCGCCCTGGAAGTGCTCTCTGCAAAAACTGCGCAATCTCTTCCGCAGCGATATCGCTGCCCCCAAGTCCGACGAACAGCTCGCGCCCCGGCTGGGTATCGAGCTTCTGCAAGAGCGCTTCCGTGGCGTCGAGAATATCTTTCAAGCGCATGGCAGCGTCCAGACGCTCCTGGAGCTGACGACGCTCCGTGATGAGCGGCCGCACGCGCTCTTCGAGACGCTGCACCCGATCGCGAACTTCTGGGAGATTGAGCTGTGGTTGAGCCTGCACCTTCTGAGCCCCGATCTCTGCGAGCACATCGCGCAGGCCCTTCACCTTGAGCACGAGGTCTTCCAACTCTTGGCGCTCTCGGGCAAAATCCTTAGTGCGATCCGAGAGGGCCACCGGCTCAATATGCAAAACCCCTAACTTTTGTAAGGCGTGCACCAGGTCTCTCTCGTGCACTTGGGGGGAGATCACGTAGACGCGGGTCATTCGGCGCTGCATGGCTGTTTACTCGAAGAACAGCTCCCGGCGGAGTTTTTCAAGCAGATGAGCGGAACGATCCGCAGCGCGCTCGGCGGCGTGCTGTGCCTGCGCGCGGCCCTCGGCGAGGATCTTGTGAGCTTCAGCTTCGTATGTAGCACGAGCCTCCGCGCGGCGTCGCTCGATCTCGCGCTGGAGTTCTTGAGAGGCTTGGGCTCTCAGATGCGCTGCGCGCTCGCGCGCCTGCACTACGATCTCTTCGGCGCGGGCGCGTGCCTCCTCTAGCCGGCGCTTGATCTCTTTCTCCTTCTCCCGCACGGAGACAAGCTCCGCAAAACGCTCCTCAGGACTCAGCTCTCGCTCACGCTCTGCTGCCATACTCTACCCTCTCTGCCAACACGCGCCCGCACTCAGCGCTCCTCCGTGAAAGACGAGGCGGGCCTCAGAATTACGGTGAGTATAGCAAATGGGCGCGGGGGATTCAAGCTAGGGCAAGCGCCGCACATGCGGCCAGCGCCACCACACGAACAGGCCGAACCCCAAACAGATCGTTGCGCCGATGGTGAGCGCCACCGGCGCGCCGAGCTTCTCGGCTAATGCCCCGATCTGCAAGCTTCCAAACGGCAACATCCCCATGAACATCAACGTATAGAGGCTGAGAATTCTCCCCCTCAGCTCCCCCGGCACGATCGTCTGCAAGAGCGTATTCGTCAGCGCGTTCTGTGTGATCAATCCCCACCCAAATCCGACGAGCGCCATGAGCGAGAGCGCAAAAATCCTCGACTGCGCGAAGATCAAGAGCATCACGGGGAAGATGAAATTCCCCACGGTGAGCAAAAAACCCTTGCGCTGATAGTTTCCTAGCGACGCCAAGATCAGCGCGCCGGAGAGCGCGCCCAGCCCCGCTGCGGCCATCAAGAACCCGTAGCCCTGCGGGCCGACTCTAAGAATCTCACCGGCATAGAGGGGCATGAGCGTCACGTAAGAGAAACCGAAGACGCTGGAGACGCCCATAAGGCTGAGCAGCGCCAGCACTCTCGCATCGCGGCGGGCGTAATCGAGTCCGGCCCAGAGGCTCTCCCAGACCGACTCGTGCTCGTTATTGTCTGTACGCGGCTGGCGCTCCATGAGCAGCAATCCCACGATAACTGCCAAGTACGACAGCGCGTTGAGGGCGAAGCAGAGGCCGATGGCGATGCGGGTGGCCTCGACGGAACCGAGCGAGAACTGGGCCTGTGCCCAGGCGCTGAAGGCCCCCAAGAGCGTTCCGGCGAGGGCCGGGCCGACGATGCGCGTGCCGTTGAACGCCGTCGAGTTCAGGGCGATGGCGTTCATCAAGTCTTCCTTGGAGACGAGTTCGTGGATGAGCGACTGGCGCGCGGGGGTATCGAGCGCGTTGATCGTGCCCAACAGAAACGCCAAGGCGATGACGTGCCAGACTTGGACGACGCCGGTGAGGGTCAGGGTGGCCAAGAGCGTCGCTTGCAGGAGTGAGGCGCTCTGGGTGAAGAGCACTAATTTATGACGATCAAAGCGGTCGGCGGCGACGCCGCCTAAGAGCGTGAAGAGCAAGACGGGCAGGAACTGCGAGAAGCTGACGACCCCCAGACTGAGGGCTGACTTGGTAAGCACATAGACGAGCCAGCCCTGGGCGATGGACTGCATCCATGTTCCCGTAAGTGAGATCAGTTGTCCGGTCCAGAACAAGCGATAATTTCGGTGGCGCAGGGCGCGGAAGGTCTTGGCGAGGCGTGCACCGGCGAGGCCGGGGACTTGGACGCTGTTGGTGGGGACGACGGGCTTTGTTGGGGTTTCTTGCTGCTCAAGGGGTTCTTCTTTCGTTACCTGGGTGCTCACGTGGGAATTATAACGCAGGAGGCGCTGAGAGCGCAAGAGTTGTTATCATATATTTAGCTGATATTGAGCTGAGCCTGTCCTTATCGAGGTTTCAATACCACTCTGGTTCAATTAAAAGCGTCAATAAAGATGATCACATCACGACCCCCGTTCGCGTTTCAATACCACTCTGGTTCAATTAAAAGGCCCCTGGTGTACAGGCGTCACAGGACAAGTATGCGGTTTCAATACCACTCTGGTTCAATTAAAAGTATGCGATCTCTTAAGTAGATCGCGTGAGCAGATCGTTTCAATACCACTCTGGTTCAATTAAAAGTCCTGTTCCCTCGTGGACATCTTCTACCTCCTTGTGCTGTTTCAATACCACTCTGGTTCAATTAAAAGGTCGTCCCTCAGTATATGCATGATATCGCGCGACGTGGTTTCAATACCACTCTGGTTCAATTAAAAGTCTTCTGTCTGAGCGCCTCAGCGACCGCGGCTACCCGCGTTTCAATACCACTCTGGTTCAATTAAAAGGAACGATTTCGCAGCTCATCCGCCGCACCCCGAGCGAGTTTCAATACCACTCTGGATCAATTAAAAGGCGTGCCCGTACCAAAAGAAGAACGCCTTCCTGAGATGTTTCAATACCACTCTGGTTCAATTAAAAGGATTCTGCTCTTACCCTTTGATGCCTTAGCTATGACAGTTTCAATACCACTCTGGTTCAATTAAAAGTTAGCGGGACGAATGCCGCCAGAGCTCGCACGAGTCTTTGGTTTCAATACCACTCTGGTTCAATTAAAAGTCTGCGTCCCAAGATAGTCCAGTTGACATCTTGGGACCAGTTTCAATACCACTCTGGTTCAATTAAAAGTTGCTCGGATGATCCTGATGTCCCCAGCAGGAAGGGCGTTTCAATACCACTCTGGTTCAATTAAAAGCTGAAGCTTTTCTATAAGCATCGCTTACTCCTATAAGTTTCAATACCACTCTGGTTCAATTAAAAGTCTCTCCCCAATGAGGAGATCACTATTCAAGAGATTGCGTTTCAATACCACTCTGGTTCAATTAAAAGTTCCAGAAGCTGGACCAGACGCTGACGACTATACTTTTGTTTCAATACCACTCTGGTTCAATTAAAAGGCAGGGAGTTCGACGGCTTATGGGCCTTGGGCCGAAGGCGGGGAAAACCTCATCAGGCTTGCGCTGCCGCCCCACTCTCCCTCCCTTCTCCCAAGGCCCTCCATTCTTCCTCACCGTCGTCGCGCCCCGCTGGTGCATCCGAGCCGGGACCTCGACGACGTTGGGAATCTGCCCCTTGCCATCGGGACTCTTCACTTGTCAAAGACCCCCGTCGCACCCGTCGGCGCGGCGCCTCATGCCCGCATTATACCCCCCTCGACGACCAGCCGTCAAATGATCGCATCCGTGGGACTGCGCTCCTGCCCCAGAATCTCCTTGTCGATCCATTTCTGATCGCGCACCCGATAGATGTAGATCGAATCGCGTTCGGCATCAATAAGCTGCTTCAGCCCCCAGCGCACTTCTTCTAATTGAGATTCCCGCAACTCCCCCTCAAAGACCGAATTCTGCACCCAATGAAAATACCGCCGCAAAAACTTGCAGACCTTCGGCACCCGCGAGACATCTACATCATACACCAGAACAACGTACATAAACGCTTCTAGTCTAGCTCAATCGCCCGACACCTGCCAGCGCCCCCTTGACAGAAGCCCGTATTATTATTCATATGTAGAGCATTTGCGGCTCTTTCTGCGTGGGTACTCCCAGGCGTGCTGTGGGGTTCTCGTGCACACGGGGAGGCAGATTTGTTACTTAGATGAGAAGATCATCGCGGTGCCGTGGAGTTGGCTGGCAGGATAGATAACGTTACAAATGCATAAATTCTTCAACGCTCAAACCTGCCTGTCGCAAGATGCTGCGCAAAGTGCCTACGGCAATTTCCTGATGTCGAGGCACAACAGCAGTTTGCAAGCCTTGCGGAGTCGAACGAGCAAACTTCACGTGGCTGCCCCGCTGGCTAACTATGACAAAGCCAGCCGCTTCTAGTTTTCGCTTGACTTCGCGATAGGGCAGCGGCTTAAGCAGCGGAGACCTCCGCCTCTATAGTAGCGATCCGAGGAGCGACCGTCGCTCGAGGGGCTTCAAAGTGCAACTCGAGGGCCTCCCGTAGATTGTTGAGGGCTTCTTCCTCGGTCTTCCCTTGGCTCGCTATATCCACGTCAAGGCACTGGGCTACAAACCAATCGCCTTCTTGCCAGACCGCCGCTTTGAAAGTCCTCATGAATGTAACTCCTTATATATGGTTTCTCAGCCATATGAACATTGTTATAGCCCGAAGGAGCTTGCTAGTCAAATTGCTCACCACCACATCCGGAACCCTTCATACGGCTCTTCACCGAGAATATACTTGACCAGCTTATAGCACTCCAAACGGATCAGATG
>JAOAIA010000047.1 GCA_026414955.1 Candidatus Bipolaricaulota bacterium
GGCATAAGTTGGCAGGTGAGTGGTTGCAAAAGCAAGCGAAAAAAATGAGAGAAGAACGGTCAAGAGATGTGGGAGATTGGGACTTGAACGAACAAAGACTTTGGGTGTCGCTTTTGCGCCGTTACCAGTGGGCATCCCAAGGGCTATCTTGATCCCTTGGAGCCGTGGAAGGTCGCCCAAGTCGTGAGCGAGTGGGGCTTGGATTATGTAGTTTTGACGAGCGTCGCCCGCGATGATCTCCCCGACGGCGGCGCGGAGCACTTCGCTAAAACTATCCGAGCTATCAAACAGAAGACACCCACGACGCTGGTCGAGGTGCTCATCCCCGACTTCCGCGGCGATATCCATGCCCTCAAAAAAGTTGTAGATGCTCAACCCGATGTCATAGATCACAATATCGAGACGGTCGAGCGCCTCACCCCGAAAGTCCGCGACCGCCGTGCCACGTACCGTCAATCTCTGACAGTGCTTGAGAATATCAAAAAGCTCGACCCGACACGCTATACGAAGTCTTCGATCATGGTTGGGCTGGGCGAGACCGACGAGGAGATTCTCCAGACGATGCGCGATCTGCGCGCCGTCGGCGTTGATATCTTGACTATCGGGCAGTACCTGCGCCCAAGTCCCAGACATATAGAAGTCGTCGAGTACGTGCACCCGGAAAGATTCGCCCGATGGAAGGAGATCGGCGAGGCGATGGGCTTTCGCTACGTCGCGTCTGGCCCCCTGGTGCGCAGCAGCTATCGCGCTGGGGAGTTTTTCGTCAAGAGTTTGCTTCGGTCCTAAGGAGGGAGACCCGCATCATGGCAGCTAAAACTATCTTACAGCGTGAACGGCTCGTCCCGTTCATTCAAATCCTCGACCCTGAGGGGATGGCCAACCCCACCGACATCGTCGAGCTGGGACTCAAGCCCCACGACTTTAAAGCTATGTACCGTTGGATGGTGCTGGCGCGGACGTTCGACGAGCGCGCTTTAGCGTTGCAAAGACAGGGGCGCTTGGGCACCTATGCGCCCTTGTTGGGGCAAGAGGCTGCCCAAGTGGGCAGCGCCTACGCCCTCAAGCCCGAAGACTGGGTCTTCCCCAGCTACCGTGAGCACGCCGTGCTGGCCATGCGCGGCCAGAGCTGGCTCCAGCTCTTTACCTTCTGGGGCGGCAACGAAGAGGGCAATCGCATCCCTGAGGGCATAAGAAACTTCATGGTCTGCGTCCCCATCGCCACCCAAATCTTGCACGCCACCGGGGCCGCCTGGGCCGCTAAGCTCAAGGGCGAAAGGTCGTGCGTTATTGTGTACTTCGGCGACGGCGCGACGTCTGAAGGCGATTTTCACGAGGGCCTGAACTTCGCGGGGGTCTTCAAAGCCCCCGTCGTCTTCTTCTGCCAAAATAATCAGTACGCGATCTCCGTGCCGCGCACCAGACAAACAGCTTCCGAGACGATCGCTCAGAAGGCCATCGCGTATGGCTTTGAAGGGGTGCAAGTCGACGGCAACGACGTCTTCGCCGTGTACAAAGCGACTAAGGAGGCTCTAGCAAAGGCGCGCGACGGCGGCGGGCCAACACTGATCGAAGCCGTCACGTATCGGCTGACGCATCACACGACCGCCGACGACTGGACGCGCTATCGCCCATCTGAAGAAGTCGAAATGTGGAAACAGAAAGACCCCATCAAGAGACTGAAGCTCTATTTGGAGAAGCAGGGGCTGTGGAGCGAGCACGATGAAGCCAAACTCTTAGAAGAAGCGAAGGCCGAGATCGCGCAAGCAGTTGCCCAATACGAAGCCCTGCCCAAGCGCGATGTCGAAGATATTTTTAAGTACATGTACGCCGAGATGCCGTGGAACCTGAAAGAGCAGCTCCAAGAACTCAAAGAGTATCTCGCTGAGCACGGCGGCGACCTGCCGAAAGAATAACTATGCCCCAGCTCAATCTCGTCCAGGCGATCAACGACGCGCTGAGAACCGAGATGCGCCGCGACCCCACGGTGCTGGTGATGGGCGAAGACGTCGGCGTCAACGGCGGCGTCTTCCGCGCCACAGAGAATCTCTATAAAGAGTTCGGGCCGGATCGCTCGATTGACACCCCGTTATCCGAAGCGGGCATCGTGGGCACAGCGATCGGGATGGCGCTCAACGGGCTGAAGCCCGTCGCTGAGATCCAATTCGATGGCTTCATGGCCCCGGCGTTCGACCAGATCGTCTCGCACGCGGCTCGCATTCGCTGGAGATCGCGCGGACGGTTTCACGTGCCCATAGTCATCCGCGCGCCCTATGGCGGCGGCATCCGCGGCCCAGAGCTTCATTCCGAAAGCCCCGAAGCACACTACGCGCACACGCCCGGCTTGAAAGTTGTCATCCCGTCGAACCCCTACGACGCCAAGGGCTTGCTCATCGCAGCTATTAGAGACCCCGATCCCGTGATCTTCTTCGAACCCAAGAGACTCTATCGCGCGTTCCGCGCAGAAGTCCCAGAAGAAGACTATATCGTGCCCATCGGGAAAGCGCGTATCGCGCGCGAAGGCTCCGAGGTGACGCTGATCGCCTGGGGCGCGATGACGCCCGTTGCGCTGGGGGCAGCCGAGAAGATGGCCGCCCAGAACGTCAGCGTCGAAGTGATTGATCTGCGCACGATTGTTCCCCTGGATATTGAGACGGTAATCGAATCAGCGAAGAAGACCGGCAGGGTCGTGATTGTGCATGAAGCGCCACGGACGTGTGGGTTTGGGTCTGAGTTAGCTGCGCTGGTCAACGACAGAGCGTTTGAGCATCTCAAAGCACCGATTGTGCGCGTGACTGGCCCCGATACGGTCATCCCCCAGGCGCGTTTGGAGGACTACTATCTGCCTGATATTGGACGTTGCCTGAAGGGTATAGAGAAAGCGCTTAACTACTGAAAGAGTGATCCGTATGCCCCAGATGACCCTCGTCCAAGCGATCAACGATGCGCTGCGCACCGAGATGCGCCGCGACCCCACGGTGCTGGTGATGGGCGAAGACGTCGGCGTCAACGGCGGCGTCTTTCGTGCCACAGAGGGCCTATATCAAGAATTTGGGCCAGATCGGGCGATTGATACACCGTTGGCCGAGTCGGGCATCGTGGGCACGGCAATTGGGATGGCGCTCAACGGGCTGAAGCCCGTCGCTGAGATCCAATTCGATGGCTTCATGGCCCCGGCGTTCGACCAGATCGTCTCGCACGCGGCTCGCATTCGCTGGAGATCGCGCGGACGGTTTCACGTGCCCATAGTCATCCGCGCGCCCTATGGCGGCGGCATCCGCGCCCTCGAACATCACTCCGAAGCCCCAGAAGCCTATTACGTTCATACGCCGGGTTTGAAGGTCGTCATCCCGTCGAACCCCTACGACGCCAAGGGCTTGCTCATCGCAGCTATTAGAGACCCCGATCCCGTGATCTTCTTCGAACCCAAGAGACTCTATCGCGCGTTTCGTCAGGAAGTCCCCGAGGGCGATTACACCGTGCCCATCGGGAAAGCCTCTCTTGTGCGCGAGGGCACCGACGTCACGGTGATCTCCTGGGGGGCGATGGTGAGGATCTGTCTTCAGGCAATCGCGCAGCTTGAGGGCATCAGCGTCGAGCTGGTAGACTTGAGAACCCTTGCGCCCTTGGATATCGAGACTGTTCTCAGTTCTGTGGCCAAGACCGGTCGAGCCGTCATTGTCCAAGAAGCCCCCAGAACGTGCAGCCTCAGCTCGGAGCTAACGGCGCTCATCAATGAGCGATTGCTCTTGCAGTTGCAGGCCCCCGTGGTGCGCGTCACCGGCTACGATACGCACATCCCCTATCTGACGATGGAGCAGTACTATCTGCCCGATGCCGGGCGAGTGCAGAAGGGCATCGAGAGGGCGCTCAGCTTTTGACAAGATGACTCGATTGATCTCCAGCCTGAAGAAG
Source organism: Candidatus Bipolaricaulota bacterium (assembly GCA_026414955.1). Classification (GTDB taxonomy): domain Bacteria; phylum Bipolaricaulota; class Bipolaricaulia; order RBG-16-55-9; family DRXL01; genus JANXCC01. Next base: position 3,913 of record JAOAIA010000047.1, read on the forward strand.
ATCGTGCAGCTGGAGCAAAGCAGCGGCTATCGTGACGTTGCTGTCCTTGGGGGCTTAGAAGGCTTCATCGAGGCGTGTGCGCAGGAGCTGAGCGCCTCTCAGCCGGAGATCGCCCAGCGATTACGCAAGCTCGCCCGCGGGTACGCGCTCAAGCCTCCAGAAGCCCGCCGCGCGGTCGTGCGCGAGTTGGAAGACTGCGTCAGGGCGTTAGAGGCCCTCACCCCCGGCTCCTCTCCCGTCGGACGGGAGAGGAGCGCCGAAGGCGGGGTGATGGCCCCGGTGCGCTTCGCCAAGGGCGTCGGCCCCGAACGCGAAAAGTTACTGAAAAAGCTGGGCATCGAGACGATTGAAGACCTCTTAACGTACTTCCCCAAGCGCATCGAAGACCGCAGAGCCACGAAGAAGATCGCACAGCTGCGCCACGGCGACAGGGTCACGGTCAAAGGGCGCGTGCGCGCCGTAGACGTCATCAAGACCAGAAATAATTTGGAAATCATTAAAGCCGCTATCCAAGACAACACCGGCATTCTCTACGCTGTCTGGTTCAACCAACCGTGGCTCAAGAATCAACTCATTCAAGGGGAGATGATCTCGCTCTACGGCTCTGTCGAGAGCGCGCACGGGCAGATTCAGATGAGCAGCCCCGTCTGGGAGCCGGCAGCGAGAAACTTTCTCACCGGGCGCTTGGTGCCGATCTACCCCGCTACCGAAGGGCTGAAGCCATCGCTGCTTTATAGATTGATCCAGAATAATCTCGCGCTCTATCGTCCCGCGCTCACCGAGATCATCCCCGAGGAGATTCGCGCGCGGCACGGCCTGCTGCCGCGAACAGATGCTTTTGAAAAGATTCATTTCCCCCAAAGCGTCGAAGAGTATCAGCGAGCGCACGACACGTTAGCGTTCGAGGAGCTTTTTCTCTTTCAGATCGGGGTCGCTCTCGAGAAGCAGAAGCTCGGCGAGCGTTCTGGGCGCAGCCTCACGATCTCGGATGAACGATTGGAAGAGTTTCTCGGCGTGCTGCCGTTTAAGCTCACGCGCGCCCAAGAGCGCGCTCTCGCGGAGATTCGCGCGGACTTAGCCGCCCCCAAACCCATGAACCGGCTCTTGCAGGGGGACGTCGGCTCCGGCAAGACCGTGGTGGCGACGGCCGCGTCTCTGATAGCTATCGAGTCAGGCTACCAAGCTGCATTCATGGCTCCAACGGAGATTTTAGCCCAGCAACATTTTCGTAAAATTACAGAGGTGCTCTCGCGGCTGAGCCAGCCCCCACGAGTCGTCTTGCTGATAGGGAGCCTCCCGGAGCGCGAGAAGGAGTTCTTGCGCGCCGCGATCCGGCGCGGGGATATAGACTTGGTCATCGGCACCCACGCGCTCATCCAAGACGAGGTGCAATTTAAGAGTCTGGGGCTTGCGGTCATTGACGAGCAGCATCGCTTCGGGGTGATCCAGCGGGCGCAGCTCGAGCAGAAGGGCGAGAACTTAGATATCTTAGTGATGAGCGCCACGCCCATCCCGAGGACGATCACCCTGACGCTCTACGGGCAGTTCGAGATTTCTATTTTAGATGAGCTGCCCTTTGCCAAAAATATTCAGACGTACTGGGTCTCTGAAGAGAAGCGCGACCAAGTCTACGAGTTCGTCACACAAGAGCTGAGACGGGGTGCGCAGGCGTATGTCGTCTTCCCGTTGATCGAAGAATCTGAAGAGTTAGATTTGAAAGCCGCAACCCAAGCCAAGGAAGAGCTTGAGCAGACGTTCTTTAGAGAATTTCGCGTAGGGTTACTGCATGGGCGCATGAGCGAGGGCGACAAGCAAGCCGTCATGAAGCAGCTTATGCAGAGAGAGTTGGATGTTCTCGTGAGCACGACGATCATTGAAGTGGGGATTGACGTGCCCAGCGCGACGGTGATGATCATTGAACATGCTGATAGATTTGGGCTATCCCAGCTCCATCAGCTTCGCGGGCGGATCGGGCGCGCCGGAGACAGATCGTACTGTTTTGCGATAGCCACGCCGCGCAGCGAGGACGGCCAGCGCCGCTTACAGGTCTTTGCGAGCACGCTCGACGGCTTCCAGATCGCTGAAGAAGACTTAAAGATTCGCGGGCCGGGGGACATGCTGGGCGTAGCCCAGCACGGCCTGGACAGCACGTTCAAAGTTGCTGATCTCATCGCTGATTTAGACCTGATGAAAGCCGCACGGGAAGAAGCATTTCGGCTGATCGCGCAGAACCCTGAGCACCCGCTGATTGAAGAGTTCCGGCGGCGATTTGGCGACAAGTTCGCGTTGACGCGGGTATGATCGTTTTCCAAGAGAAATTTGGGAAACGGGTGCGCTTGACTTCAGAGCGCCAATCCCATATAACTAGACGCCCAGAGATGATAAGCCAACGTGCGAAGATCAAGAAGACGCTTGCAGAGCCTGAGATCGTCCGACGAAGCCCAAAGGACCCGGATGTCCATCTCTACTATAGGCGTTACAAGCAATCTCCAGTGTCGGACAAATATTTGCTCGTTGTTGTCAAGATGACGAAAAGTCCTTTTGTCATCACAGCGTTCTTCACAGACAAACTCAAGCCAGGGGAGACTCTATGGCTAAGCAGATAAGTGTCTGGTACGATCGCGAAGGGGATTACTTAGAGGTCACCTTTGCCAACAGAAAGGGTTATTTTAAAGATGCGGGAGAGGACCTGTTCATTCGCGTCGACCAAAAAGGCCAAGCTATCGGGTTTGCTATTCTCAATTTTAGCAAGCAGACTCAGCTCTCAAGGCGGATCAAACTCCCTATAGCCGTTGAGCTTAAAGAGTTACAGCCATGATCACGCGCGACGAGGTGCTGCACATCGCCAAGCTTGCCAAGCTCAAGCTCACTGATGACGAGATCGCGCTCTTCCAAGAGCAGCTTGGGCGCATCTTAGAGTATTTCAAACAAATAGAAAAGCTCGATACGGAGCATGTCCCGCCCATGCAGCACGTCTTAGATGTGCACACGGTCCTGCGAGCCGATGAGCCGCGCCCGTCCGTCTCAGCTGAAGAAGCCCTCAAGAATGCCCCTCAGCGTCGAGATAACTATTTCGTCGTGCCCAAGGTCGTGGAGAAGACCTGAACCCGTCTCGATGCGACATTGTTGTCATAGCGATCCAGCTCGAGGCGCAGCGCCGGATCGCGCAAGAGTTTTATCGGGTCTTGCAGGTGGCGCACGCGCACTAGGAGCGACGCATCGGGCGTCGCCTGGGGCGGCATCCAGAGAAATGTCGTGGTCACGGAGCTTTGCGCAGGGATCGTGATGAAGTGCCGAAAGACCGGAGCAGTGAGCGGGTCGCTGTCGTCGTCTATGGGCTGCCAGCCCTCCGGCCACGCAGAGAGACCGAGCTGCGAGTTATCGCGCCAATAGAGTTCGACGACGGCGTTGGGCACATCTGTAAGCCCGCGATTGTGCACCGTGACGTAGACGCGATTGGTCGCGTTCGCTATAGGGTTTTCGTGATCGTTCTCGCCGAAGGGTTCTTCGGTCGCGTTGACGATCCCGATAGGTGCGCCGTCCACGCGAATATCGGGGCTGAAGCCGATCTCATCCGAGGGAACGAGACCGTCGTCTGTCGGGCTATCGCGCACGATCAGCTCTGGCAGGGCTTGCTCTAAGAGATAGAGCGCCGCTGGGAGATTCTCTTCGAACGTCGGGAGAATCTGCTCAGCGGGGAGCACGAAGCCCGGCTCGCCCGTAGCTGGGCGCAGCTCAATGAGGATCGAGATGCCCCCGGTCTCGCTGTAGAACCAATCGTTGGCAACGCCCGCTGCGGGGTAGGGGCACTCTAAGCTGATCTGACAGGCACGATAGCTCTGCCCATAAGTGTTGAAGATGAGCTTGGCCATCGTCTCGCCGATGCGGGCGTACTCGACACTGTCTGAAGAGGGATCGAAGCGTTTCTCTTCACTCAAGGGTATTGGGGGCTCGAACGTGTAGCCCCACGGCCAGCCCACGATCTGCGAATAGCTGTGATAGTCTATAAACGCTTTGAAGCGACGTTGTGGGTCGAGCACGAGATCGCGGATCGCTCGGATTTCGGGTTCGGAGAAGGGTTCTGGCCCACGGTACGTGAGACTTTGGGGGGTGCGGCTGCCGCCAGCGCGCGAGTCCCATTGGAAGCTCCAATTTCTATTTAAGTCAACGCCGAAGACGCCGTTGCCCAGGTCTCTTCGGTTCTTGCGCCACAGACGACAGTAAAACTGCGGGGCCGTCGGACACGGATCGGATCGCGTATACTCGTGTCCATCGGGGTTGACCATGGGGACGATCCAGATTTCTAGGTTATCTAAGAGTCTCTGGACGCGCTCGTTGCTCTTGTAATTCTGTGCTAAATACTGAGCGATCCAGAACGGGACTTCGACGGCGATCCACTCGCGGGCGTGCTGGGTGCCGATGAAGAGCGTTTCGGGTTCGGTGGGGTCTTCAGTCGAGACGTCGTCGCTGAGTTTGATCGCCCAGATCTGGCGGCCTTCGTGGCTTTGGCCCAGCGAGACGACTTGGACAATTTGGGGATATTGCTCAGCGAGTGCGACGAGATCGTCTTTCAGCGAGCGAAACTCCCAGGCGCCAAATCCGGCGATGTTCGTCGTTCCGGTGAAGTCGTAAGCATGATAGACGAGCGATGGCTGCGTCTGAGCGAATTGGTTGCTGGTGAGGCTAAAGAGAATGAGAGCCGTAAGCGCGAGCGCGCGGCGCATAAGAGAACCTCCCTTCAGAGATATTACGGGATGGATTATAGCAAATTTCAGCCTCGCGAGGAGGTATTCGATTGCGATTCCCCTTACAGTTTTGTAAAATTACCCCTCGAGGTAAGATGAGGATTTCTAGGAGTTCTCTAGGGTTAGTAGTTCTGCTGGGTGGAGTGACTTTACTTCAATCTGATGCAGCTCGGCCTATCGAGCCGCCCCTCTGGCCCGATTTCTCCGGAGAATGGCAGTTTCTGGTAGTAGATCCCCCTTCGCTACAAGGCCAGGGCTTTTTTATTCCTATTTGTCAGAATGGCCCGGAACTCATAAGCTGGTCTGCAGATGCCCTCTTAGACGGCTTAATCAATCTAGATGGCACGGTGACCATCTGGTACGACCTCACGATAGGTCAGCGGACAGTGTGGATTGTGATGGGCAACTTGAACAGTGAAGTGCTTGAGGGATACTATAAACCCGAGCAAAATGAAGCTTTCTTCCCAGTACAGCTGAAGGCTCAAAGGCTCCCCCGAGGAACACTGATTGACCCAAAGCAAAAGGACCTAATATGCCCGCCAGGATTCAAGTACCGAACTTAATAGCACTCTGGACAGCTCTGGGTTTGCTAGCTGGGTGTATACCTCAAGGGTCATCCATCCAGACGCTCCATCCCTCTCGTTGGCCCTCTATTGCTGGGATGTGGCACTTCATAGCTCAATCACCCGCACCGGTGGAGATTCCTCAGCTGGAGGCTGCTATTTGTCAGAATGGGCCGGAGCTCAATAGCGAGTTGATACTCAGAGTGGAAGGAGGAGTGGTTACTTCATATCTTGAAGTTACTGGCGTCTTGCGTTTGGATGGCAGCTTGGCCGTGAAGGTTGTTCTCAAGACTCCCGAAGGGCGAAGTGTTTGGGCCATCTGGGGAGGAACCCAGGGATTCAAGGGATACTATAAACCGAAGGAGAGAGAGCTTTTCTTTCCGGTAGAGTTTCAAGGCCGCCGACTTGGCCCGGTGCCCCAAGATGTCAACTGCCCACGAGGATTCCGAAAAGAGTAAGCCGTGCCCTTCCGCGATTCACGGCCGCCGTCCCACTGGCTACCCGTAAAAGCGAAGAGAATAAGAGCTGTGAGCGTATGCGCGCTCGTGTATAATTCGTGCTGAGTGGAGAAGCCATGAGCGACCTAGACACCAAGATCATCGCCGCCCTGGAGCGACTCGCGCACGTGCTCCGCACGCTCTTGTGGGAAGAAGCTACAGCGAGCCGCCTCAGCCCCATCCAAATCCAAACCCTGCTCTATCTTAACTCACACGCAGAGGACCTCTGTCGCGTGGGGCAGCTCGCTCAAGAATTCGGGTTGACTTCGGCGACGATGAGCGATGCCGTCACAACTTTGGAAGCCAAGGGCTTGCTCCAGCGTGAACCATCTCCGAACGACCGCCGCGCCCAGAGACTACGCCTGACGGCTCAGGGCAGACGTTTCAGCGCAAAGCTCTCCCATTGGGCCGACGCCCTCCACGCGTCGCTTGCGCATTTTTCGCCCGAAGAGAAAGCGCAAGCGCTGAAGTTCTTACTCAAGCTCATCGAATCGCTCTATCGGGCAGAGATCATCACGGTCGCGCGAATCTGCCTGACGTGCCGGTTCTTTCGCGCCAATTTACACAGAGACCCGCGAGCGCCGCACCACTGCGCGTTGATGGACAAGCCCCTGGCCGAGAGCGACCTCAGAGTAGATTGCCCAGAGCATGAGCTGGTTGCCAAGGGCTAGAGCACTACCGCGAGACGCGAATCTCGCTATCTCCGACAACGGAGACTGCCAGGCGCGGTGAAAAGCTCGTCAGCATCCCCTTCAGAGGGAAGGCACTGGCTGAAGCGTTGGGCGGGACGCCCAGATCATAGATAACCGCGACGATCTGGCCTGGGGAGAACCGTTGCGTCCAGAGCCATTGCAGCTCAGATTTTTTCAGGATCGCTCCGGCGTTTTGGACTTCTTTTATCGTCCAGCCTTGGGGAGGGTCTTCATCGAGTCCCAGCCCATTGATCGTCTGATTGATTCGCAAAATAATGATGACGCGCACGGTCTGCCCTGGAGCGACCACCCCACTCGGAGGCAGGGCAAGCGAGCGCCGCACGGTGACCGGGGCTTCGGTGACTTTGACGATCTTGCTGATCGAACCCGTGGCACCACGATTGTCAGTAACTCTCAGATTGATACGCCACTCACCAGCACGGTCGAAGAGTCGGGTCGTCGTCGGGACTGTTTTTGTTTCGTCAAATCTTCCGTCGCCGTTGAAATCCCACTCGTATTTGACGATGGAGCCATCGGGGTCGCGTGACCCTGAGGCATCGAACGTCACCGGGGAATTTGTATCTGGGTTTTGCGGGCTGAAGCGAAAGTCAGCGCGGGGCGGGGCGTTGCTCTGGGCTTCCGCGAGAGAGACTATGAGCCTGTCTCTTATACACATCTCCGAGCCCACGAGACCAG
>JAOAIA010000048.1 GCA_026414955.1 Candidatus Bipolaricaulota bacterium
AGGGACGTAGCTCAGCCTGGCAGAGCATCGGCCTGTGGAGCCGACCGTCGCGGGTTCAAATCCCGTCGTCCCTCCCAGATGCGCCATATATTCTTATGGATCGGACTAGTGCTTATAGGGGCAGGAAGTCTCTCCGGCTGCGCCCCAACTGCTGTGAAAGAAGTCCAGCTCGATCAGCCCTTCACGCTCTTTGTCCGACAGAAAGTCCAGGTCGGTGACTTACACATTCGCTTTATCGGCGTTCCAGAAGACTCTCGGTGTCCCACCGACGTCACCTGTATCTGGACCGGCAATGCCACGATCACCCTAGGCGCCTCCCTCAAAGGGAGCACCAACGAGACTGTGCTCACCATCAATTCCGATGCAGAACCTCGGGAAGCCCTCTATGCGGGCTATCGCATTCAGTTTGTCTCCCTCAAGCCTGAGCCCTTCAGCAAGCGCACGATTAACCCTGCGGAGTATCGCGTCACGTTGATCGTCTCACGGGTGCCATAATTTTTTAAGAGATCACGATCACGAACAGCTCTTGCGGCCCGTGCACGCCGATCACAGGAGTCAGTTCTATATCAGCGGTGCGACTCGGTCCGGTGACAAAGACAAAATCTTTCGGGGCACGCTCAAGCTCTCTGTGACAGAACGCAAACGCTTCATCGAGCGTTGCGACGATCTGATCAGGACGAATCAGAGCGATATGCACCGGCGGCAGCGCCGCGACCAATTCTGAGATTCCGTCATGGCCGATGAGCAGCGAGCCGGTCTCGGCGACGGCAAGCTCAGCCCCTGAAACTCCAATATCTGCGCGAGCGATCTCATGTCCTCTAACAAGCTCGTAGCTGTCCTCACGCAGCCTGCTCTCCAATCTCTGCGCGAGGGGGAACTCTGCAAGGGCCACGGTGCGGGCGTGATGGCTGCGCACTATCTCCAAGATAAGCTCCAAAGCGTGCTCGTCAGAGCGAGCTTGTTGAGCTTTCCCCGCGACGCGCTCCAGCTCGTCTATGAAGCGTTCGACAAGATCGCTCATGCAAAGATCTTCCCCGGATTGAGAATCCCGTTGGGGTCTAGGAGTTTCTTGACCTGGCGCATCAGCTCGTAGCTGGCGCCATGCTCGGCGCGCATGAACTTGATCTTGCCTAGCCCAACACCGTGCTCGCCTGTCGCCGTGCCCCCAAGCTCGATAGCCCGAAAGACTATGGCGTCGTTGGCGGCGTGGGCGCGGGATTTTTCATCTGGGTCGTCGGGATTATAAAAGATCCCGACGTGAAAATTGCCGTCGCCGGCGTGGCCGAAGACCGGCCCGTTGAGCGCGTGCTCTGTGAGCTTTTTCCGCGCAAACTCGATCATGACTGGGAACTTTGAGATGGGCACAGCAACGTCCACGACAATCGCGCGCTTGCCGGGGTTCAAAGCTGCGGCCGCGTAGGCTAAATGATGGCGTGCCTCCCAGAGCTTGTTGCGCTCCTCTTGCCCCAACGCGCTCGAGAAGCTTTCACAGCCGTTCTGCTCGCAGATCTCTTGGGCAAAGCGCAAATCATCTCGTACGACTTCTAGGGCATGACCGCGAAATTCTAAGAAGAGCGTGGGCTGCTCGGCTAGGTTCAGATTTTTGAGATAATTGATCGCGCGCATACAGTCAGGGTCGAGCAACTCTAACGCCGCTGGGTCTAAGCCCGACTGCACGATCTGCACGACAGCCTGGGCAGCCTGTTCGAGCGTTGGAAACGCTGCCGTCGCTGCCGAGACTTCTTTGGGGATGCCCGCCAGGCGCAGCGTGATCTCCGTAAAGATTCCCAGCGTCCCTTCAGAGCCGACAAAAAGCCCGACTAAGTTATACCCCGACGACGTGCGCATGGCGCGATTGCCGACCCTGAGAATCTCGCCGTTGGCGAGCACGACTTCGAGTGCTAAGACATAGTCTTTCGTGGCGCCGTACTTGATCGCTTGAATGCCGGCAGCGTTATTGGCGACCATTCCGCCGATAGTTGCGGGGGCGCCCGGATCGGGCGGGAAGAACAAGCCGTATTTCGAAAGCTTGTGGTTGAGATCAACGTGCGTGACGCCGGGCTGGACGACGGCTTGCAAGTCTTCGGGATAGATCGCGAGAATCTGATTCATCTTGGAGAGATCGAGCACGATGCCCCCATAGACGGGGACGGGGTTGGCTTCCATGCTTGTGCCTGCGCCCCACGCCGTGACGGGGATCTTGCGCTCGTTGGCGAATCTCAGAATCTGTGAGAGCTCTTCGGCGCTTTGGGGATAGATGACCACATCGGGCTTGTGTTCGGGGTGATGGGACTCATCGCGGGCATGGATGAGCAGTTCCGACTCTCCCGTCAGGACGCGCTCCGGACCGAGCAGGGCTTGAAGATGCTGAAGGTCTGTATTCTGCATAGCTAATCGGTATTAAATCCTAACTCAACTCGTGCGCAGCGTCAAATCGCGCCCTTGCAGCACTCGCTCTCTTGCTCTATAATTTTTTGCCGAGCGCCGGCGTAGCTCAGCGGTAGAGCAACGGTTTCGTAAACCGTGGGTCGGAGGTTCGAGTCCTCTCGCCGGCTCCCATGCGCCGCCTCCTAGTGAGTATAGTGTTCTTTTTTATCGCTCTGGCTCCTCAAACCTTCTCAGGGGATTCTCTCTCGTTCTGCTGGTTGCTCGACTCTCCTTGGCGAGCAGTGCTCTCCAGCTCCGGAGAATCTGCGCTTCTGAGCATCTGCACCCCGCCAGCGTCATTCAGCCCGCAGCACGCGCCGAAATCTTCGCAGACGCGCCCGTCACAGTTTCTCAATATCCAGGTCAATGACCCTTCGACTGATATCCCCGAACAGACGACCCAGAGCGAGACGACCATCGCGATCTACAAAGAGACGGTGCTCGTGGCGTTCGTGGACACGGGGCAGTATCTGCCCGCGACGGTAGGCGTGTCGAGTCTGTCAGGCTACGCGCGCTCTGAAGACGGCGGCCAGACGTTTATAGACTTGGGGCGCGTCCCGCCCAGCTCGCGCTCCATCGGCTACTCTGATCCGTCCCTGGGCGTGGACAGCCAAGGGCATTTTTACTTCGCCAATCTCCAGTATATTCCAGAGCAGCGCCGCACGCTCTCGGCACTCGGTGTTGCGAAATCTACAGACGGCGGCAAGACGTTCAGCGAACCGGTGCTCGTCGGCGGCACAGACCAAGCGAACTTCCAAGATAAAGAGCTGATCGCCGTGGACAACACCGGCTCACCATTTGACGGCAACGTGTATATGGCTTGGACAGAGTTCAGTCCCGCCGGCCCCCGGATTCTCTTTGTGCGCTCCACAGACGGGGGCAAGACGTTCTCCGCGCCCCTGGTGCTCTCTGATGATATTTCGGTGCAGGGCGCGACTCCCGCTGTCGGCCCCGATGGTGCGGTCTATGTCGCCTGGATTGCGTTTGAGGGCAATGAGCGCATCTTGAAGATGCGGCGCTCCGATGACGGCGGGGTGAGCTTCGCGGAGCCGGTCATCGTCGCTCAGATCATGCGCACGGCGGATGCCCAAGCGACCCGCGACTGTCGGCGTCAGGCCCTCAAGGGGGGTATTCGCACGTTAGAATTGCCCTCCGTCGCTGTAGACCGCAGCCCAACGAGCTTCTTCTGCGGTGCGCTCTACGTCACTTATCAGTCTGATCCCGACGGCCCCGGCCCAGACATCAGCGACGTCTTTCTCGTGAGCTCGCTTGATGGGGGAAAGACGTTTTCACCGCCCGTGCGGGTCAACGACGACCAGACTCAGACAGATCAGTTCATGCCCGCCGTCGCTGTTGCGGCCGACGGCACGGTGGGCGTCTTCTTCTACGACCGTCGGCTTGACTCAAATAACTTCAAGATGGACGTCTTCTTCGCGCGGTCGCGCGACGGCGGCAGAAGCTTCGAGCCGAATATCCGCGTCACGGACGTTTCTTTCGAGGTGCCCCCGACGTTTGGACAACCCACCAGTTCAACGAATTTCGATGCGCTCCGCGGGATATGTTACATGGGCGACTACAACCAGATGGCCGCCGATGAGAGATTCTTCTATCTCGCGTGGGGGGACAATCGCAATATTCTGAAGACGGAGCGATACCCCAACGGCCGTCCCGATCCCGATGTCTTCTTCGCGAAAATCCCAGTCCATTCGGGCTTGAAACTAAAGTAGCCAAAGGAGGATCCTATGCGCACTTTTGTCGTTCGCACGGTGCTCGTCTTAGGGATATTGGCCCTCACAGCGGGCGTGTTGGTGGGGCAGCAACCGACGCTCACGCCGCAGGCGAAGCTCGCTCTCGCTGGGGAGATCGTCGCTCTGGCTGCGTGTAATAACAGTACGCGGCTTGTCGTCGCGACGAAAGCCGAGGGCGCGACGACACTGCGAGTTTTGGATACACTCACGCGCCAACCTGTCGGCGCACCGGTCTCAATCCCCAGCACCGATCCTACAGCGTTGGCGCTCAACGCCGATTGCAGTGCTGCGTTCCTCGCCGACGCGACTGCGAACTCCGTCGTGATCGTAGCACTCCCCAGCGGTACTACGAAGACGCTGAAAGTCGGTCAGCGTCCTATCGCGCTCGCGCGTGCTACCCATAATAACGATCTCTACGTCGTCAACGCCGGCGACGGCACGCTCACCATCATTGATGCAGCGAAGGCAGACCTCAAAGCCGATATCTCGACGATCCCCATCGGTGCTAGCCCCGAAGGCATCGCGCTCTACAGCGCCGGGGCGTTCAATCGCGCGTTCGTCACGCATAGCGAGCTTAACGCGATCACCGTGACGGATATCAATGACGACCCTAATAACGCCAATCGTTACAAAGTGATCCATACGGCGCGCACCGGCCCCAAGCCCGGCCCGATCGCCACAGCCCCAGGGACGGTACTCGGCGATCTCTATGCGTACTTTATCAACACGGGCAACGACACGCTCAGCCGGATCGCGACGACGACCTTTCAGATAGACTCTGTCCTTCCCGTCGGCGATGCCCCGCGTGCGGTCTTCCTCGATCCCGTTCTGTCGTGCGTCTACACCGTGAACACGGGGGCGCGTTCTGGAGTCGGCTTCGTCAAAGCGTCGTTCATCGCCAGTCCGGGGGCGCAGCCGGGGCAAGACCCGTTCCATAGCGTGCAGCTCCTCAGCACTGCCGAGCGTTTGAGCGAGGTCGCGCTCTTAGCAAGCCCGACAGTCGTGATCAGCCCCTCGGAGTCGCGCCGAGAACGCCAGCTCTGGGTGGCCCACGGGGCCAATCCGAGCGAGCTGCTCCTGTACTCGCTCACAGGCTTCTGTACGCAATAACAATCAAGAGAGATGACCATTGAGCATCTCCTGAAAAGGTTCTTCGCGCAGGACATCATTGCCCTGGCGAAGGTCATCTCGCTCATTGAGAACCGCGCGCCGGGGTATCAAGAAATTCTTGACGCGCTCTATCCCACAACAGGGCGAGCGTATCGTATAGGGATCACGGGGCCGCCGGGCGCGGGCAAAAGCTCTTTAGTTGACAAACTGACCCCGCTCTATCGCGCTGACGCGAAAAAAGTTGCGATCCTCGCGTGCGATCCGACTAGCCCCTTTACCGGGGGGGCGTTGCTTGGGGATCGCATCCGCATGCAAGACTTAACTAGTGACAAGGGCGTCTATATTCGGAGTATGGCCACGCGCGGCAGTTTAGGGGGCTTGGCCAAAGCTTCTCAAGAAGTCGCGCTCACTCTCGATGCTTTCGGGTTTGATATTATCTTTCTTGAGACGATTGGGGTCGGCCAAGTGGAAGTCGACATCGTGCAGGCTGCCGATACTGTTGTCTTAGTGTTAGTCCCGCAATCAGGCGACGTCGTCCAAGCGATGAAAGCGGGGCTGATGGAGATCGCCGATGTCTTCTGTGTCAATAAAGCTGACCAAGGTGAAGCCGATCTTGCGGTGAAGAATTTGCAAACGATGCTCAGTCTGGCGATGCGCGCCTGGGTGCCGCCAATTGTGAAGACGGTTGCTCCGGCGAATGAGGGCATTGAGAGGCTCAAAGAAGCCATCGAGAAACACCGAGCATCTCTTGGCGAGGAGGGCTTACAAGCGCGGCGACGCGAGCGCCTGCGCGCGTTTTTGAGACAGTTAATAGAAGACGAGCTGCGCGTATCGCTGTGGGACGGCGAGGGGCTGAAGAGCTTAGAGAGTTACTGTGACCGAGTCTGGGCCAAAGAACTCAGCCCACATCAAGCAGCACGGGAGCTGCTCAAGGCGGCGGCGCGGCGATAAAAGCCGCGATGACCTCCTGAAACTCCTTGAGATCTCCTAAATCGCTTTGGATGATCTCGTACACTTTGGCATCGTCGACTTGCCAGTAGAGATGCACGACTAAGTTGCGAAAACGCGCCATCCTTTGCAGACGGGCTGCTAGCTCTGATGAGACCACCCCGAGCTCTTTTAGGACAGCGAAGCAATCGGCGTAATCAGTAGGGGCTCGTCCTCCTTGGGTCGCGACGATGTGATTGCAGATATCAATAGCAGCTTCTATCGCCTTCACTAAGAGATACTTGGCGCTCTCGGTGTTGCGGAAATCTTTAAGAAAGTCCGTTTTGGACAGCGTACCTAGCTCTCGGAGTTTTCTCAATGAGTCTCCGATGATCCCTAGAAACTGGCGCAGCCGCGCTACATCAAGCGGTGTCCCGGCCATGAGCGAGCTCCTTGATATAGAGTCGGGCGACGGGTTCAAAATCAAGATATTCTCCCCAGGTGCGCTCGCAAAACTCTACCCAGAGGCGCCCATCTCGATAGAAGAGCAGCTGCCCCTGAGTCACGGCGTAGCGAAAGAGCACCGGCGCGCGGTTGACGATCCGAATGTCTAGGGGGAATTGGCTGAGACGCGCCAGCTCTTCGAGCAACTCCAGCTCGTAGTCGAGAAAGCGCTCTGGGGAAAGCTTCTGCTCATCCACAAGCAACGCAAGATCAATATCGCGAAAAGTCTCTTTGTTTAAGAACGAGCCGTAGAGCACTATAGCTAGAATCTCTGGGCGTTGAGCAAGTTGCGCAACGATAGGCTGCACCACGCCCTGTCGCTTATGAGAGTCTAGAGAAAACCGTCGGCGCTCGGTCATACACGAGCATTATACTCGCATCGGCTTAGTCATGCGAGTTGACCACGGATAAAAACTTGATGTTTATAGCCGAACTCCATGGGGTTAATTTCAGCTTCTGGACCTTAATGCTGAGAGGTGCTTTCAGAGAACTTTGGAGAAGACGTAAGCTTGAGATCTACTGCACCTTGATCTGTGACTTCAACTCCAGAGGTGGCTGAGTGCCCTCTTCCGTCGCGGGGGTCGCCTGGCCGGAGATCGTAAACGTCCCTGATGCCGAGCCGGCTTTGATCTGATAACTGAACTCTAATTTCTGATTGGCGTTCATCCCCAGTTGCGCCGCGCGTAAATTCCCCGACACAAGCTGCACCCCTGCTGGGAGCGTCTCGCTCACGATGAGCGCTCGGAGAGCCGTCTTTGCCGTCACGACGACGGTAATGGTGAACGTCTGATTTGGGCTGAGGGTGTCGGGCACGGTGCGCGTGTAGATAATCAGAGCATTCTCGATCTTGTCGGTGCGACTAGATGACGTCGGCGGAGGGGGCTGAGTCCGATCTTGGACGAAGACCGTTCCCTGGGCGGAGCTGCTTGCGCCCTTGTCGTCGGTCACTGTTAACGTGACGACAAACGTGCCCTTGTCAGTGTATTCGTGCTCGGTGAACATCCCGGTCCCTTGGGTGCCGTCGCCGAAGTCCCAGACATAGCTGACGATCTGCCCATCAGGGTCTGTCGAGGTTTCGGCGCTGAAGTGCACGGTCAACGGGGCTTCCCCAGACATCGGCGAGAACTCCATCGAAGCAATGGGGGGCTTGTTCTCCGAATTTGGCGGCGTCGTGTCGCGCGTGCACGCCGCAAGACCTACAGCCAAACTCAATACGATGACAAGCGCTATCAGCCTTCTCTGTATCATAGCGGTTGTTATTGTAGCGAACGCGCGCCCCAAATGCCAAATGTCAGCTCGACTCTTTTGCTGGAAGCCGAAATTCCCCGATGATCATCGCGAGCACGACGAGCGCCCCACCGAGCCAGCCTTGGGGGCTGAGCACCTCACCCAACAAAAAGTACGCGAAGATCGCGGCAAAGACGGGTTCGAGCGCGAAGATCAACGCTGTCGCATAGGCGGGCACGACGCGCTGCGCCAGCGCTTGAAGCCATAAGACGAGCGCCGTCGCACAGAGCGCCAGATAGAGCAGCGCGAAGATCGCTGACGCGCTCAGATTGTTGAGCACGTGCAGCTTGGGCACTGCCCAGCCCCAACTGAGCAGCGCCACGACGATAATCTGAAGCGACGTGAGCACAAGAGGCCGATGGTGCACCGCGATCTCGCCCAGATAAATAATATACAGAGCATAGGCGAGCGCTGTCCCCAAGACCCAGAAATCTCCGACGACCAGCCCTTCGTTGGGGTTAAGCGTCATCAGCCCTAGCCCAACGAGCGCTAAGACAGCAGCGATCCACGCGCGCGGGGGGATCCTGTGGCGCAGCCAGATCGCCCCGACGATGGGCGTGAGAATGACGCTCAACCCCGTGATGAACGCGGCTTTGGATGCTGTCGTCGTCAGCATCCCAATCGTTTGGGTCGCGTAGCCGGCGAAGCTCAACAACCCTAAGATCACCCCAGGGAGGAGCGTCTTGCGCTCCGGCCTCACCCATAATAACACTAACGCTGCGAAGCTGAAGCGCATCGCCAACAGAACGGGCACGGGCACGGTCTCGATGGTCTCTTTGACGATAGCAAAAGTGCTGCCCCAGATCAGCGTCACCAAGATCAGAAGCAGCACCCCGACGATGGGTGAGGGCGTCATCGTGTCACATCAAGTGTTTCTTAAAAAAGTTCACGATCTCGGTGTAGCACTTGACTTTGTTCTCGTACTTTAAGACGTCGTGCCCCTCGTTCTCGAAGATTATATATTCTATCTGTTTGCCCTGGGCGCGCAGCTCGTTGACCAAATCTGTAGACTCGGCTTCGCGCACGCGCGGGTCGTTCCGCCCTTGAATCACTAAGAGCGGGCACGCCAGCTGATGGAGATACGTCTTGGGTGAGCGCTCGACGAAGAATTCTCGGTCTTTCTCTGGGTGTCCCACAGCGAGATAGAAGTAGGTCTTCCAAGTCTCGGGGATGCGCTCGATGAACGTGAAGAGATTGTACGGGCCGAACATGTCGCATCCAGCCTTCCACAGCTCTGGGTGGCGCCCCACGAGCATCAGCGTCATATAGCCCCCGTAGGAGCGGCCCATCACACCGACATGGCTCATATCGAGGCGCTTGTCTCTCTTCAAAAACTCAAAAGCCGCGACGTGGTCGAGTCTGTCTTTTCCGCCCCAGTCGCGATCTACGTGCTTCATATATTTTAAGCCGTAGCCCGAACTGCCTCGCACGTTGGGGACAAAAACAGCGAAGCCGTTCAGAGTGAAGTACTGAATGAGGGGCATGGAGAACCACGCGAAGTTGGGGCGCTCTTGGCTCTGCGGCCCGCCGTGAATATAAAAGATCACGGGATAGGGCGCAGCATAGCCGAGCTTCTTCGCGGGCAGATAGAGCCGTGCCGAGATTCTCAGCCCGTCGTGACTGATATACGATGCGTCTTCACCGGCAGAAAGCAAGTCTTTGGGGATCCCCAAGATGCGCTCGTTCGTCTGGGGCTTGACGCTCTGGCCATCTAAAAGATAGAGCTGCGTCGGCGAGTTCGCCGTCGAGAACGACGCGATATACCGATGGCGCTTCTTATCGTAGTAGAGCGATTGCACGACGCCGTCCCTCAGCGTCCCCTTCCCGATGATATTCTTGGTGATCTTGAAGACGAGCTTCTTCTCGTCAAAAGTTCCTTCGTAGACCCACGAGCAGCCGTCAATGTTGTAGCTCACGAGATAGCGATTCTCTTTGAGGTGCGAGAGCGACTCTAGCTCGCCCATGCCCTTGTGCATGACGCCCTTGATCGTGACGGGCTGGACATCTTCGGGCTTATTGAGCTTAAAATAGCCCAGCCCATATGTGTCTTCAAAGAGCGACGTGACGAAGAGCAGACCCCTATCTCTGGGGGTAAAGTGACACGAGCTAATCGAATTTAACGGGACTTCTTCGCCCTTGTCGCGGGCCTCGAGAGGCTTGCCATAAAGCAAAGTGCGCTCTTTGTCGCCGCGCTCACGGATGTAGACGACATGATCCCCAGCCGTGTAGCTGT
>JAOAIA010000049.1 GCA_026414955.1 Candidatus Bipolaricaulota bacterium
CCCGCGTCTGCACTGCCCACTCTTCGTACCGATCTTCCGCAAGATACTCCCCACGATAGAGGGCTATAGCCTGCTCAAAAGACGCTCTCGCTTCGTCGAAATCCCCTGCACGGTGGGCACGCCGCCCACGCTCCTCACATCGAGAAAATTCTTCTGTGTCTATCCAGCAGTCGCTCTCAGCACGGAACACATAGCCCCCACGCTCTGTCCAAATGTAGCGCGAGCGCTCCCCACGCCCCAGAGACGGCTCCAAAATCTTGCGCAATTCCGCAACACGACTGCGCAGATTCGACGCGGCGCTGCGCAGGTCCAACTCCTCACCGGGCCATAAGTACTCGATCAGCTCGTCGGCAGAGAAGACCCGCCCGCGCTCCCCAGCGAGAATCTTTAAGAGTGCTTGCGTCTTGGCGTTCTTCCACGTCTCTGGCGCAAGAGACTGCCCGTCACGCTCGACGGAGAACCGCCCCAAGAGAGAGATTTTTATCATCGCCCTCACCTTCAGCCCCTCTCTCCACCCTCACCCTCGGTGCAGTAGGGGCGACCGGCCGTTCACCCCTACTCCGGGAGAGGGGTGAGGGGATTATAGCTGCACTCGTCTCCCCAGACAAGCCCCTAGATGACCCTGCCGATCACATGCGGCTCATACCCCAGGCTCGCTAGATCCGATCCAAATCGCTCGATCACCCTGGGAGTCGCGATCACAAAGATCGCCCCGTTCGTTCCCATCGTGCCGTCACGCAGCACCCCATTTCGACGCGCCCGCTCCACCAGATCCTCAAACAGAAATGGGATTCTCTCGAGCTTGACGGACACGCCCAGCTCACGCACCACCCCCAGCCCCGCTCCCGATAGATCCCCGGAGATTTTTATATGTCTTTGGGGATCGAACGGCTCCCCCAGCACAGGAGAGTACTGAGAGACCAGACGGCCCACAGCGCGATTGGGCCGCGCCATGATCTCTAACGCCTGCTCCTTCGCACGGAAGAGGCGATCACGCCCGTCTGCTCCCAAGACAAGGCTTTCTACATAGAGATTGATCGGGGCCAGCTCCCCCAGCGCCCGGTGGACGAGCATCTGATCGCCGGGGCGAATCTCGTCAGAGAAGACCGGCGGCCGATGGTCGGACCGCGCTGTGACCGTGGCGCCCAGCAGCAGAGTCTGTACAGGCAGCGGCGCTTGAGGAACGAGCGTATACCCGTAGAGCGCGCAGAACTCTTGGATGTTCTGATGGATCTGCTGAAGCAGCCCGTCGGTCGGCGCAGCGATGGCCGGGAAGATTTGTATATCTTCTACAGCTCCCAGGGCGAAGAGATCGTTGAGGGCATTGGCGAGGGCGGCTGCGGTCTGGCGGAAGTCTGCGGGGTCGAGGGTGAGATCAATCAGTTGGATCGTGTCGTGATTGGAGATGAGCAAGCTTCTCTTGACGTTCATCTTCGTCGAGCCGGTGAAGGCGTGCCAGCTGGTGCTACCGGCTTCGACAAAATCGAAGAGCACGAACTGGTGCTCCGGGGAGTCGGCTACGATCGTATGCCCCTTGCCCACGGTGAACTGCAAGCCCGCGTCGGCAAGCTCTTGATAGACGCTCAGCCAATACTGCGCGAGGCTCTGGGCTGTGGGACGATAGACACTGGTGAGGGTGAGGGCGGTGTGAATCGCGGAGGGCACGGAAGAGCCACGGAAGGCGCGGGCAGGTTCTGAACCTGCCCCTACACCCGCGCGATTCCGCGCCCCCTGCGATTCTGATTCTAATCGAACCCAGAGCCGATGGAGAGTGGGAGACCCGGCCCAAGGCGCGATATCGGCTTCTTGCCGAGGGGCGAGAGCAATGCCCCATTGGGCGAGCTGAGGCCGAATCTGCTCCAGCGCGGGGTAGACGACCGACCCTAGGTCGGCTTTGACCGAGCACCCGCACGCCAGCCGATAGGGGTCGAGGCCCAGCTCTCTGAAGTTTCGCTCGATCTCATCCCACGGAGCCATCGCGGTATTATAAGCGCAAAGTGGGCACTTTGCACCCGCTTTGCACGGGGCTGCTAGACTTCAGCCGTCAAACGACATCACTCACAAACCAAAGGAGGCGATCAGAGATGTTCAACAGAGTGAAGGTCGTGCGGACGGTCGTGGCGGTTCTGGCCCTTGGAGTTTTGGGGACGGTGATGGTGGGGACGGCGCAACAGACCAACCCCGCGGACGTGGCGAGCGCGATGGTGGCGTACTTTAAGATCGGCAACCGGCCTGCGAGCATCACTGCTGCGGAGATCGAGCAGCGTATTGCGTACTTCCCGGACTTTGGAGAGGGGACGGTCGAGGCGCTCAAGAAAGCTGCGCCCATCGAGACCGTGAGCAAATTAGTCAACCTCAAGAACAGCCGGGGGAGGAATCTGCTGTCGCAGAAGCAGATTATCTTGCTCTTGACGTTCTATAACCTGAAGCCGTAGGCCGGGCCGAGGTGTGAATCACGGAAGGCACGGAGCAGCACAGATTACACGGGCTGATACCCGTGCCTTCCGTGTTTTCTTCTGTGCTTTCCGCGATTCAAGCTTCTCTCACAAAGCGCACTTTCTCGTCAGGGCTCTTCTCCGCGTAATACGCTTCCACCGAGATCGGCAGCCCCAGATTGCGCAATGCCTGCACGATCTCACGAAGATCTTCGCGCTGGCGGTCTTTCAATGATCTTCCCACGCCGAACCTCTGTAAGACCTGGGGGATGAAGCGATCATCGCTGTACCAGGCGCAATCTTCATGCGAGATCGCGATCACCCTCTTGAGTCTATGGCGCTCCACTAAGAACTTCACCCAGCGCTGCCCCGCCCAGGCGAACTTGGGCAGATACTCCGTCAAGAGCAAAAACTGCGGCCCGCCAGGCACGGCCAATAGATCATACCGTCCCGGCTCAAGCCCTACGTGTTTTTCGAGAAACTCTTGGGTGTAAGGCAAAAAGACGTGGCTCGAGCAGCAGATCACCAAGACGGTGCTCTCGTGCTCAGCGAGCGGCCTCTCTGAGATATAGGCGGGTTCCGGCATACGTGCTCCTTCTGTTTCTGCGTGAGTTTTGAATCACGGAAGGCACAGGAGACGGCAAGATTTGTTCTGTGCTCTCCGTGGCGTTTCCGCGCTTTCCGTGATTCACGCTTTGCCCTTCTTCTCTTTCTCCTCTTCGGACTTGATCCCGATCTTGCCCAGCAGCCCGCTGATGTCAATCCCCACGGCCTGGGCGGCTTGCATCAAGTTGAACATCGTCGTGGGGACGGTGTTGGCCAGACGGCTGAGCGTGTTGGCCCCATCGGGGGAGCCGCTGTCGAGCATCACTAATTTGTCTATATTGCCCAACGGCGCCGCCACAGCTCCGGCGACCGGCGCGAAGGCTTTAATGACATCGGGGAGCCTCTCCAAGATGAGCATCGTCTTGGCGGACTCATCGAGCTTGGCGAACGCTTCAGCTTTCTTGAGCGCGCCTTCGGCTTCGGCCAAGAGCTTCGCTTTGACACCCTCGGCCTCGGCGAGGAGCTTCGCTTTCGTCCCATCGGCTTCGGCCAAGAGCTTCGCTTTCGTCCCCTCGGCCTCGGCTAAGAGTTTGGCGCGCATGGCGTCGGCCTCGCCGATGCCCTCCAGGGCTAATCTCTGTTTCTCCGCGTCGGCGATGACGATAATCGCTGTCTTGCGCCCTTCGGCTTCGAGGATCTCTTTCTGTTTGGTGGCTTCGGCTTGCAAGATAGTCTGCTGGCGTTGCGCTTCCGCGGGCTTGATCACTTCGGCTAGAAGTTGGCGCTCTCGCCGGATCGCCTCGGCCTCGGCGACTTCCGTCTGCTTCTTGGTGCGAACGAGTTCAACCTGCACTTCTTGCTCGACGACCTGCTGGCGTGCTACGGCTTCGGCCAAGGGGCCGGCTTGGCGCGCTTTGGCTTGTTGGGCTTGGACTTCGGCTTCAAACTGGGCTTTCTTCACATCGCGCTCCTTCTCAGCTTGCGCGATGAGGGCTAGATTCTCGTTCTCGCGCTCCTTGGCCTCACGGATCGCCGTGCTGGACTTAATGATCGCCTCGCGCTCGGCCTCGGCCTCGCCGATGCGGGCATCGCGCTTGACTTCAGCCGTGCGTTTCTTGCCCAGGGCTTCGATATACCCCTCAGCGTCCCAGATCTTTTGAATCGTCAAGACGTCTACCCCAAGGCCGATCTTGGCCAAGTCGGCCGCGGCTTCGGTGAGGACTTCTTGGTTGAATTTTGCCCGATCCCGCACGATCTCTTCGACTGTCAAGCGCCCAATAATGGAGCGCAGGTGGCCCTCTAAGTTCTTATAGGCGATCTGTTTGACGTCCTCCAAGCTGCGCCCTAAGAATCTCTCTGCGGCAGCGATCAGAGATTGTTCGTCGTTGCGGATCTTGACGTTGGCCACGGCTTGAGCACTCACTAAGACCCCGTCTTTGTTGGGCATGTCTCGCACTTCGAGATCAATGGGGAAGATCGTCAAGTCTAAGTACGTGACGTTCTCGATGACGGGCCACTTGAGGGCTGCACCCCCAGTGACCAAGCGAAACCCGATGATCTTGCCGTCGGGGGTGCGGTGCTTGCGCCCGTAGAAGACCGCCACTTTATTCGGGGGCACTTTGATGTAGTTGCGCACCGCGGTCATGACGACGACCAGCACGATCAACGCCACAAGCACGAGCAAGAACGGCAATGTCGTGAACCCGAACATAGCAGCTCCTCCTTCTTAGCTAATTTGTTCGACGATGACGACGTCCCCCTGCACGTCCGTAATCTTGACGATGGCTCCTTCAGGGATCGCCTGGCGATTCTTAGAGCGTGCCAAACGCCGGGTGAGCTGGGCCTTGACAGTGCAGCTCACTTCCCCCAAGCCCTCCGCGGGAACGGCTACCGTGACCCGCCCGGTCAGCCCGATCAAGTCTTTGCTCTCGATGAGCGAGCTGGCCTCTTGTGAACGAACTAAATGCATGGCGAAGATATAGATGCCGCTCATGGCGACCCCGGCGAGCACGCCCCACAGCGAGCTGAGCATCGCCGAGAGATTATAATATCGGGCGATGGCCCCCACAGTCCCGAACGCCGTCAGAAAGACAGCTATAGAGCGTAAGCTCAAGAAATGCGGCCCACCGCCCTCGACCTCCGGCGCAGCTTCGATATCGTCACCAAAGACCCCGAAGAACGCCGAGATCAGCAAGAGTATCAGCCCGATCACCGCAAGAATGATGAAGACTGTCATCTTTCAGCCGATGACTGAAGTCACCGGCTCAGCAGGTGGAAGCGTGCTCAAGCACGCTCAGCCCCCCTTCAGTGGGCTTCCATCTGCTAAGCCGGATGCTTCAGCATCCGGCATCTCTCCTCCGTGAATTATTGTACAGCTTCTTCCACAACTTTCGATACATCATGAGCGCCTTCACAACGGGATATTGCCGTGCTTCCTCCACGGGTTGGTATCGCGCTTGGTCTCTAGCATCTCCAAAGATTTTATTAAGATCGGGCGGGTCTGGGCCGGCTCGATCACGTCGTCTATGTAGCCGCGCTCCGCCGCGCTATAGGGGTTCGCAAATCTTTCTATATACTCCCGCACGAGCTTCTCTTCGAGTTCTTGGGGATTGCTGGCTTGTTCGATCTCTTTTCTGTAGATAATTTCGACGGCCCCCTGGGGCCCCATCACCGCGATCTCGGCCGTGGGCCAGGCAAAGTTAAAATCCCCCCGGATGTGCTTGCTGCTCATCACGTCGTAAGCACCGCCGTAGGCCTTTCTCACGATCACCGTCACTTTGGGAACGGTGGCTTCAGCGAAGGCATAGAGCAACTTCGAGCCGTGACGAATGATGCCGTTCCACTCTTGATCGGTCCCCGGCAGAAACCCCGGCACGTCGACGAACGTGATCAGCGGGATATTAAAACAATCGCAAAATCTCACGAAGCGCGCGGCTTTCACCGACGCGTTGATGTCCAGCACCCCAGCAAGATGAGCCGGCTGATTGGCGACAATCCCCACCGACCGCCCGTCGAGCCGCGCAAAGCCCACCACGATATTCTGCGCCCAGCCCCGGTGCACTTCTAAGAAGACCCCGTCGTCCACGACCCGCCGGATGATCTCTGTGATATCGTAGGGCTTCGTAGATTCTTCGGGGATGATCTCGTTGAGTTCGGGGTCGGTGCGATGCGGGGGATCATCGCAGGGGGTGCGCGGGGGCTGCTCGCGATTGTTCTGGGGCAGATAGCTCAATAAGGCACGGATACGCTCTAAGCAGCTTACTTCATCGGGTTCGACGAAGTGGGCGACTCCGCTCTTTTGGCCGTGGACATCGGCGCCGCCCAGCGTCTCGTGGGTGACGTCTTCGTGGGTGACTGTCTTGACGACCTTGGGGCCGGTGACGTACATATAGCTTGTGTGCTGCACCATCAAGATAAAATCTGTGATCGCTGGGGAGTAGACCGCACCGCCGGCGCACGGCCCTAAGATCGCCGAGATCTGCGGGATCACCCCTGAAGCCAAGACGTTGCGCAAAAAGATCTCGGCATAGCCCCCTAAACTGACGACGCCCTCTTGGATGCGGGCACCCCCGGAGTCGTTCAGCCCGACGATGGGCACCCCGGATTTCACTGCCAAGTCCATAATTTTGCAAATCTTCTCGGCGTGAGCCTCGGAGAGCGAGCCGCCGAAGACCGTAAAATCTTGGGCGAAGACGTAGACTCTTCTTCCCCAAATCTGCCCGTAGCCGGTGACGACGCCGTCTCCGGGGATTTTTTCTAAGGGAAAATCCGTGGTGCGATGGACCACGAACGGGTCCAGCTCGACGAACGAGCCGTCGTCTAAGAGAATCTCCAGGCGCTCTCTGGCGGTGAGCTTGCCCGATTTGTGCTGGCGCTCGACGCGCTCTGGGCCGCCGCCAAGGCGAGCGCGCTGGTGACGCCGAGCGAGCGCGTGCAGCCGATCCTCCATAAGACCTCCTCAGATTGATCTTAGCGAATTTTGCTCTGAGAAAGCAAGTCCCCACAAAGAGAAGCGGGGCGACTGGGAGGGTCGCCCCGACTGAGGAATGGGAGGGGGGTCGGCGACAAGCCGCTGGGGAAAAATCCCCGCCCCGGAGGCAAGGAACGGGGCAAAACCCTGGCGGCCTGGATGCATCTGCATCCCTCCGGTCGCCGTAAGCACCCAAAGGAGGTTTCAATGATCGTATCCAGAATATATATTCATAAGTCCCGAAGAAGTTTCACTCATCCGGCGAGCTCCTGACAACCCGGTCCGCCACCTTTAATTATAAGGGCACCCAGGAGGCTTTGGATACAGGCGGCCCTGAGTCACTCGCCAGAACTGAACCGATAATTTGGGGCCTCTTTGGTGATCTGCACGTCGTGCGGGTGGCTCTCCACCAATGCTGCACGGGTGATTTGCACGAACTCTGCCGTCTTCTGGAGCGTGGGGATATCGGGAGCGCCGCAGTAGCCCATAGCAACTTTGATGCCCCCAACTAACTGATAGAGCACATCAGCGACCTTGCCGCGATAGCGCACCCGCCCCTCGATCCCCTCGGCGATGGGTTCTTGAGAGTCGTCCCAGAAATACCGACGGTCTCCCCGAGGGGCGTCTTTGAGCGCCCCCAGCGACCCCATGCCCCGATACGTCTTATAGCTCTCGCCCTTGAGCGTGAAGATCTCGCCGGGGGCTTCTTCAGTACCCGCTAGCAACCCGCCGATCATCACGGCGTTGGCTCCCGCGGCTAACGCTTTCGCGATATCGCCCGAGTAGCGAATTCCCCCGTCCGCGATGATCGGGATTTTGAGCTTTTGAGCGACTTCGGCGCATTCGAGCACTGCCGACAGTTGGGGGACGCCGACCCCACTGATAACTCTGGTCGTACAGATCGAGCCGCCGCCGATCCCGACTTTGACGGCATCAGCGCCCGCGTCGATGAGGGCTTTGGTGCCCTCAGCCGTCGCGACGTTCCCCGCGATCACGTCGATCTTGAACTGTTTCTTGAGTGCTCGGACTTTCTCGATCACTCGCGAGCTGTGGCCGTGGGCCGTGTCCACGACCAAGACGTCTACCCCAGCTTCTATCAGAAGCTGCTCGCGCTCCATATCTAATGAAGTGCCCACCGCCGCGCCGACGATGAGCCGCCCGTGGCTGTCTTTGCACGCACTGGGGAATTTTTCGGCCTTCTTAATATCTTTGATCGTGATCAGCCCGCGCAGCCGGAACTTCTCGTCTACTAAGGGGAGCTTCTCGATGCGGTGCTCCCGCAGGATCTTTTTCGCTTGCTCCAGGGTGACCGTCGGCGGGGCCGTGATCAGTCTTTCTCGCGGGGTCATGCGGCGCGCGATGGGTTCATCTAAGTCCTCTTGGAGCTGGAGATCCCTGATCGTGATCAACCCTTCTAAGACGCCGGTCTTGGGGTCTACGATGGGCACCCCGGAGATATTATGCTCGGCCATCACCTGCAGCGCTCGGCCGACGGGTTCATCCTTGGTGAGCGTCCACGGGTCTTTGATGATGCCGGCTTCGTAGCGTTTCACTTTACGCACTTCTTCGGCTTGCTGCTGGGGGGTCAAGTTGCGATGGATGACTCCTAAGCCTCCTTCCTTGGCCATCGCGATGGCCATGGGGGCTTCGGTGACCGTGTCCATCGCGGCGCTGAGAATGGGAATCTTCAGCTCGATATTCTTCGTGAGCTTGGTCGAGACGTTCACTTCGTGGGGCAGGATTTGAGCGTAACGCGGAACTAAAAGCACATCGTCGAAGGTGAGCGCGAGCTTCACAATGATCCCTCCTCTGCTCGCTTTGGAGTATTTTAGTAGAATAAAGCCCTCGTTGCAAAAGCGTAGGGGCGACCGGCCGGTCGCCCCTCCAGAAAGGAGCGAAGAGCAGAGAAGGAAGGAGGATATATGCCGAAGCTCTCTTACGACGCCGCGCGCTATTATCGCTACGACGAGATGGTGCAGTTTCTGCTCCAAGCCGTCGAGGCCTATCCCCAGTTGGTGCGTCTAGAATCTATTGGCAAGAGCTACGAGGGACGCGACCTATGGTTGGCCGTGGTGACCAACACCCAGACCGGACCAGATAGCGAGAAGCCCGCGTACTGGATCGACGCGAACATTCACGCCGTCGAGCTGTGCGGCAGCGCCGTGGCGCTCTACACAATTTGGTATCTGTTAGAAAACTATAAGAAAGATCGCTTGGTCACGCATCTGTTGGACACGCGCGCGTTCTATATTCTGCCCCGCATGAGTCCCGATGGGACCGAGTATGTCTTAAAAACCCAGAAATGGGTGCGCTCCAGCGTGCGGCTCTATCCGTTCCACGAGATCAAAGACGGGCTGCATCCTGAAGATATTAACGGCGACGGGGAGATTCTCCAGATGCGTGTCGAAGACCCCTTGGGCGAATGGAAGGTCTCTCAGAAAGACCCACGACTGATGCTCAAACGCCAGCCCGACGATCTAGACGGGCCGTTCTACAGACTCTACACCGAGGGCAGATTTCTGAATTACGACGGCTTCCGTAAAGAAGTCGCGCCGACGCCCTACGGTCTTGATCTGAACCGAAATTTCCCCCACGAGTGGCAAATCGAATCGGAGCAACAAGGCGCGGGGGAGTACCCGACTTCGGAGTCCGAAGTGCGCGCCGTCGTCGAGTTCTTCTACAAGCACAGAAATATCTGCGGCGCGCTGACCTATCACACGGCAAGCGGGGTCATCTTGAGGCCCTACAGCGGCAAGCCCGACACGGCGTTTCCCAATTTTGATCTGGCTGTCTATAAAGCCATCGGCGAGCGCGGCACCGACGCCACGGGCTATCGGTGCGTCTCGGTCAACGACGAGTTTCGCTATGATAAGAACAAGCCGATCACGGGGGTCTTCGACGATTGGGCCTATGACAATTACGGTGTCTTCGCGTACACGACCGAGCTGTGGAGCATCGCGTCCCACGCGGGGATCGAAGTGAAAGACTATATTCAGTTCTTCCGCGAGCGCAGCGAGGAAGACGAGCTGAAGCTCTTGCGCTGGCAGGATCGCGAGCTGAACGGCGCGGGCTTTCAGAACTGGACGCCCTTTGAGCATCCCCAATTGGGAAGGGTTGAAATTGGGGGCTGGCGGCTGCTCTACACGTGGGTGAATCCGCCGCCGAAGTTTCTCCCCGAAGAGTGCCACAAGAACATGCTCTTCAGCTTCAGACACGCTGTAGCTTCACCGCGCTTGCGCATCCGTGAATTTAGAGCGCAGCCCGTCGGCGC
>JAOAIA010000050.1 GCA_026414955.1 Candidatus Bipolaricaulota bacterium
ACCCATAAGAGGAGTCTTATCAACACAGAATGGATCTCATATCCTCCTACAATCCAACGCGGGAGAGTAATTTCTGCCCATAGCGTGATGATGAGTAAGGGGGCCCACACAGCTAACCCCACCCACGGGCGCAAGACGCGAGGAGTGTAAGGCTCTTCTTGAGTTGAGAGCTTTAAGAGCAGGGGGATAAGCACAAGAGCAAGGACGAAGATCCCCCCTACCAAAGCCAACCCTCTCCGATCTTGTTGGTATAACAGCGTAACGAATGCTAGAGAGTAAACAAGGACTATAAGAAGCCCAAAGGGGTTCACAATCAAATGGCGCACGATGGTGAGCATGGCTGAGCAGCCCTTGTTACAGCTTCATTATAGATCAATTAGCCCTCAAAGGCCAGCCGGCTTAAACGCTCGCACCGTCACGCTGTAGAAGCCCGCAGGCTTTGGGATAGGGCTGTGCGCGATGATTTCGACATGCTCGAAACCCGTTTCAGAAATGATCTTCAGATACTCTTTGTCTTCTATGGCCCCCGCAAGACAGTTAGCCCATGCCGTAAGATCGCCCTTGAAAAAATTGGCGAGCTTCCCGTGCGTCACAATATCTGAAACGATCAGCCTCCCGCCGGGCTTGAGCACCCTGAACGCTTCCGAGAACGCCTTCGCTTTGTCCGGCACAAGATTGATCACACAATTGCTGATGACGACGTCCACAGAAGCGTCCGCGACGGGAAGCGATTCAATCTCGCCAAGTAGAAACTCGACGTTGGTGAAGCCCAGCTTTTTTGCGCTTGCCCGCGCGCGCTCGACCATCGCTTCGGTCATATCTACGCCGATGGCGCGTCCACGTGGGCCGACTTTTTGCGCTGCGAGCAAGACGTCAATCCCGCCGCCGCTGCCTAAGTCTAAGACAATCTCGCCCTCGCGCAATTCTGCAAGAGCTATAGGGTTGCCGCAGCCCGCACCGACGCTGAGAACTTCGTCACTTAGCTTTGCTAGCTCTTCCTGAGAGTACCCGATCAGCTCCAAGTGCCCCGCATCGCCGCAGCAACTTCTGCCCTGTTGGGCTAACTGCCCGTAGTGCTCCTGCACTGCCTGCTTGATCTCCTTGTTACTGAGCATAGTTAGAGTAGTCTGCAACTGCTTGCACACTTGTTTGATGAACGGCTCGTTGCGTTGGTAGTAGACCCAGCGCCCGATCTTCTTGCTCTGAACAAGCCCTGCTCGCTCTAAGATCGCCAGATGATGCGAGACCGTGGGCTGCGACAGCTTCACAAACTCGACAACATCGCAGACACACATCCCCAGCTCATCTGGGGGAACCTCGGTGCAGCTACAGCCGACACTGGTGACCATCTCGTAGCTTATCACATACCCTCAATGAACCTCCGTCCCCGCGCGCCCCTCGAGCGCTTCCAACGCCTTCTCCAGCGATGTAATATACGCACGCTCCCCACCCCCTTCAATAAACCGAATCGCCGCCTCAACTTTTGGCCCCATGCTCCCCGCCGGGAAATGCCCCTCAGATAAATACTTCCTCGCTTCGCGCACTGAGAGCTTATCTAGAAAGACCTGCTGCGGCGTGCCAAAGTGCAACGCCACCCGCTCCACATCCGTCAGAATCAATAAAATCTGAGCGCCTAGCTCGCTCGCCAACAGCGCCGACGCTAAATCTTTGTCTATGACAGCCTCAACCCCACGCCACCGCCCATCTTCACAGACTATAGGCACCCCCCCACCCCCACACGCGATCACAATCGAACCCGCGTCGATCAGCTCTTTGATGCTCTCGATCTCAACGATCTCTTTGGGTTCTGGGGACGCAACGACGCGCCGCCACGGCTTGGCCCCCTTCCCCACTCTTTTGAGCACATACCCCTTCTGCTCCAACACCGGGCGCTCGCGCTCTGAATAGAACGGCCCAATCGGCTTGGTCGGATTCGCAAACGCCGGATCGTTCGGGTCTACCTGGACTTGAGTGACCATCGTGACAACGGGCTTGGCTAGGCCCACTCGGAGCAGAGCCTCGCGGAGCTGCTGCTGAATTAAGTACCCTAATTGCCCCTGCGTCATCGCATCACAGACGTCCAAGGGCAACGGCGGGACAAGCTCCTTGGCTGCTTCTTGCTGAATCAGGAGATTCCCCACTTGCGGGCCGTTGCCATGCGTGAGCACGACCCTATAGCCCTTGGCAATGACCTGCGCGATCTTCTCGCAGCTCCGCTCGATAGCGCGGATCTGCTCAGCCAGAGATCCATTGGTCTGGGGATCAAGTAACGCGTTTCCGCCTAGCGCAATGACTATCGTCTTGGTCGTGTTCATGGTGCTTCCCCCCTCACCCCATCGCTCCCCTCTCCCTCCAGGGGAGAGGAACAGGGTGAGGGTATTGAGTCAGATCTTCTCGACTTTGATGAGATTGGTCGTCCCCGGCACGCCGAAGGGCACCCCCGCCGTGATCACCACCAGCGATCCCGACGGAAGCTGCCCAGCCTTGGCCGCCGCTTCGATAGAGAGTTTCAGCATCGCATCGGTATCTTTAGAGAACTCCACCTGCACGGGATAAACCCCCCACACCAACGCTAATTTGTTGCGCACCCGCTCGGTGTACGTCACAGCGATGATCGGCGTCCTGGGGCGGAACTTCGCCACTAATTTCGCCGTGGACCCCGACGTCGTCGAGGGGATGATCGCCGCCGCGCCGATTCTGGCGGCGATCTGGCACGCAGATTCGCCAATCGCTTCCGTGACCGTCCCCTCGCTCATCTCGTATCGGTGATAGATTGCGGGAGACCGCTCGATGCGCTCGGCAATCCGGCTCATCATGCGTACCGCCTCGACAGGGTACTGCCCCACAGCAGTCTCTTCCGAGAGCATGATCGCGTCGGTGCCGTCGAGGATCGCGTTGGCGACGTCGGCGACTTCAGCCCGTGTCGGCGCGGGGTTCTCCGTCATAGATTTGAGCATCTGCGTGGCGATGATCACGGGCTTGCCCGCGCGATTGCACTTCTTCACGATCTCCTTCTGTAATAATGGGACTTCTTCTGGGGGCAGCTCGATCCCCAAGTCCCCGCGCGCCACCATCACGCCATCCGAAGCCGCAATGATGTCGTCAATGTTGCGCGCGGCTTCGCGCGTCTCGATCTTGGCGATGACCTCGATCTCCGTTGGGCCTAACAGCCTCCGGATATGATCAATATCCAAGCCCGTCTGCACGAAGCTCGCGGCAATAAAATCGACGCCGACCCTTTGGGCGAAGCGAATATCTTCTTCATCGGTCTGGGCGATGCCGGGAAGACTTACGTCGGGGATGCTGACGCGCTTGCGCTCCCCCAACTCCCGCGAGTTCTTCACTTCACAGACGATGCGTCCCGGCTGGACTTCTAAGACACCAAGCTCGATCTCGCCGTTGGCGAGGAAGATCTTCATCCCTGGCTGCACATATTGTGAAAGCCCTTGATAGCTGAGAGAGATCTGGGTCTCATCGCCCAA
Organism: Candidatus Bipolaricaulota bacterium; assembly: GCA_026414955.1. Taxonomy (GTDB): domain Bacteria; phylum Bipolaricaulota; class Bipolaricaulia; order RBG-16-55-9; family DRXL01; genus JANXCC01. The sequence goes on from JAOAIA010000050.1 coordinate 3,483, forward strand.
GATGGGGTCTTCGACGAGGGTCAGCCTCTGCCCCTGGCGCAAGAAGACCTTGTCGGTTTTGAGTTCACCGGTGCGGATCGCTGGCCCTTTGGTGTCGGCCATGACGGCCACGGGCACCCCGAGAGAGCGAGCTACGGCTCGCACGCGCGCGATGGTCTCTTGATGCTCCTCATGCGTGCCGTGCGACATATTGATCCGCGCGACGTTCATCCCACTGATGATCATGGCGCGCATCGTCTCCGGACTTGAAGACGCCGGCCCCATTGTACAGACGATCTTCGTGCGCTTGGTCATAGCTTCCTCGACCCTCTTTTAGTGTAGCAGATTTCGCGGGCCCGCGAAAGGCTAGGCCCTCCTGTCTCGTGGAAGGCTGACCGAGATCATGGTGAATCCCCACAAAACACGCTATATCTAGGAGCGTTTTGCCCAGAACAGATCAAGCGAGTAAAATAAGCACAATTGACACAGCTAGAGGAGCTGAGAGGACATGACGCTCTGGCCGCGATCTTCGGTCGCAAAGAAATTTCTCAACGCCGTCACCGGGATTGGGCTGTTGCTCTTTGTGATCGTCCATCTATCAGAGAATTTACTGCTACTGACGGGCAATCCCGACGACTACAATCGCTGGACGCACTTTCTCTTCAGCTTTGGCCCCCTGCTCACCGTGATCGAGCTGGGGCTGGCAGCGTTCTTCCTCGTGCACATCGGGAGCGCCCTGATGGTCTACTGGGATAAGCTCAAGGCCCGCCCGTCTGGGTACAGTGTCTATCGCTCGGCGGGCTGGACGAGCCGCCAGACGCTCTCTTCCCAAACGATGATCTATACGGGACTGGTCTTATTGGCGTTTGTGATCTGGCACGTGATCACGTTCCGGTTCGGCCCGCACTACGAAACCGTCATAGACGGCGTGCCCATGCGCGACTTGCACAAGCTCGTCGTCGAAGTCTTTAGCAACCCCGTCAATGTCGCGCTCTACGTCGCCGTGATGGTCTTTTTGGGACTGCACTTAAGACACGGATTCTGGAGCGCATTGCAGTCTTTGGGCGCGTATCATCCGCGCTGGACGCCGCTCTGGTACACCGGCGGGGTATTGGTAGCGTTGGTGCTCGCCCTCGGATTTATCGTGATCCCCGTGTGGGTTTACTATTATCTCTAGGAGTGCTGAGACTATGGCGGTAGCGATGAAGCTCGACTCCAAAGCCCCCGGCGGCCCCTTGGAGTCCAAATGGACGCGACATAAGAACCAACTCAAGCTGGTCAGCCCGACCAACAAGCGCAAGTACACGATCTTAGTCGTAGGCACGGGCTTAGCCGGAGCTTCGGCAGCAGCTTCTTTGGCTGAGCTGGGCTACAACGTCAAGGCGTTCTGCATTCAAGATTCGCCCAGGCGGGCACACTCGATTGCCGCTCAGGGCGGCATCAACGCTGCGAAAAACTATAAGAACGATGGCGACAGCGTCTGGAGATTGTTCTATGACACGATCAAGGGCGGGGACTATCGCGCCCGCGAAGCGAACGTCTATCGTTTAGCTGAGCTGAGCGTCAATATTATAGACCAGTGTGTTGCCCAAGGGGTGCCCTTCGCCCGCGAGTACGGGGGGCTATTAGACACGCGCTCGTTCGGGGGCGCTCTGGTCGAACGGACGTTCTACGCGCGCGGTCAGACGGGGCAACAGTTACTCTTAGGAGCGTATAGCGCGATGATGCGCCAGGTCGACGCTGGGCGTGTGGCGCTCTACCCCCGGCGCGAGATGCTCGACCTCGTCGTTATTAACGGGCAGGCGCGCGGGATCGTCTGCAGAAATCTCATCACGGGGGAATTAGAGCCTTATGTGGGTGACGCTGTCGTGCTCTGCACCGGCGGCTACGGAAATGCGTACTTTCTCGCGACCTATGCGAAAAATTCAAATGCAACAGCGATCTGGCGTTGCCATAAGCGCGGGGCGCTCTTCGCCAACCCCTGCTTCACACAGATTCACCCGACGTGCATCCCCGTCACGGGGGACTATCAGTCGAAATTAACCCTGATGAGCGAGAGCTTGCGCAATGACGGGCGCGTCTGGGTGCCCAAGAAGAAGGGCGACACCCGACCACCCAACGAGATCCCCGAAGACGAGAGAGATTACTTCCTAGAGCGCAAGTACCCCAGCTACGGAAATCTCGCTCCCCGCGATATCGCGTCGCGCGCCGTGAAGGCCGTCTGCGATGAGGGCCGCGGCGTCGGCGCGTCGGGCCGCGCGGTCTATCTCGACTTCTCCGATACCATCAGAGAGAAGGGCATTGACTATATCAAAGAGCAATACGGCAATCTCTTCGAGATGTACCAGCACATCACTGGGGAGGACCCGTACAAAGTCCCGATGCGCATCTACCCGGCGATTCATTACACGATGGGCGGACTCTGGGTAGACTATAATCTGATGAGCACGATCCCTGGGCTGTTTGTGCTCGGCGAAGCGAACTTTTCTGATCACGGGGCGAATCGTCTGGGCGCGAGCGCCCTCATGCAGGGGCTGGCCGACGGGTACTTCATCATTCCGTACACGATTGGGGATTACTTTGCGAACACCACGCTGCCCAAGGTGACGACCGATCACAGCGCGTTCAAAGATTCCCTCGCGGAGGTGCATCAATGGCTGACGAAGCTTCTCTCTATCCAGGGTGAGAAGACCGTCTTGGAGCTGCATCGCGAGCTGGGGATGATTCTCTGGGATTATGTAGGGATGGCGCGCAACGCCCAGGGGCTTCAGACAGCCATAGAGAAGATCAGAAAGCTCCGCGAAGAGTTCTGGAACAATCTGAGGATTCCTGGGGACGCGAATATGCTCAACAAGAACTTGGAGATGGCTGGGCGCGTCGCCGACTTCATGGAGCTTGGGGAGCTGATGGCCATAGACGCGCTCCACCGCGAAGAATCTTGCGGCGCGCACTTCCGCGAGGAGTATCAGACACCCGACGGCGAGGCCCTGCGCAACGACGAGAGATTCTGCTACGTCGCGGCGTGGGAGTACACGGGAGATATAAGCAAGCCCGAGTTGCACACGGAACCCTTGCAGTTTGAGTTCGTCACACCGACGGTGAGGAGCTATAAGTGATATGAGCAAGAAGATGACTCTTCATCTACGAGTTTGGCGTCAGCCTAACGCGCGTACACCGGGCGCATTCGTGACGTATACAGTCAAAGACGTCTCGCCAGACATGTCACTCTTAGAGCTCTTAGATGTGCTCAATGAGCAGCTTATCAAGCAGGGCGAGCTTCCCGTGGAGTTCGACAGCGACTGTCGCGAGGGGATCTGCGGGACCTGCGGGTTTTTAGTGAACGGTGTCGCGCATGGCCCCAAGCGCGGCCGCACGGCATGTCAACAATATGTGCGCGACTTCAAAGACGGGGAGACGGTCACGCTCGAACCCTTCCGCGCCAAGGCCTTTCCGGTTATCAAAGATTTGGTCGTAGATCGCAGTGCGTTCGACAGAATTATAGCCGCTGGGGGCTATATCTCTGTGAATACGGGGAGCGCCCCTGACGCCAATAGCATTCCCATCCCGAAAGATATTGCGGAGCAGGCGTTCGACGCGGCGGCATGTATTGGGTGTGGCGCGTGTGTCGCGGCGTGCCCCAACGCTTCAGCATCGCTCTTTGTGAGCGCCAAGATCGCGCACCTGGCGCTCTTGCCTCAGGGGCAGCCGGAGCGCATACGAAGAGTCTTACGCATGGTCGAGCAGATGGATAGAGAGGGCTTTGGGGATTGCTCCAATCATGGGGAGTGCGAGGCTGTCTGCCCCAAGAGCATCTCTATTAAGACCATCGCGCTGATGCGTCGCGAGTACCTCCGGGCGCTCTGGTCACGGTAGCCCGCACCCTCTCACTGCGAAGATTATCTTGAGAGCCGAGAGACTCTGCGCCAGATTTGAGTGAACTCCAATGCCCAAGCCATGCTGTTTCACTGCCTTACATAGCGATCCCCACACCCGCGCCCGCTGCGGGGTTTTACAAACCCCTCACGGCGAGATTCACACGCCATCGTTCGTCGCCGTGGGCACTCAAGCAACTGTCAAAGCCGTCGGCCCTGACGATCTCAAAAAGATCGGCATTCAAGTCCTGATCGCGAATACCTATCACTTGCACCTGCGCCCTGGGGAAGACGCCATCGCTCAGCTTGGGGGACTGCACGGCTTTATGGGCTGGAACGGCCCAATTATGACAGACTCAGGGGGCTTTCAAGCGTTCAGCTTGGGCGCAGCTATTGAGCACGGCGTCGGCAAGATCGCTTCGATCTTCCCCGATGAAGTCGAGGCTGCTGAGCGCGGCGGGCATCTGAAGAGAGCACGCCAAGGGCAGTCGCTCGTCAATATCACTGAAGAGGGCATCGAATTTCGCTCGCACTTGGACGGCTCGCCCCAGAAGTTCACCCCCGAAAACACCATCGAAATTCAAAAAAAGCTCGGCGCGGATATGATCTTCGTGTTGGATGAGTGCACGTCCCCCCTGCACGATTACGAATACACCAAACGCGCGATGGAGCGCACCCATCGCTGGGCGGTGAGAGCGTTGGAGCACTTTCGCAAGATCACTGATGGACGCCAAGCGCTCTTCGGCATCGTCCAGGGCGGGGCGTATCCAGACCTGCGCGAGCAGAGCGCCAAGTTCATCTCAAGCTTGGACTTCGACGGCATCGGCATCGGCGGCTCGGTGGGGCGCTCCAAGGACGATCTCTCTAGAGTCTTAGACTGGACGATCCCGCTCTTGCCCCAAGAGAAGCCCAGGCACCTGCTGGGCATCGGCGAGATTGAAGACATCTTTCATGCGGTGGCTCGCGGCGTGGATCTCTTTGATTGCGTGGCGCCGACGCGCATGGCCCGCAACGGTGCTCTGTGGGTCAAAGACGCCGAAGACTTTCGCATCAACATCACCAACGCTGTCTACAAGACCGACCTGCGTCCCATCGCTGAAGATTGTGAATGCTACACGTGTCAAAATTTCTCGCGGGCGTATCTGCATCACTTGTTTATCGCCAAAGAGATCTTAGCGATGCGCCTAGCGACCATTCATAATCTGTACTTTCTCGAATCGCTGATGCGCCAGATCCGCAGAGCCATCGGCGAGCAGGCTTTGGTGGAGCTGGCTGCCAAGTGGGGTGTTTCTTTGGGAAAGCTGTCCTCGTGAGCGCGCCAAGGTTTGAATAGAATATAAAAACTATGCGACCAGAATATTTCGTTTACGTGTGGGCGAGCGTGATCTTCGCTTTAGGTGTATGGAATCTCGCGCGCTACGACCAAGTGGGCATCGCTTCTTGGTACGGCGAGCCGTTTCACGGAAGACGGACTTCGAGCGGAGAAATCTACGATATGCACAAGCTCACGGCAGCACACCTGACGTTGCCCCTCGGCACCATTGTGCTCGTCACAGATCTAGAGACAGGGAAGAGCGTCGTTGTCAAGATTAACGACTGCGGGCCGTACATCAAAGGGCGCATCATTGATCTGTCGTTTGCTGCTGCTGAAAAGCTGGGCATGGTGCGCAAGGGCCTAGCCAAAGTGGGACTGAAAGTGCTCAAGTATCCCGATCCCCTCCCGAAGAAGAGATGCTTGGCCGACAAGTAGAGTATCTTAGCATCTTAAGCAGCTTCTTCTCACCAACGTCATGAGTAAGTCAGGCACTCAGTTCTAAGGGGACTTCTATTTGCTTGCCGGTAGCGTTGTTGATCACTCGCAGCTTACCTGTGTCTATACCAGCCAATTGCTCATTGGCGTTGAGCAGCTCGATGCCATAAATCGTCCCATCGGGAGCTATGTCAACGTTCAGCTCCTCGCTCACTTTGATCGTTTCTACCTCGACAGGGCGTTCCTTCAGATAAAGATAGGCAATGTTGTATCGCGGGTCGTAGGTCAATCTCATAGCCATCTCCTCCTCTAAAAATATCGAGTGATCACGGTAATGATAGTGCTCAAATATCCCGATCTCCCTCCGACGAAGAGATGCTTAGCCGACAACAGGTAACATACGCACTCGCGTTCTCCCTGCCGTGACGATAACAACAGCTCCACGCTGGGGAGCTGAGCCTGACTGACCAAGCCCCGCTGCATGCTGCAGGGCTTGGGTGATGTCCTCTGGCTCAAGATAGGGGTAGGCTTTGAGGATCTCTTCGTGGGTCATGCCGTTGGCGATCAGATTCACGATCAGCGAAACGGTGATACGCATCCCGCGGATGCAAGCTTGGCCGCCCATGATCTGTGGATCAAAGGTGATGCGATCCAACCCAAGCATGAGTCTCTCCTCCGGAGAGATTATAGCAATTTATTCAGCTATCAGCTAAAGTCTTTCCACCGTTGCTGCCCGCTGACAGCTCTGCCGACTTTATACTTGCAACGA
>JAOAIA010000004.1:0-22462 GCA_026414955.1 Candidatus Bipolaricaulota bacterium
CTTTAGTGATAGTCTAGACGAGTGACAAGCTGCGCATACGCATACGACACAATGCACCAGAGCCAGAAGCCGGAGAGCCACCCCACAGTACCTTCTACGATGCGCGATGGCCCCGCGAGAAGAAATGGAATCACAAGGCAGCTAGGAAGAAGGGCGAGGAAGAACATTCGCCACCAGTTCCCTTCAGTCAGCGCCCAACTGGTGCTGAGAGCCTCTCCTAAATCGGCTTCTCCTGCAACGATGGCTTGATAAGCAAAAATGAGTTTCACCCCGACGTAGATCGCGGGGATAACAGCGATTAATTTGAGGATCTCGGGCATGATTGCGAAGATATAGCCCGCAATGACAAAGATGGCGTGAAGCCCGACGAGCGTTGGGAGGCGCGCTAAAGCTGATAGTATCGCCTCAGCCATAACGAGCGCTTTCTTCTTGGCAATCACCGAGTACACAAACTGTATGACTATAGCATTGAGAGCCGGAAAGAGTACAAAGTCAACGATGATCTCGATAATGCTTTTGGGCAGCCCCGCACTCGGAGCTAGGATGAGCCATGATAGATTGCTAAAGTGAGCGAAAAGGTTCCACAGAAGAAGTCCTCCGAGCATTCCCATCAGGAGGGGGGCTGCCAACATGGTTGAACCTAAAGCCAATGCCTCGCCAAACGAGACTTGAGGACGCAAGGGTCTCACCCCCTGATCAGATTCTTCACCAAAAACAACACGTTCGCCGGTCTCTCCGCCAGCCTTCTCATAAAGTACGGATACCAATGCGTCCCGTAAGACACATAAATCCGCACGCGATAACCCTCGCGCGCGAGCTGAAGCTGCAAGTCTCTGCGAATCCCGTAGAGCATCTGAAACTCAAAGCGATCTCTGGGGATATTATGCTCGCGCACGTGGTCTATCGCCCAGCGAATGATCTTCTCGTCGTGTGTGGCAATCGCGGGGTAGACGCCCTGCTCTTGCGCGCGCGGGCTGAAGAGCATCTCTAGAAGTTTTATATAGTTCGCGTCCACGTCGCGCTTGTGCGGGAAAGCGATACTGGGCGGCTCTTGATACGCCCCCTTGCAGAGCCGTACCCTGACACCCCACTCTATGAGTCTTTCTAGATCGCGTGCGCTCCGTCTTAGATAGGCTTGGATCACCGGCCCGACGTTGTCGAAGCCCTCGCGCCGTAATCTCTCATAGAGATCGAGCGTTCGGTCTGTATACGCCGAGCTTTCCATATCTATACAGACGAAATTCTGATGCGCCCGCGCGCGCTCTAAGATCCGCCGCATGTTCTGCAAACAGAGTTCTGGGCTGATGTCCAGCCCCATCTGGGTGAGCTTGAGCGAGACCTCGGACTGAACTTTTGTCTGGGCAATCGCGTCGAGAATCGCCAGATACTCGTCCGCAGCAGCGATCGCTTCGCGCTCGTTGGTCGTGTTCTCCCCTAAGTGATCGAGCGTTGCTAAGATATTCTGGGCGTTCAGCTCGCGCACTGCTGTGATGGCTTCACTCAGCTCCTCCCCAGCGATGAACCGCCGCGCCGCGCGCTGCGCAAAACGATATCTGGAGAACGCCGATTGCATCGCGTGATTTTGCGAGAGCTTCAAGAGCATCGTGCGCATCATCTTCTCAGTACCCCGTGGGTATTGTAACGCAAGGGACAGTCAGAGCGCAAAACAGACAGATGTCAATCATTCGCGTATCCAAAAGCTCGTACGCGCATCTCAGCGGGGATCTCTTTTAGAACGCCCTAAAGATATGATAGCCGCGGTGACCATCTATGAAGCGCTTCGTGATTTCTATAATAGTTATTCTCTGCGCGCTCTATCAGATGGCGCGTCGCATCTGGCTTGTCCGCCGTGGCAAAGCGTTCTACTATATTAAGCTTACCTAAAAGAGCAGGGGCGTACGGCTGTACGCCCCACAAGAGTGCATGGGAGAGGGTCAATGGGCAATAATAAAATCCGAGAACCCTACGGACTTCGTCGGCGTAATTCTGAAGAACGGCGTCGTATAGCGCAGCAGCACTTGGGTCTGAGAACTCTCCCCGGCGGTGAAGACCGCGCGCAGGACCAATTCTGGGTCCGGCCCCAAGAACGCTCGGAAGAACGGGTCCTTGAACGTCGCGAACTTCATGGTGATCTTCACAGCAAAGGCCGTATACTCTCGTCGTCCCAGCTTCGTCTCCAAGACGAACTTCTCCGTGCCGAGGACTTCGGCGCGCGCCCGCGCAAACGGCTCCTCGCCCCACCGAATTATCTCAGAGAAGAAGACGTTGTACTCGTAGATCTGGCCTACTTTCAATGGTCTGCTATAGAGATGATAGATCCAATCGTTATAGGCCATAGCGCGTCCCGGCCAGGGGATCGTCGCCTTGAAGACCCCTTCGTAGGTAGGCAGGACGATCTCCATCTGATTGGTATCGACGGGCTTGTAATAGCCCTCGCCTTCATAGTCGGGGCGGTTGGGATCGAGAAAATCGAACTTGATCTTGAACCGCGCCTCGCGCATGGTGAAGTCTGGATGGAGAAAGCTGTGCCAATCTATGGTGATGACGTTGCCCGCCTTCACTTCGACGAATTGATGGAGCCTCAGGCCCTCAGGCCCTTGCGTGATACGATCCGTGCTGGTGGTGACGCCGTTGAGGTCTTCGTAGCGCACCCAGCGGGGATAGGGATCTTGCTTATCGGCGATGCCATCTTCGTCGGTATCAGATTTGGTCGGGTTGGTGAAGTAGACGAAATACTCGTCGCCGTCTGGGAGCCCGTCACCGTCGGTGTCGGATTTGTTGGGGTCTGTCCCTAAGATCTTCTCTTGGGCGTCGGTAAGCCCGTCATTGTCTGCGTCCTGAGCGAACGATGTCTGATAAGCTGTGCCGACGAACAGCAGCGCGAGCATTGTCGTTACAGCGAGCAGGCGCATAAGAGATCTCCTCCTAGGTGTGAGATTCTTTCTGCAAGCGAGTTGCCAGTGCTAAGAGCGCGGGAAAGACGAAGACCGTCACGACGAACGCGTAGAAGACCGCCAGCCCGACTAACAGCCCAAAGTCGCGATTCCACGTGATCGTGCTGAGCGTGAGCACGAAGAACGCCGATGCTGTGGTGAAGAACGCGGCGAAGAGCGCCTCGCCGGTGCGGGCGGTCGCGCGGGCGAGGTCGCGCTCCTCGCGAAAGCGATGCATCAGGTGGATCGCGTAGTCTACTCCCAAGCCGATGCTGATCGCCGCGACGATGGCCGTCGCCGCATTCAGCTCCAGCCGCAACAAGCTCACTGTCCCCAACAGCACCCCCGTCACCAGCACCATCGGGAAAAGCCCGATCACCCCCCAGAGCACCGAACGGAGCGCCAGAGCCATCACGAGAAAGCATAGCCCAAACGAGATCGCCAGCGACCGCGTCAACGACTGATGCAGGGCATTCAAGCCCAGCTCCTCGACGAAGGGGACGCCCGTCACAAGAGCTTCGATCCCCAGAGCGTTGAGCTTGGCGATCACCGGGGCAAATCTCTCGGAGATATCGCGCGCGACGCGACGCACGCCCTCTTGATCGGAGAAGCGCATCGTGTTAACACGCACGACGGTCTTCTCGGAAGCACGGATAGGGAGCACATACGCTTCAGCCCGCTGGCGCAGGGAATCTTTCGCTAAGACTTCGCCCAAGAGCCAGCGATACGCCTCATCGGGATCGTTTAAGAAGCGATCCATGAAGCCCTGGGCGAGCTGGGGATTAGCTGCGCGCACGTCTTCTAAATAGTGAGCGATGCTCGTCACGGTGTGCGCGTAGGGTGAGGCTGCTAACGCTTCGGGAATATCTTTGAGCAGCACGCGCATCACGTCCAGCCGCGCGATCTCCCCCGTCAGCACAAGCTGCACTTCGTCATAGGTGCGGAACTCTTGGTTGACTTGGGTATAGAGCACGACCGTGGGGTAGTCCGGCGGCAGCAGCCGCCGATAGTCGACCGTGTACGTTTGAAATGCTCGCCCTTCCCAGTAGCCAAAAGCCCCCATGAGCACCCCCAACAAGAGCACCGCCGTCATCGCGGCGCGCCCGCGCAACCGTTCAGCGTAGCGCCCAAGCCACAGGCTGAGCAGGCTCGCCTGGGGGTGCGCGAAGATCCTCCGAGTACCAGGCCACTGCTCCGTGCGCGGCCCTTCTGTAAAAATCTGTTTGAGTGCCGGGATGAGCGTCACAGTGATTATGAGAGCGCTGATCACCGAGACGGCAGCGAGCAGCCCAAACCAGCGGATCGGCGGGCTAGGGGCAAAGAAGAGCGCCGTGAATCCGACGGCCGTCGTGACCGTCGTGAGCGTGATCGCACGCCCGGTGCGCGTCAAGGCGATCCAGATCGCTTGCGGCCCCGGCTGCTTCTTACAGCGTTCTTCTTCGTATCGGTGCAACAAGTGAATCGCGTAGTCGTCGCCGATGCCCATGAGCAAGGGGAAGACCGCGGCCATCAAGAAGTTGACGGGAATCCCTAACCATCCGAGCAGTCCGAACGCCCAGACCCCCGATACCCCTACGACCCCCAGCGTGAGATAGAGACTTGCCAAGGGCTTGTACGTCAGCAAGACTAAGAGCGCGAGCGCCCCTGCGAGCGCAAGATCAACGGGCACAGCGACACGGGGGAAGAGTTCGGGGCTGAACGCCCCTAGCGCCACACCCGCGATCAGCACAAAGACTAATCCCAGCTCCCACGGGCGCGTCAGCCGGAAGACCCACAGCAGCGTCAGCGCGATCAGCGCGAAGACCAACGGAGTCAGATAGCGAATATCGCGCTGGGTCACTCGATTGAAGACATCGAGCGTCTCGCCGTAGCTGACCAGCCCGATCTCTAAAGCGACGGCGCGCTCTTGGATGGGCTTAAGCGCAGCTAGGGCTTGGCGCGAGACGGCGATAATATCGGCGTCCTTGGCGATGGTCGCCGTCGCTAAAGCGGTTCCCGCGAGCGACGTGAATTTCTTGAGCAGGGCCATGCGCTGGAACGCCATGCGAATGATCTCAGCGAACGAATAGCCCAGCTCATCGCCGTCAGCGGGCAAACTATAGAAGCGTCGGTCGCCGCCGTGGAGTTCCGCGCGCACAAACTTGACAAAATCAGGAATCCCCTGAGCGGAGACGATCCCCGGCACGGCGCGCAGGGCTTGCAAGACAGCTTCCATCTCGAGGATCGCTTGGGGGGATTCGATAGAAAAATTTTCCCTGGGCGCGAAGCGCACGGCTATAACGTGCGCAAAGCTTGCGACGCCGAAGTCGCGCTCGACTTCTCGAAAGAGCTGCACCGTCGGGTGATCGGGCAGGAACTCTTGCGGGTCGTTGGCGATTCTCAGTCTTGTCAGGCCCACGGCACAGAGGGCCGTGATCAGCCCGATCACCGCGAGGACGATCCACGGCCCTCGTGTTCGCTGTGCACTGTTCATACTATACCCCATGATCTCACCCTCACCTCCAGCCCCTCTCCCTCCGTAGGGAGGAGGGAGCCAAGGGGTGAGGGCGAGGAAAGAGAGGGCCTCACGACGGCATCGTCAAGATCAATAACCCCACGACGCCACGCAAGTCCGTGCGCACCTCAAAATCTATAACGCGCCCGTTGATCGCTCGGCTGACAAGCTCGGCACGATAGAGGTCTTGCGCTAAATAGCTGCTCTTGCCCGCGATGAGATTGCTGAGCGCAGCTTGGGCAGCGCCCTCGGAAACAAAGCGAATCTCGAAGCGCACCCGCGCGGTCGCGCCCTCGAAGAAGACGGCATAGCTCATGGTCTCTTCGTTCTGCTCGACGGGCTTATCTTTCGTCGCGTCGGTGCGCCGCACAAATGCTACCGAGCCGCCGCGTGTCGCATAGGCCGCCACGAATTCGTCAAAGACCCCAAGGCGCCCCGTCAAGCGCTTCACGACGTGTTCTGCCGAAGCCTTGAGCCGAGCGACGTTGGCCGGCCCGCCCAGCCCCACTTCGGTGCCGAACCACAGCCGAGTCGCCAACGGAATATACGCCCATTCGATGGGGATCGGCCCGAAGACTCCCCCCGTGAAGATCACGGGGATGCCGTCCATCTCGACCATCTCCCAGTGTTTGTACGGGGAGTTGGGCGCTCCCACAGCAGCTTTCAGCCCCTGCAGCGCCCCAAAGACTTGGGGGAAGGGCGCCCCGTCAATAATCGAGAAGCTCGAGAGATTCGGCCCGGCCCCGTGCGCCACCCACGGGAGCCTCTGCGGGTCTAGGCGAAAGAGTTCGATGGCTTGACGGATCCCGTTGAGGGGGTGTCGCGCGGCCCCCAAAGGCCCCATCACGCCCTCGCGCAGGGTCGCGTCGCCCAACAAAAGCGCTATGTCGGCAGCCAAGACGCGCGCGTAGCCCTCCGGATACTGCACCACGATCTCGTCCAGCTTCACCGTCCTCGACTGTGTCCATCCAACCCCTCCGACCGCGATGACGACTGCGCTTGCCAGCGCAAGCCCGAGCAACACCTTGTTGCGCATAGAGTCCTCCTATTTTAAGAAGGCGCGGAGCACGCGCCCTGATTCTTCTCGCAGTTTTTCGATATCCCGCCCGGCGACGGCTCCGAAGAGCAGCCCGTGCGCATACGTCCCAATAAAATCCACAAAAGACTCGACGGAGAGTCCACGGGCAGCGAGCAGCCCTGCTGTCTCGCCTCTGAGCCGGGCGAGCCATTCCCGATGCTTCGCTGCAAAGACTTTGCGCGCCCGCGGCGGCCCTCCCCCCGGTGCCGCGAGGATCATCTGCATCACCTGAAAAAGCTCTGGCTGCCGAGCATAGTGCCCTAAGAGATTGGTGATGATGCGCTCGGCAATCGCCAGCGGTTCTGTGACGCCATCTGTCCCCTCAAGCAGATTCCGGAAGTACTGCTCAGCCAGGGAGCAGAGCAGTTCTTCAATGAGGGCTTCCTTGGAGTCGAAATAGTAGTAGATCGTCCCCTTGCCCAGCCCTGCAACCTGGGCGATCTCGTCCATCGTCGCTTCTTGCAGCCCCTTCGTCGCGAAGATCCGTAACGCGGCATGTAAGATCGCGGCGTAGCGCTCTTCTTTCTGTCTCTCTCTCAGCCGTCGTTCCGGGACCTGGGTCATGTTGACCAGAGAGTCGAATTTCGACTCATCGGTCGAATTATAACAGGGGCTTTCTCTCTGCGTCAATGAGCCTTATCAACTTCGTTGGTGACGGCTGCCGTCCCATCGCGACATTTGCCCCGAGAGAGCTGGGGCGCTAAACTCTCTTGTATGAAGCTGACGTTCCACGGCGCGGCCAAGACGGTTACGGGATCGTGCGTTCTGGTGCAAGTAGACAAGCTGAAGATTCTGATAGACTGCGGGATGTTTCAAGGGTCCGAGGAGATCGAGAGCCGCAACTGGCTCCCCTTCGGATTTCCCCCCAACAAGATAGATTATGTGATTCTCACCCATGCCCACCTCGATCACTGTGGGCTGATTCCGAGATTGGTGCGAGAGGGCTTTGCCGGTGAAATCCTGTGCACCGAGCCGACGCGCGATCTCGCCCGACTGATCTTGACCGACAGCGCCCAACTCCAAGAAGAAGAAGCCGCCGTGCTCAGCAAGAAAGAGCGGCGGCGCGGCGGCAGCCCCGTCAGGCCGCTCTACGAGATCGAAGACGTCTTAGTCTCGCTAGATCGCTTTGCCGATCCCGTCCCGCTCAACAAGACGATAGAGCTCGCCAAGGGCGTCACGCTGCAGCTGCGCGATGCCGGGCACGTCGTAGGGGCAGCGTTCGTGCACTTGCGCGTCACCGAGGGGCGCAAGCGCCCCAAAAGACTGCTCTTCTCTGGGGATCTGGGCAATCGCGACAAGCTGCTCACCCCCGATCCCGCTGACCCCGATCCCGCCGATATAGTGATCCTCGAGACTACCTACGGCGACCGGCAGCACCGCTCGATGCGCGACTCCATCGCCGAGCTGCGCCAAGCGCTTTTGCTCACGTTCGCGCGCGGGGGCAACGTTCTTATCCCCAGCTTCGCCCTCGAGCGCTCGCAAGAACTCTTAGCGGCGCTCTTCCAGCTCTACAAGCGCAAGGAACTCCCCGGCTGTCAGATCTTTTTGGACAGCCCCCTGGCGATCGCGACGACGAAAGTCTTTCGGCGCTATAGCGATTATCTCAAACCTGAAGAGGCCCAGCAGCTGGCGCACAGCCCCAATGCGTTTGACTTTCCCGCGCTGCGCTTCGTCCGCACCCCCGACGAGTCCCGAGCGATCAATGCCATCGCGAGCCACGCGGTCATCATTGCCGGCGGCGGCATGTGCACAGGGGGGCGGATCTTGCACCATCTGAAGCATCAAGTGTGGCGCTCGGAGTGCAGCGTCGTCTTCGTGGGCTACCAAGCCGAGGGGACGCTAGGCCGGAAACTCATTCACGGGGCACGGACTGTGCGCATCTTTGGGGAGGAGATCGCGGTGCGCGCCCAGGTCTGGACGATCAACGGCTTTTCCGCGCACGCCGATCAGTCGGGGTTGCTGCGCTTCCTCACCCAGGCGCAGAAGCCCGAAAAGATCTTTCTCACCCACGGGGAGATGCCGAGCATGATCGCGTTCAAGCAAGCCGTGCAAGCGAAGCTGGGGCGCACCGCGCACATCGCCGATTGGAAAGAGACCATAGAGCTATAGGGGTAGGCCCTGGAGGTAAGGGGACTGCTTCAACTTGCTCAGGGCCAGCTCTTCGATCTGGCGCACGCGCTCCCGACTGAGATTCAATGACATGCCGATCTCGACCAAAGTTCTGGGGTGGTTGTCTTCCAAGCCGTAGCGCAATATCAAGATACGGCGCTCCCGTGCGTCCAATTCAGCAAGGGCTTGCTCAAGGCGCTCGCGCTGTGTCGCGCGCAGCGTCTCCTGCTCCGGCGTCGCTTGTCTTGCTCCCACGCTCTCCAAGGCTGTCTCGTCCTCCTCTTCCCCGATGGGAGCATCCAGAGAGGGCGCAAAGGGGCGCACCTGAAGCAGCCGCTGCAAGACCTCTGGAGAGACCCCGACCTCCTCAGCCAGCTCGGGGTAGTTGGGTGAGCTGCCATGCCTCTGCCAATGATCTTCTTCGAGCTTGGTGATCTTATGCAACAACGAGACCAGATAGTCCGGCACCGCGATCAACCGCAGGTGTTTTACTAATGAGCGGATGATCGCCTGGCGGATCCACCACGTCGCGTAGGTGCTGAACTTATATCCCCGCTGGGGATCGAAACGCTCGACGGCGTTGAGCAACCCGATGTTGCCCTCTTGGATGAGATCCAAGAGCGGGACCCCTAAATCTCGGTATTGTGCCGCGATGCTCACGACCAATCGCAAATTCGCGGTGATGAGGCGCTCGCGGGCGCTTGCGTCGCCCCGCGCAGCACGCTGCGCCACTCGATACTCCTCCTCAGGGGAGAGCAAGGGATGGCGCTTGATCTCGTTGAGATAGAGTTGCAAGAAATCGTGCTTCCCATTTCTCTCGAGGCCATGCAAAGCCAAGGGCTATCAACCTCCTCGCTGGATCGTCCGTCTTATCTTAGCGAGAAGGTCTTGAGAAATCGCTGATGGCGCTCAGGAGCCGAAGTGATCTCAGTCATATCTCTCGGCCCGATTACGAGCCGAGCGCAACATCGAGATAGAGCATCACTGCCGCGCCGAGCATCAGCCCCAGGGTAGCCGCGCGCTCGTGCCCCTTGCGATGGGTCTCTGGGACGATCTCGTCGCTGATCACGTAGAGCATAGCCCCAGCGGCAAAGCCCATCGCATAGGGGAGAATGGGCTGGGCGACGTGCACCGCCCACGCGCCAAAGAGCGCGAGGGGAATCTCGACTAAGCCCGCTCGTATTCCCACGAAGCTCGCGTAAAAATACGCGCCCAATCCCGCGCTGAGCGCCGAGACCGAGACGGCCAGCCCTTCAGGGATGTTCTGAATCCCGATAGCCACCATGAGTTTGAGGGCATTCCCGAGATCGCCGGAGCCAAAGCCCACGCCTACAGCTAGTCCTTCGGGCATATTGTGCAGCGTGATCGCGATGATGAAGAGCCACACCGCCCGCACGCGCCTCGTGAAAATCCCTTCTTGTCCGGAGATCGCGTGCAGGTGCGGCACGATGTGATCGGACAGATCTAAGACGAGCACGCCCAGGGCCATGCCGATCAAGACTGGCCAGATGCCGCCGTACTGAATCCCCGGCAAGATGAGGCTGGTAAAGCTCGCGGTGAGCATGACGCCCGCAGAGAACCCTAGCGCGCCGTCGAGAAATCGCTCTGACGGCTTGCGCCAAATTAAGACAGCAAGTGCCCCAACGGTATTGAGCGCCGTGATGATGATCCCGCCCCACAGCCCTTGAAGAATCGGATTGGGGCCGGAGAGGGCAACAAATGCTTGCTCGAACGGATTCGAAGCCATCGTCGTTGGCCTCCTTTAAGTTTCTTGAGTCTAATTTTATTTGCTTTAAGAAACTTTCTTGTGCAATGATAATATCTCGCTAGCTTCGCTGTCAAGTTTGCATTCTCTGGGAGCGATCTGTTATGGGTTACCCTGAGAGAGGATGCTAGCGCGTGCGGCTGAGCGCCAAGCCGTCGCGCAAGGGGACGATCACCGTCTCCAGCGCCGGGTGCGTGCGCAGGTATTCGTTGAACTCTTGGATAGCACGGGTTGTCTCATCGGGATTCGGCTGGGCGACTCGACCGCTCCAGAGCACGTTGTCGGTCACGATGAGCGCGCCTCTTTTGAGTTTTGGCAGGGCCAAGTTTAAGAGCGTCTTATATTGATGCTTTTCGGCATCGAGAAAGAGAAAATCGAACTTCCCGCGCAGCCTCGGGAGCAAGTCCATGCCGTCACCGACTAAGACTTTGACGCGGCGTTTTAGACCGGCTTCGGCGATGTTGCGTTGAGCCTCTTGAGCAATCTGTGGATTAAGCTCCATGGTGACGACGCGCCCACCGACGGGAGCGCACGCGCGTGCCAGCCAGATCGTCGAGTATCCGATAGCGGTGCCGATCTCTAAGATTCTCTTGGCGCGGCTGAGGCGCACGAGCAGATAGAGAAATCTCCCCGCGAGCGGGCCGACGATGGGGATATCGCGCTCCTGAGCCTCCTGCTCCAAGCGCGCTAAGAGTGGATCGCGTGGGAGCACAAGCTCATAGAGATATCGTTCTACGTCTGGGTGGGTGATATGGCTCATAGTGGGCTTTAGTCTAGCGTGTGCGTTCTCTCTCTGCAAGAGAGCGAGGTATTTGGGTAAAATCAAACTGATGCATCACGTTTCGAGCCATCTCCAGCTCAGTCAGATCAGCAAAAGCTTCGTTCGCGATGGGCTGCCCTTGCCCGTGCTCGACAAGATAGATCTGGAAGTCCAGCACGGGGAATTAGTTGCGCTGATAGGCCCCAGCGGCTGCGGCAAGACGACGCTCCTGCACATCATCGCCGGGCTGATCCCCCCTGATTCGGGGACGATCTTCCTGAACGGCTCTCGCGTGAGCGACTGTCGGCATCACGTCGCGTACATGCAGCAGAAAGATTTGCTCTTGCCCTGGCGCACCGCGCTGAAGAACACCCTGCTTGGCTCAGAGATCGCCCAAGAAGACTTAGCACAAGCGGAAGCTCACGCCGAGCAGCTCTTTGCGGAGTTCGGCCTTGCTGGCTTTGAAGCCGTCTACCCGGCACACTTGTCAGCGGGGATGCGCCAGCGTGTCGCGCTCATCCGCACACTTTTGGCTCGCAGGGAGATTCTCTTGCTCGATGAACCCTTCGGGGCACTCGACGCCCTCACCCGAGCAGAGCTGCACGATTGGCTGCTCAAAGCCCACCAGAAATTTCCCCAGACGACGCTCTTTGTCACCCACGACGTCGAAGAGGCTCTCAAGCTCGCTGATAGAGTCTATGTGCTCTCGGAGCGCCCCGCGCACGTCAAGACCGTGCTCACGGTCGCGCTCGCCCGCCCGCGCGACCCAACGGATGCGGATTTTGTCGCGCTCAAAGCCGAGATGCTGCGCTGGCTCCGATCACCTTGACAAGACCCGGAGAGCATGGTAAACTCTTCGTGTCGTAGGGGAGCTCGGGGAACCGGGCTGAGAGGGTCTCTATACCGAGACCGACCCTTAGAACCTGATCCGGGTAATACCGGCGCAGGGAACTTTCAGCACTCCTCCCGAGATCTCTCCTCAGAAACCCTACAAAGGAGGGATCATTATGCTGCGTCGCGCAGCACTCGTCGCGCTGCTCATCGGATCGGTGCTGGCCTGGGGAACTGCGTTCTCTCTTGCCCAGGCCGGCGAAGGCTCCAAGCTCGTCGTCTACGTCTATGAGAGCTTCGTCGCCTGGGGGCCGGCAAAGTTCATCAAGACCGAGTTTGAAAAACGCAACCCCGGCGTCGAGGTCGAGTTCGTCGCTACCGGGCCAAGCCGCGCCATGCTCGCGCGGCTCATCAACGAGCTTATCACCGGGGGCACACCGGCGGACATCTTCATGGGGGAGATCAACGACGTCCCTCGCCTGAAGAAGTTCGGCTTTCTCGTCCCCCTGAGCGAGCAAGAGATCCCCAACCTCAAGACGGTCTCCAAAGAACTGCTCCTCGACCCCGACATGACGCTCATCCCCTATGAGCACGGCTTTATCACGCTCGTCTACGACAGCGACAAACTCAAGCCCGAAGAGCTGCCCACAACGTTCGCTGAGCTCACCAAGTCTCAGTATCAGAAGAAGCTGATCATTCAAAACCCTCTGACCTCCAGCGTCGGACATGCCTTTCTCTTCTGGACGATCTACAACTACGGCGACCCGGGCTATCTCGACTATTGGAGACAGCTCCTGCCCACGATCTTGACGATCCAGCCCGGCTGGAGCGCCGCGTATAAGCTCTTCACCAAGGGCGAAGCCCCGATGGTCGTCAGCTTCTCGACGGACGCGTGCTTCGACGCGCGCTATAAGCCCTTGCTGCTCAACAATCAGGGCTATCGCACGATCTTTGGGGCAGGGATCGTCAAGAGCACGGACAACCCCAGACTTTCACGAGCGTTCTTGGACTTCTTGCTCTCAGCCGAAGTCCAAGAGAAGCTCCCCGATACCGAAGTGATGTTCCCGGCGAACTCGCAAGCGAAGCTTCCAGAGAAATGGCAGACGTGCGCGGTCATCCCGCCTAGCCCGGTGATGCTCTCGCTCGATCTAGTTGCCGAGAACGACGACCGCTGGCTCGACGAGTGGGCCAGGCTCGTCGTCCGGGGACGGTAGGAAGCGTGAGACCCTTTGGCAGAGCCTTCACCCTCACCCCTCGCCCCTCTCCCCTGCGCGGGAGAGGGGTTGGGGGTGAGGGCCTTCTGCTCCTCTTCCCCTTGCTCTTCTTAGTCATCTTCTTCTACGCCCCCCTCGCCCACTTGCTCCGCGAGGGCCTCACTAAAGACGGCATCTTCTCTCTGGAATTCATACGAAGAATTCTCACAGACGATTACTTCCAACACGTGATTCTCTTCACGCTCTGGCAGGCGTTCTTGAGCACATTGGCGAGCATCGCCCTGGGGCTGCCCTTAGCGTATATCTTGACGCACTACGACTTCCCGCTCAAGCGAGTGATTCGCGCCCTGACGATAGTGCCCTTCGTGCTGCCGGCGATCACAGTTGCGCTGGGGTTTGCGTTGCTCTTTGGGCGCAATGGGTATCTCAATCAGTTCTTAATGAGTCTCTTTGGGCTGAGCGAGCCACCCCTGCCCATTATGTACTCGCTGACGGGAATCGTGCTCGCGCACGCGTTCTATAACGCACCGATCATCACGCGCACGGTGCACGCCGCGTGGGAGAGGCTCGACCCGCGCTACGAAGAGAGCGCCCGCGCGCTTGGCGCGTCGCGCTTCTATGTCTTCAAAGATGTCACGCTGCCCATGATCCTGCCGGGGCTGCTCAGCGGCGCCGCACTCGTCTTTATCTTTTGCTTTCTGAGCTTCCCCATAGTCTTGTCTGTGGGCGGCGGACGGTTCTCAACGATAGAAGTCGAAGTCTATACGAGAGTCGTCACGCGGCTCGATCCCCAGTTTCTCAACTATAAGATCGGCGCGGCGCTGGCGCTCATCGGGCTGGTGCTCTCGCTGATGATGACATATATCTATCTGCGGATGCAAGGGAGCTTGGCGCGCCAAGCCGAGCACGTGCGCCCACGCCCGACGGTGCCGCTCTTTGCCGGGGTGAGAGACTTCCTGCGCCCGACGAAACTTTTACTCTGGCTCTATATGCTTTTCAGTCTTTTGGTCTTCGTCGGCCCGATGCTGGCCATCGTCGCGGATTCGCTCTGGGAGGATACTCCAACGGGAGGCCGCTGGACTCTGCGTTGGTATTCTTATATCTTTACCCCCGACTACGAGGCGCTCTTGGGGGACTCCCCCTTGAGAGCGATTCTGAATAGCCTGAGCTTTGGGCTGGGGGCGACAGCTATCGCCGTGCCGTTGGGATTGATCTTCGCGTATGTGATCGCGCGGCTGCGCTGGGGAGGGCGCCGGCTCTTCGATACGCTCCTGATGGCCCCCCTAGCGACGTCGTCTATTGTGTTGGCATTTGCGCTCCTGCGGGCGTTCAACGCGCCGCCGTTCAGGCTCGTGGGCACAGCGACAGCCGTGATCATCGCCCATGCTGTTATTATCTTCCCGTTTATCGTACGGGCGCTCGTGCCGGTGTTGGAGAATCTCGACATGAAGATTGTCGAGATGGCGCGGAGCTTGGGGGCATCGCGCTGGCGGGCGCTGCGCGAGATCGAGCTGCCCCTCGTAGCGACGGGGCTGATCGCCGGAGCGGTCTTCGCGTTCGCGCTCAGCTTGGGCGAGATGAGCGCGACGCTCATGCTTGCTCGGCCGGGCCTGAACACCATGCCCGTAGCGGTCTATCGCTTTTTGAGTCAACACTCTCTCGGTGCTCCCAGTGCTATGAGTGTCGTGATGATCGTGGTCTCGGCGCTCGCGTTTGTCGTGCTGGAGCGCCTTGGCGAGAGAGCACTAAAATTATAAGAATATGCGCGTTGCGCTCAGAAATATTACGAAGCGGTTCGGGACGACGCTCGCTCTGGAGAATATCTCTCTGGAAGTAGGCGACGGGGAACTGCTGGCGCTGGTGGGTCCCAGCGGCTGCGGCAAGACGACGATACTGAGACTGATCGCGGGTTTTGAGACCCCCGATGCGGGAGATATTCTCTTTAATGATCAGAGTGTGCTGGGGGTGCCGCCGGAGCGGCGCGGGGTTGGCTTGGTCTTTCAGAACTACGCGCTCTTCCCCCATATGAACGTCTTCCAGAACGTCGCGTATGGGCTGAAGTTTGTGACCTCTCCCCTAGCCCCTCCCCTCAAGGGGGAGGGGGTGGGGGGTAGGTCTTGTGTGCAGGAGCTACTCGATCTTGTGGGCTTGAAAGGGCTAGAGCACCGGATGCCCGCAGAGCTGTCCGCAGGGCAGCAACAGCGCGTCGCGCTTGCTCGCGCGTTAGCCCCCAATCCCAAAGTGCTCTTGCTCGATGAACCCCTCAGTGCCCTCGATGCCAAGCTGCGCGAGCGCCTGCGCCTCGAGATCAAAAAGATTCAGAGATCTCTGAAGATCACGACGCTCTACGTCACCCACGACCAAGAAGAAGCTTTAGCTGTCGCCGACAGGGTTGCGGTCATGAGCGTCGCGCATATCGAGCAGATCGGGCCCCCCCAAGAAGTCTATCACGCTCCAGCGACGGAGTTTGTGGCGCGCTTCATCGGGCGGGGCAACCTCGTGACGGGCCAGATCGTGGGCCGCGACGGAGAGAGCCTCGTGATTTCTGTAGGGGGGAAGATGATCCGCGCTCGCAGTGCTTATGGCAAGCTCAGGCAATCGGTCACCGTGCTCGTGCGCCCTGAACGAATTCACATCAACCAGCCCGCAGAGAATATACTGATGGGGACGATCAGGGGGATAGAGTTCGCCGGAGATACTCTCTGGGTGCACGTCGAGGCCGCCGGCACCACGCTCATCGCAAAAGCCAATGCGCTCGACACCACCCTGCACGAGGGCGACATAGTACAGGTGGGGTTTGCAACTTCAGATATCTCTCTTGTGCCTAGCGATCAAAGATCGCCACCCACACCGTCACAAGAACCGTCACAGCGATAAAGACCCAGACGTTGAGAAACCAGACAGCCGCGACGACGCTGTAGATGAACCCGCGCCGCCCCAGCGTGTAGGCGTCGCTGCCGCGCATGAAGAGATCTGTCAGATATTTAGCAGGCTCGGTCCCTTCCATCTCGGCGAGTGACTTGGGCGAGGCGCTGATGAGCATAGATAAGAGATTGAAGTAACGCAAGGCCGTCAGAAAGCTGAAGAACGAGACGGCTAGCGTAAAGATGATCGTCCAGATGGGGTAGTCTTGCGGGCGCAGCCCTCGGCTGGACAGCTGGGGCAATTCAACAATCGCCTCCCAGACACCGCTGAAGCTGATAATGAACCCCAACAAGAGCACACTGGCCGACGCGAGAAACGTCACGGACATAATAATATTGCGCACCTGGTGCACGACGAGCAGGTGATCGCCCGCTTCGATGGCGTGGAGTAGAGCACCAGCGACGGCCTGGCGCATCCGGCCCTTGCGCGTGGCATACGCTCTCCGGCGCGATAGATAAAAATAGACAAAGTGATAGCCATAAAAACAGCCGAAGAACGTGACCAGCGCAATTACTGTCTCTGGTGTGAGGGTCTGCATAATGCTCGCTTTTGTTATACTCTATCTGAGCGGCCTTGGCAATCGGTTAGCTCAAATATCTGCGCGCTATGGGATAAAAATCTAATACTAAGTGATACCGTTCGCGCACGATCTTATTAGAATTCTTCCCCAGGAGCCGCGAGCCGCTCCCCAGGGCTGCTAAGTAGACGCGATAGAGCAAATCGGCATCGTCGTAGCGCCGACGCAGATAGGCGAAGACGCGCTCGGCGTTCTGCGGGTCGCGGCGGTAGAGATAGAATCGGAGAATGGTGCTCAGGTCTTTGGCCGGGTCGCCAACCCCGTATTTTTCGAGATCATAAGCGAGCCAAGGACCACCGAGCAAGACATGCTTGGGCGAGATATCCCCCACGATCTTGCTGAGCACAGAAAGCTTAGGATAAGGAAGATCAGGGGCATTGCACACTATCGAACGTTCTCGCAGCAGCCGGAGCGCCAGCGGCGCTTGCACCGCTGCGAGGCTATCAAAGTATAGCTCTGCGATCCGATCATACGCTGCCTGGTCGCCCGTGTAGAGGAGTCTCTCGCAGAGCACCCGCAGCTCTGAGGGGATCGGCTGGGCATGGCGCGCGATCAGCCGATCCCATCTTATGAGAATATCGTCCCATTCGTGAGGGGAGAAGTCATAGCTCGGCTGGGGCTGCGCGACGCGGGCCTGCTCGATGCAGAGCATCTCCAAGCTGTTGGCAAGGACTCTGCCAAAGCCGACGACGCGCGCCGGGGGGAAGAGATCGGGGTTTTCCCGATGGGCCGATTCGTAGCTTTGCGCAATAGCTGAGAGAGGGCGCGGCCCTCCCGCCCGATAGACCTTCCAGACGCACTCTGCACCGGCCCACACTAGACTTTTGGGGCCGTTGTGTATGAGCTTCACAGCCGTAGCATACGCGCCCCCGCGTCGTGCTGCAAGCCAGCCCGGTGCTTGACAGTCGCCCGCACCGAAAGTACAATAAAACCCAGCACGTGGGAGAGAAAGTCCCTTGGAACTCTGTGAAAGGCAGGTGCCCCCTCGGTGGACTCTCTAACACCCCCAGCAGGGTTTGAATTGATTGATACAAACCGTGTCGAATTTCCCACGGTCTTGCCCATCTTGCCGTTGAAGAATACGGTGGTCTTTCCGCACTCGGTCTTGCCCCTGACGGTGGGCCGCGAAAGCTCGGTCAAGCTCATCGAAGAGGCCCTGGCGGGCACGAGGATCATCGGGGTACTCACGCAACGCGATCCCAACGTCGAACACCCTACGCCTCAAGACGTCTATCACGTCGGGACAGTCTGCAAGATCGCCCGCGTGATGAAGACCCCCAACAACGCGCTCCTGCTCTGGGTGCAGGGGCTTAGTCGGTTCGCCGTCGCGGTCTTCACCCAACAGACCCCTTACTTAGTCGCCCAGATCGAGCCATTGGAATCCGTGGTCGAGCACGACATCGAAATCGAGGCGCTCAGCAAGCAGGTGGCGGCGCTCTTCCAGAAGATGCTCTCGCTCATGCCCAACCCGCACATGGAGATCCACGCCATGGCTTCCAGCCTGAGCGATCCGGGACATCTCGCAGACTTTATCACGGCCAACCTCGACATCGAGGTCGAAGCGAAGCAGCAAGTCTTAGAGACCCTGAACGTCAAAGAGCGCCTCACGCTTGTCCTGCGCTTGCTTGAAGAAGAGAACGAGATCCTCGAGGTCGGTTCGCGCATTCACTCTCGGGTGCAGGAGGAGATCGGGCGATCCACCCGTGAGCGCATCCTGCGCGAGCAGATGGAAGCGATCAAGAAAGAGCTGGGCGAGGAAGAAGGCCCGGAGATCGAAGAGCTGCGGCGCAAGATCAAGCACGCGAAGATGCCCAAGGACGCCGAAAAAGAGGCCCTGCGCGAGCTGGATCGCCTGGCGCAGATGCACCCCAGCTCGGCGGAGTACACGGTCTCGCGCACCTATTTGGATTGGCTGATTGCGCTGCCGTGGTCGAAGACCACCAAAGATCTGCTGGAGATCGCGCGGGCACGGCAGATCCTTGACGAGGATCATTATAACTTGGAGAAAGTGAAGGAGCGCATCTTAGAGTATCTCGCGGTCCTGAAGCTCAAGCGCGATATGAAGGGGCCGATATTGTGTTTAGTCGGGCCGCCGGGGGTGGGGAAGACGTCGCTAGGGCGCTCGATTGCCCGTGCGTTGGGGAGAAAGTTCGTGCGCATCTCACTGGGAGGTGTGCGCGATGAAGCCGAGATTCGTGGGCATCGCCGCACCTATGTCGGGGCGCTGCCGGGACGCATCATTCAAGGGCTTCGTCGGGCGAACTCGAAGAACCCCGTCTTCATGCTCGACGAGATAGATAAGATGAGCAGCGACTTCCGTGGTGATCCCGCGGCGGCGCTGTTAGAAGTCCTCGATCCCGAACAGAATAGTAACTTCACGGATCACTACTTGGATCTGCCGTTTGATCTGTCGCGGGTGCTCTTCATCACCACGGCGAACGTCTTGTACACGATCCCCAGCCCGCTGTTGGATCGCATGGAGGTGCTCGAACTGCCGGGGTACTCCGAAGACGAGAAAGTCCAGATCGCGCAGCGATATCTCATCCCTAAGCAGATTAAAGCCCACGGGCTGCGTGCACACCAAGTCGAGTTCAGCGACGCCGCCATACGTCAGATTATTCGCGACTATACTCATGAAGCTGGAGTAAGAAACTTAGAGCGCGAGATCGGGGCAGTCTGTCGCAAGATCGCCGTGCAAGTTGCTGAAAAGAAAGACCGTTCCAGACGGTTTATCGAAGCCCCCGATGTCAGCAAGATGCTCGGCCCACCAAAGTATTTCTCTGAGGTCTCGGAGCGCCTGACGAAATCTGGGGTAGCAATAGGCATGGTGGTCACCCAAGTCGGCGGGGATATCGTCTTCATCGAAGCGACGAAGATGAAGGGCAAGGGCGAACTCAAGCTCACGGGCCAGTTGGGCGAAGTGATGCGCGAGTCCGCTCAAGCAGCCCTTAGCTATATTCGTGCCAACGCCGAACAGTTAGGCATAGACCCGGACTTCTTCGCCCATCACGATATTCACATTCACGTGCCTGAAGGGGCTATCCCCAAGGACGGCCCCTCGGCGGGGGTGACGCTGGTGACGGCCTTGGTCTCGCTCTTGACCGACACTCCCGTGCCAGCCGACTTAGCCATGACCGGCGAGATCACCCTGCGGGGCAAGGTCTTGCCCGTCGGCGGCGTCCGCGAAAAAGTGCTGGCAGCCCATCGCACCGGCATCAAGACGGTGATCTTGCCCAAGCGCAACGAAAAAGACTTAGAAGAGCTGCCCCAGAACGTCAGAGAAGCTCTACGGATCGAGTTTGTCGAGGAGATCTCGGACGTCTTAGAGATTGCACTGCCCCGCTATGCTCCAGTCCCCTAAGCGCCGAATTCTCGTGATCGCGCCGCACCCCGACGACGAAGCCCTCGCCACCGGCGGGGTCATCCAAGAGCATCGGCGCCAAGGGCACATCGTCACAATTCTCTTGATGACATGTGGGGATGGGCAACGGCGCGGGTTGCTGCTGCCCTCGAAACACTTCTTGCGTCTTGGGGAGCGCCGCTATCGCGAGTCGCTCGAAGCTCTGAGACTTTTAGGAGTGCCGGAGAAGCGCGTGATCGCGCTGGGGTATCCCGACCGGGGACTGGCCCATCTGTGCGTAGACGGGCAGACACCCTACACGTCGCGCTATACGAAGGTCTGCGCTGTGCCGTATGAGTGGGCCTACAGCCCCGGTGCGCCCTATCTCCGTGAGTCTGTCCTGTGCGATCTCAAAGAGATTTTAGAGCGCGAGCGCCCCGATATTCTCTATCTGCCCCATCCTCAAGATCGCCACAGCGATCATCGGGCGACGTATCTGTTGGCCCAAGCAGCCCTGAGAACTCTCAATGGAGAAGTGGAGCGACGGCACTATCTCATTCATTACAGAGCGTGGCCGCTGCCGGTGGGCAAGTATCCTCAGCGACGTCTGCTTCCCCCGCGGAGCCTGCGCGACGGCGCGGCGTGGCTGGCGCACGAGCTGCGCCCGGAGCAGATCGAGCGCAAGCTCCAAGCGATCCGGTGCTATCGCAGCCAGACGCAATATATCGAAGACCATCTGTTGAGCTTTGTGCGGTGCAACGAGTTGTTTGCCCTCGGGTAGGGGCGACCGGCCGGTCGCCCCTACTCAGGTTTCGTCTTCCAAGGCGGCTAATTGGTCCTCGTCCAGCCCAAAGTAGTGCCCAATCTCATGCATGACCGTAATGCGAACCTGGCGGCGAATCTCATCGGCATCGCCGTGGGCGAGCGCCTCGATGTTCTTTTGAAAGATATAGATAATATCGGGCTGGATCTGATCGGAGAAGACCGAGCGCTCCGTCAGGGGGACGCCGTGATACAACCCTAACAGATCATCATCGGGAGGATCGGGACGATCTTCGATGACGATCATCACGTTCTGGAGGCGCTCTTTAAAAAACTTGGGCAGGCTCTCGACGGCCTCCCAGACGAGTCGTTCAAACTGCGCGCGGGTCATGCTTAGACTATAGCAGCGTTCCGGGTACTTGACAAGACCGCTCCTTCGGTGGTACAACTACAGTATCCATGAGAGCACTTACTGTTCTCGTCGTGTGCGCAGGGCTGTGGGGGGTGTGCGTGCCGACGGCGTGGGCACAGCCTAGGTCGAGCGATTTCTTCATGGAAGAGTTCACATTTGGGCTGTTGGGGGGCTTCATCGGGGGGCCGACGCTCGAACTCATCTACGTGACGACTCTCTGTCGCGAAGCTCCCAATCCCGATCTCTGTCAGGGATTTGGGTTTGCTGCGATGCAGGTCGTCATCTATACCGTCACGCTCCCGGCGGGGGCCAGCGCGGGGATCATCCTGGCGGGCCTGTGGCGCGGCATCCCTAGTGACCCGCTGGATTGGGTGCTGACGTACCTCTTTGCTACAGCGGGCTCGCTGACAGGCTGGCTCAATGCCGCGGGCGTCATCAAGGTCTCAGAATTCCTGATGGAGACCTTTGGCTGGGACTTAAGTGCCTCCCTCGCGGATATCTATACGATCACGCGAGTCTTCCTGCCCATTCTCTATGCCGCGTTCTTCGGGACCTTGCAGTTCAACCTCCTGACGCAGCCGGCTCCGGCGCCTCCGGCGGCGGCGCTCTCGTCTCCCGCTGCATGGGAGTTCCCAATCTTTACTATGCGCTTCTAGGGCAGGGGTGAAACCTGTTCCTACCTCAGCATCCGGTACAGAAATCCAAAACCCGCGCATCGCCTTAGCTACTTCAACCCCTTGATGAACTCCTCGATGGGGATCGCCGCAAGCGTCTGAATCTTGACGCTGCCCCGCGCCCCAAGCTCCAGCGAAACTTTCAGCACCGTCTCGTTATCGGGCGCTTCCAGGATCGTGACAAAGTCATACGGCCCCAAGACCGCGTATTGGGAGAGAATCTTGCACCCCATCTGCTCGATCTCCCTATTGACTTCTTTAATGCGACCGGGGCGCTTCTTGATCGCTTGGGCGCCTTCGTCGGTTAAGCTGCTCAACAAGATATACGTGGGCATAGCGCAGACCTCCTCGCAGAGTAGGGGCGAACGGCCGGTCGCCCCTACACTGCACCGAAGGTGAGAGTGCATGTGCGGACGATTCACGCTCACGCTCAGCGCTGACCAGCTCGAAGCGCGCTTTGGCGCGCCCCTGCCTCAGCAGTATACGCCCAGATACAACATCGCGCCGACGCAAGAAGTCCTCGCGCTGCTCGCCGACGTGAAAGATCGGCGCCTAGAGCACTTGCGCTGGGGCCTGATCCCCCACTGG
>JAOAIA010000004.1:22562-37414 GCA_026414955.1 Candidatus Bipolaricaulota bacterium
TTTGGGTTTGCGGGCCTATGGGAGTCTTGGAACTCTCCCGACGGCCAGACCCTCAAGACGTGCACGATTATTACGACAGAGCCGAATGAGCTGCTCAAGCCCATTCACAACCGAATGCCGGTGATCGTGCCCAAAGAGTATGAAGAGCTTTGGCTCGATCCATCTCCCAGGGCACGGGCAGAGCTGGAGCGCGTCCTGCGCCCGTACCGTGCTGAAGAGTTAGAGCTTTTTGACGTCTCTGCAGCAGTGAACTCGCCAAGAAATGACGGGCCGGAGTGTATTCACCCCCTATAATATTAATGACGGTTTCGGAGGTGAACAGCAATGTTTGATATGCTTTTGAATCTTGGCCAGACGCTCACAGACTCCTCCCTTGAGCTTCTGCAGCAGAAGCTTGTTATCCAGCTTATAGTCTGGGTGGGAGTGTCATGGCTCATAGGGCTGCTGCTGTTGCCCTTTGTCCTAAACCTCCTCTGGGGGGTGATAGCTCGGCACTTTTTATCTGGTCTCCTGCAGCAGAATCTCATCGTCAAATCGCTGCCATGGCGTTCTTGGATCAAACCCGTAGGGTTCGTCATGGTTCTCGCTCAGCTCATCCCTCTTGCTGCTCTATTGATATGGCTGCTCTCTATTGCTACCACAGCCACTCCAGTTCCTATATACAGCAGATCAGACGTTCTTATGATGCTGATGTTGATACTGTTCTTTGTGATCTACACGGTCGTAGTAAGCCCTTTTCTGATGCAATACGTGTGGGGATGGGCGTGTCGAGAGTTGTTCCCCGCCGCTACAGGCCAAGGCCTCGTCTCACCACGGATTACCTGGGGAATGGCTTTCATCTTGCTATTTCTTGTCTTTCTCGCTAGCTTAGCTCTGAACTTGCCAAATGTAGTGCTAAGGATCTTTAATCATATTCTTGAGAGATGGTTATAGAAGCCCGATCAGTCTTAGCAAGTCCAAAGCACTGATGGGCACAATAAGTAATATGAATCCAAGAATTGCCCTTGTCACCGGAGCCAGCCGCGGCATCGGCGCGGCCACAGCGATCAAGTTAGCCCAGCAGGGCTGCGACGTCGCCGTCAACTATCTGAGACGAGCGGAAGCAGCCCACGCTGTCGTGCGCCAGATCGAATCGCTCGGGCGCAGAGCCCTCGCCATCCAAGCCGATGTCTCTGAGTATGCCCAGGTCCATCGGATGATCGAGACGATAGTGCACGAACTCGGCGGGCTGCATATCTTAGTGAACAACGCCGGGTACTCATCGCATGGGGGGATCGAGCAGCTCCCTCCAGAAGAGTGGGCACGAATGCTCGCGGTCACGCTCAACGGCGCGTTCTATTGTGCACAGCTTGCCGTGCCCTCTATGCGCCAAGCTCGCTGGGGCCGCATTGTGAATATCAGCTCGCTGCGAGCGCTCACGGGCTCAGCTCATAGCCCACACTATGCGACAGCCAAGGCGGGGGTGATCGGGTTGACAAAATCTTTGGCACTCGAACTCGCACCCTATAATATCACGGTGAACGCCGTCGCCCCCGGCTACACCGACACCGAGATGAATCGAAAATCTTTAGCCGAGAAGGGCGATCAGATTCGTTCCAGCATCCCCTTGAAACGCGTCGCCCGTCCCGAAGAGATCGCGTCGGTGATTGCGTTTCTCTGCTCCGACGAAGCTGGCTATATCACAGGCGAGACGATCTCCGTCACCGGCGGAATCTACATGCGCTAGCGCCATACGAGCATCAGAATTCCCAACACGATAACAGCAAAGACTATCCCCAACCCAACTATCCAGCGCCGCGCGAATCGTCGCGCGCGCTCGATCTGCTCTGGGGTCAACTGCACTTGTTGGGGATATTGCAGAGCGAGGCGCTCGGCGTGGCGCTTCATGCGAATCGCATCGGAGAGCTTGCCCTGCTTGCGCAACACGACACTGAGATTGTGATGCGCGTTCACGTGCGTCGGGTCTAAGTCAATCGCCCGACGATAGGCGTACTCGGCGTGCTCGAGCTTGTTCGCGTCAAAGTAGATATTCCCCAAGCGAAAGTAGATCTTCGCTTTCTCAACCCCGTACTGTAAAGCTTCGACCAAGACGTCTATGCCCTTGTCGTACTCTTTGGCCTTGCGTAGCTCCTCGCCCAACTTGAGGGCTTCGGCGACGCGGGCGCGGCGTTCAGGCTCAGTCAAATTAGAGAAGTCCATCGAGGCGCTCCTTCAGCTTTTTAATATCTTGCCACGTGAGATACTTGGGGCTGCCCGGCTCGCGCGACGGGTTTCGCAACAGATAGCTTGGGTGAAACATACAGTAAATCTCGATCCCATCGCGCCAGGGGAAGAATCGCCCGCGGAGCGTAGTGATCCCCTCGGTCGTCTTGAGAAAGTACTGTGCTGGGACATTGCCCAGCGCGACGATGATCTTCGGTTTGATGTGTCTGATCTGGGCTTCTAAGTAGGGCCAACACGCTTCGATCTCGTCTCTTTGGGGCACACGATTGCCGGGAGGGCGACACTTGACCATATTGCAAATATAGACGCTCTCGCGCGCGATCCCCACAGACTCTAAAATCTCGGTGAGCTTCTGCCCCGCAGGGCCGACGAAGGGACGCCCAGTAGAGTCTTCGACTTCTCCGGGGCCTTCACCGATGAAGATCACAGGAGACTTGGTGCTGCCCTCGCCGAAGACGACATTGGTGCGACTCTGATGGAGCCGACACTTCATGCACGTCTGCGCTTGGCGCTGCGCCTCTTCAAACGTCAAGGTCGCCGGGGTTTTCGCGGGCTCGTCGAAGAGCGAGCGCATCTGCGCCATCGTCGGTCACCACCTTTAAGATAACTAGACCGAGAGAATCTGTCAACTTGCACAGGGCTTCTCTCTATGAGACCATAGAAATATGACTGCCCATACCCGAGAGAACTTAGCAGCGCTCTTCGCCCCAAAATCTGTAGCTGTCATCGGTGCGTCGACGAAGCCCGATAGCTTAGGGCGCGTCGTCTTCAAGAATATTCTCTTCTCCGGCTACACCGGCGTCGTCTACCCTGTCAATCCTAAAGCGCACAGTATCTTGGGCGTGAAAGCCTATCCGTCGGTGCTCGACATCCCCGACGAGATAGATTTGGCCGTGATCATCGTGCCGGCAGTCGCTGTCGCGGGCGTCTTGGACGAGTGCGGGCGCAAGGGCGTGCGCGCCAGTATTGTCATCAGCGCGGGGTTCAAAGAGATCGGCACAGAGGGCGCTCGGCGCGAAACTGAGCTGCAACAGATCGCTCAACGCCACGGCATCGCCATGCTGGGGCCAAACTGTCTGGGGATTATCAATACTGACCCGAACGTCTCGCTCAACGCGACGTTCGCCCCAGGGATGCCCCGCCAGGGCAATATTGGGTTTATCTCGCAGAGCGGCGCGCTGGGCGTCGCGGCGCTGGAGTACGCCCAACGCCAAAAGATCGGGCTTTCAAAATTCATCTCGATTGGGAACAAAGCCGACCTGCACGAGAACCATCTCCTAGAGTACTTAAAAGACGACCCGCTCACCGACGTCGTCTTGCTCTACGTCGAAGACTTAGAAGACCCCCAAGGGTTTCACAGATTAGCGACGGAGATCACGAGCGAGCGCCCCAAGAAGATCCCGATCTTAGCTATTAAGTCCGGACGCACTCTCGAAGGAGCCAAAGCAGCGACGTCGCACACTGGGGCGCTCGCTGGCTCCGACGAAGTCTATGATTCTGTCTTCATGCAATCAGGCGTGCTGCGCGTCGAAACGATTGAAGAGCTGTTCGATTATGCTGTCGCCTTTGCGCAGCAGCCGTTGCCCAAGGGCAAGGAGATCGCCATTGTGACTAACGCCGGCGGCGCGGGGATCTTAGCGACCGATGCTGCCGTGAGATACGGGCTTCAGCTGGCTTCGTTCACGCCAGAGACGACGAAGAGACTTCGGGAGCTATTGCCCCCCACCGTCAACGTCGCCAACCCCGTAGACATGACCGGCGAACCGAACGAGCAACGCTACGACACCATCGTGCGCACGGTTTTGGCTGACCCAAACGTTCACGGGGTGATCGTCATCGCCGCGCCGCATATCTTGATGAGCTTGGAGAATATTGCCCAGAACATCGTGCGTGCCGTGCACGAGACCTACTCCGAAAAGCCGGTGCTGGCGTGCTTGATGGCGGTCACCGACGCTCGGCCCGCTATAGAGATTCTCGAGACAATCAATATTCCCAATTACAGCTTTCCAGAGCGTGCCGCGCGCGCTTTAGCTGCGATGGCTCGCTATCACGAATGGGTGCATCGCCCGCGCACAGAGTACAGGGTTTTTAGAGACGTTCAGATCGAGCGCGCCAAAGAGATCATCGCTCGTGCCCAGCGCGACGGACGCTCGCTGCTGCTTGAGCCAGAAGCGCACGACCTCTTGACAGCCTACGGCTTCCCGACGCTGCAATATCGCTTGGCGCAAACTGAAGACGCAGCCCTTCTCGCTGCGCGTGAGATCGGCTACCCCGTGGTGCTCAAGATCGTCTCGCCCGATATCGTGCACAAGTTCGACGTCGGCGGTGTCAAGCTCAATATTCAGAACGACACGGAGCTGCGCGAGAGCTACCGTCAGATGCTCACTGCCGTGACGCAAGCTAGGCCTCATGCCCAGATCATTGGCGTCTTCGTGCAGGAGTTCATTCACGGGGGCAAAGAGACGATTTTGGGGCTCAAGCGCGATCCGCTCTTTGGCCCATTGCTGATGTTCGGGCTTGGGGGTATTTATGTCGAAGCGCTGCGCGACGTGACGTTTCGCATCGCGCCGATTCGCGAGCTGGGAGTGCACCGGATGATCCGGCAGATTCGGGGTTTTAAGATTTTGGAGGGCTTTCGCGGCGAGCCGCCCTCGGATATAGACGCCATTGCGGAGTGTCTGGCGCGGCTGTCGCAGCTTGCTACCCAAATAGAAGAGATCGTCGAGCTGGACATCAACCCGTTAATAGTCCTAGAGAGAGGGCACGGAGCGCGTGTGGTGGACGCGCGCATCGTTGTGGCGTAGTCGAGCCTGCCTGCCTAGCGATCTTGAGCGTGAGCGCGCTGGCGTGGGCAGTCCTCGCCCCACTCCTCGCAGGATTTGCTGAGGAGATGCGTCCGGCCTTCCTTGAGATTGAGGGGGTGCCAGCACGTCTGCCCGATCTGGATATCTCGACTGACGACCCACGGGCCACGATACTCGCACTCGGCGAGCTGTTTCTTTGGGGCAGCCATCGGAGCCACCTCCGCTACCCTTCAGCGTACAGCTAGGCTGCCTCAGAGACTATGATCGCGGTCATGAGCTGATTTGATCTTAAGCAGTCTAGCGCACCTCCACCCAGATGGGGTTCGTATAGGCTTGATCGCCGTCATCAGCGACGACGCGCACGACGTACCAGCTCTGCTCCGTGGGCTTGTCTGCGAATGTGATGACCGCGCGATCTTCGGTCAGAGTGAACTTTTTGAGGACTTTGCCGTTGCGGATGATCTCGGCAATCTGTAATGCGCGCGGTTCTTCTTGAGTGGGATCGCGGGGCAGCACAAGGAGCTCAGCCTTCAGCGCGATCTCCTGGCCGCGAGTTAGCGTCACCGTGTCGCCGGGGAAGAATTTCCCGTCTTGGGCAGTGAAGTGCACCAAGGGGCCGTAGGTTGCAAAAGCTCGCCCAGCTTTCAACGCGGCGATCCATCTTTCAGCCGTCAGCTCGCCCTCGACGCGCACATAAGTGCGTGGGCGGCCATAGCGCTCGAAGCGAAAGTCCATCCAGTCGTGATCGTCGCTGGTGCCGACGGCGACGTAACGTCGCCCTTCGTTCCAGAACTTGAAGAGCTGCTCCAAGGCGCTGGCGTCACCCCGATCAAATTCGCCGTTGAAGATCTCGACGGCGTCGAAACCGTAATCGAAGAACTCCGTGCCCAGAAGGGCAAAGTAGCCATCACCGGTCGAGCCGGGGTGATTGGCCTGAATGACCTGAGCGCCGCAGGCGCGGGCTTGGGCGAAATAGTCTTTGGGGGTCTTACCGGGAGCATAGGTGACAGCACACGTGAGCGGGTAAGCGTTCCAATGCCCTTGGGGAGTTGTGATCTCCTCGCTCAAGATCGCGGGGACGCCACGGGCTTGCGCCGTCTTCGCAAACAGCTCGTGTCCAGCAATCGTCTCGTGATCGCTAATAAAGACCAAGTCCAAGTCAGCCGCAAGCTGCACCAGCACCAACTGCTCGATGGGCGTATGCCCATCAAGGCTGACGTTGCTATGGGCGTGCAAGTCTGCCGAGTAGTAACCCCACGCTTTCACGGGCGAGAACGCACGCTGCAGCGCGACGTTGACATCAAGAGACTTGCCCACTTGCACGGTGATCTCTTGGGCGAAGGGTTTGACAGTGAAGCCCGCGCCGTGATCGACGATCAGCGTATAGCGCTCTTGGGGCAGTGTCAACCGAGCTAAACCGATCTCTTTCAGGTCCGTATACGCGATAAAAATCTTGCCGAAGCGATCTTTAGCGAAGATCAGCGCATCGGCGGGCTGGCCGTCGAGCGTGACTTTCACAATGACTTGTCCAGTCGGCTGGGGGAGCACCGGGGCCGACGACATGACGAGAACGCCAAGAACAGCACAGACAGCTGCGACGAAGACGAGACGCTTCATGGTGAACCTCCTTTGGAGCGATCCGCTATCAGCGTCAGCTTTTAGCTAGGGTCAGCGACTTCCCAACCGTGAGGTTCTCTTGATAAGCCCCTCCCACCCTCACCCCCGGCCCCTCTCCCCTCCGAGGGAGAGGGGGGAGGGGTAAGGGGATAAGACTCAGCAGCCCTAGCACTATAGAGAGAGCTACCGCCGATACGAGGCGGTGCGCTGCGAGAGTCATCGCGCCCTCCTTCTCCTTACCCTGAGACTTCAGCTCCTCTGAAACTCCCACAGCGGGAGAACCCATCTGTCGGGCATAGCATTGATCAACCGTTCATCAGCCGTGATGAGCTTCGTCTTCAAGTGCTCAGCCAATGCTATGTACGTCGTATCATAGGTGCTGGGACGACGATATGCAAACGCCAGCTCGAGGATGCGGGATGCAAGATGGTTTGTCTCTTCCAAAGAGATATGCAAACTTTGGAAGAGCTTCCACACCTCCAGGGCTTCTTGCTGAGTTAGTCTGGATGTGCGCCCTCCTTTGCCCCGCACAGCAATGTATAACCCGTTGAGGATCTCATCCGCGAGCAGTACAGGCGCGCAAAGCCGCAGCTGCCCATCTTGATAGCGATCGAGAAGAGCGTCGGCTTGGTCTTGATAAGGTTCTTCAGGGAGCCATGCCGCTAATAGAGCGCTCGCATCGATCACAAACGTCTTCATGGACGCTCCTCCAGAAGCTTGCGAGCCTCCGCAGCAAGCTCCTGTGCCTTGACCCCAGCGGCCTTCCAGCGTCCGCGCAACTCGCGCAGCCGGGCCACTGCCAGACGGCGCTCGATCTGCTCGTACTCAGCCTCTGCAATCAGGCGTGCTGCAGGGTGTCGGTCCTTCGTAATGATGACTTGTTCTCCAGCCTCCACCTCACGTACAAGCTGAGTGAGCTTGTTCTTTGCCTCAGCTATAGAGACGACCTTAGCCATAGCTATCACCTATGGCTAATTCTATAGCTGCGCTCTTGAGATGTCAAGCTCGCTTAGTTCCGCAGCGGCCTCCCTGTCGCAAGCATATGTTGAATACGCTCTTGGGTCTTCTGCGTCCCGCAGAGCGAGAGGAACTCCTCGCGCTCTAGATCGAGCATCTGCTGCTCGGTCAGCTCTGTCCCCGGCGGAACGTCGCCACCCGTGAGCACCCGCGCGAGCTTCTGCGCCATCAGCGCCTCGTGATCAGTAATGCGCTTGGCCCACTGGAAGTTCTTGATCGCAATCTGCAGCGCCGCGTAGCCGCTGCGCCCGGTGACTTTGAGCTTTCTCGGCCTTGGTGGCTCATAGCCCATCATCGCCATCGATAAAACGTCGTTCTTGGCGTCAGCGATCAGACGATCTCTGTTCATGGTGATCTTGTCGTCACGGCGCAGGAAGCCGAACTTTCGCGCTTCTTTCGCGCTGGTCGCGACTTTCGCCAAGCCGATCAGCTCAAAAACGCGCTGCAAGAACGGGAAGAGATCAATATTGGCTGCGTCTTCCGGGAGATTTTCTAGTTGCCGCGCCCACAGCTCTTTGCACCCTCCGGCCGCAGGGATGACCCCGACGCCAAACTCCACTTGGCCTATATATAGCTCGCAGTGCGCCCGCACACGCGGACAGTGCAAGACGATCTCCGCGCCACCGCCCAGCGTCATGTTGAACGGCGCCGCGACGACGGGCTTCTCAAAGTATTTGATCGCCATATTGGCGTCTTGGAATGCCTTGACCATCTGCTCGAGTTGTTGCCACGCCCCGCTCTGGATCGCCCCCAGCACTAGCCCAATGTTGGCCCCGACAGAGAAATTCTGGCCTTCATTTCCGATCACTAAGCCGACAAAGCCGCGCGCGCGGACTTCTTCTAAAGATGCGCTGAGCATCTCGATGATGTCGGCGTCTATGGCGTTCATATACGTGTGAAACTCCAGACACGCCACGCCATCGCCCAGGTCTATCAGTGACGTCCCTGGCGTCTCTCTGATCACGCGCTTCTTGTCTTCTTTCAGTTCAGAGAGCACGAGCACACCCACGGGCCTGGGAAGCTCGCGATACGCCTTCGCGTGCACGTCAAAATAGAGCTTCTTGCTCTCTCTCTTCTGATAGAAGCTCTCCCCGTGCGCCAAGAGATCTGCGACGATCTTGGGAATCTGCTTGCCCTCGCGCTTCATGCGCTCGACGGATTCTTTGACGCCGATGGCATCCCAGGTCTCAAACAGCCCGAGATCCCAGTTGAACCCCCACTTCATGGCGTTGTCAATCGAATAGATATTATCGGAGATCTCCGGGATGAGCCGCGCGGCATAGAGCAGCGTCTCTGAGAGTACTTTCCAGGCAATGCGCCCAGCGCGGTCGTCGGAGTAGACGACGGCTTTGATCTTGTCTCCTACTGTCGCTTGCTGGCTCGCCTTCGAGAGCGACGGATAATCGAACTTCTCTTGAGGACGATAATCTAAAGTCTTATAGTCGAAGACCCAGAACTCACGCTTGCCGTTGCCGGCCTTCTCTTGATAAAAACCCTTGCCGGTCTTGCGCCCCAACAGCCCACGCTCCAGCATCTTCTGGGCAAATTCGGGCAGACGATAGACCTCGCGCATGGGGTCGTTAGGCAAATTCTCATAGATGTTCTTCATCACGTCGGCCATGACATCGAGACCGACTAAGTCGACGGTGCGAAAGACGGCGCTCTTGGGGCGGCCCAACGATGGCCCGAAGATCGCGTCAATCTCCTCGATCTTGTAGTCTTCCTCGAGCATCGCTTTGAGCAAGTACGAGATCCCGAAGATCCCGATTCTGTTAGCGATGAAGTTGGGCGTATCTTTCGCTAAGACGACCCCTTTGCCCAGACGTTTCTCGGCGAAGTCCATCATAAACTTTAGGATTGCCGGGTCGGTCTCCTCGCCGGGGACGATCTCTAGGAGCTTCATATAGCGCACGGGGTTGAAGAAGTGCGTGATGAGCGTGTGTTTCTTCAGCTCCGGCGACGATTTTTGCGTAATGGCTTTGAGGGCGATCCCCGACGTGTTGGAGCTGACGATAGAGTCTTTCTTTCTGAACTTTTCGATCTTGGCGAACGTCTCTTGTTTGACGTCAAGGCGCTCGAAGACGGCCTCGACGATCCAGTCGGCTTCGCTCAAGCGATCTAAGTTATCCTCGACATTGCCGACGGTGATGAGCTGGGCGTCGTTGGGGTCATAGAAGAGCGCGGGGCTGGCTTTGAGCGCTCTCTGCAACCCCGCGTTGACGATCCTGTTTCTCACGGCGGGGTCGTGCAGCGTCAGACCCTTGGACTTCTCTTCTGGAGTGAGCTCTTTGGGGACGATATCCAAGAGATGGACTTTGATACCCACGCCCGCCAAGAGCGCCGCGATCCCGCTCCCCATCGTGCCCGCGCCTAAGACCGCTGCTGTCTTGATCTCACGCATGATCACTTGCCCCCTTTAGAGTCTCTCGAAGACCGCGGCCATCCCCTGGCCGCCCCCCACGCACATCGTCACCACGCCAAATTGCGCATCGCGTCTGGGCATCTCATGCACCAGCGTCACGAGCAGCCGACATCCCGACGACCCCAGGGCGTGCCCCAGCGCAATCGCGCCCCCGTTTACGTTGATCTTCTCCATCGGCAGATCCAACTCTCGAATGACTGCCAGGGCTTGTGCGGCAAACGCTTCGTTGAACTCAAAGAGATCTATATCGCTGAGCGAGAGCTTCGCTCTCTGGAGGGCTTTGGGAATCGCATAGACCGGGCCGATGCCCATGATCTCCGGGCGAACGCCCGCCGCCGCCGCGGAGACGAACCGCGCCATCGGCTTCAATCCTAACGAGCGTGCTTTTTGCTTCGACGCGAGGAGCACCGCTGAAGCCCCGTCCGTCAACGGCGACGAATTGCCCGCCGTTACCGTGCCTCCTTCCTTGAAGACCGGTTTAAGCTGGGCCAACGCTTCGAGCGTCGTGTCGGCACGGATCGTCTCGTCCACCGTGTGGGTGATCGTCTTGCCGTCTACTGTCACTGTGAGCGGGACGATCTCGTCCTTGAAGCGCCCTTCTGTGGTTGCACGCACGGCTTTCATGTGTGACTCATACGCGAACTTATCCTGCGCTTCGCGCGAAATCTTGAACTTTTCCGCCAGATTCTCCGCGGTGATCCCCATCGGCGTGTAGACCTCGGGGAACTCTTGGGCGAGAATCGGGTTCGGTCGAGGCGTGTAGCCCCCCATCGGCACCATGCTCATCGATTCGACTCCACCAGCGATAATCAGATCGGCGTCGCCGTAGGCGATGGCATAGCAGCCGTTGACGACCGACTCCAACCCCGACGCGCAGAAACGATTGATCGTGCACGCGGGCACGATCTCCGGAATCTTGGCTAAGAACTGAGCGATGCGGGCGACGTTCATGCCCTGTTCGGCCTCGGGCATGGCGCAGCCCAAGCGAATATCGTCGATCTCTTTGGGGTCAACGCCGGTGCGCTCAACGAGGGCTTTCAAGACGGCCGCAGCAAACTCATCCGGGCGTGTCTCCTTCAAGACGCCCCGGCCCGCTCGGCCCACGGCACATCGGACAGCTCCAGCGATCACGACTTCGCGCATAGAAACCTCCTTTGTCTTGGCTCCCCTCACCCCTCCCCCCTCTCCCTCGCAGGGGAGAGGGGCCGGGGGTGAGGGTGGACCTTA
The DNA here is from genome assembly GCA_026414955.1 of Candidatus Bipolaricaulota bacterium. Taxonomy (GTDB): domain Bacteria; phylum Bipolaricaulota; class Bipolaricaulia; order RBG-16-55-9; family DRXL01; genus JANXCC01. The sequence goes on from JAOAIA010000004.1 coordinate 33,873, forward strand.
CTTCTCTCGCTTTGCAAGTTCCGCGTCGATCATGGCTTTGAATTTCTCATAGGGCCATGCTCCGACCAACGGGCGCCCATTGATGAAGAAGAGCGGCGTCCCGATGGAACGGGGCTTTTCGGCTTCCGGGACCTGCGCCAAGAGATCGTTCAAGATCTTCCGGTCCTTTTCGATTTCGGCCTTGGCCCACTCCGAATCTAGGCAGCTTGCAAACGTCTCGACGTTCAACCCAAACTCCTGAGCGAGGGTCTTCAGCGCCTCCGCATCGAGCTGCCCCCTCCCCTCTTCGAAGATCACATAGAAGAGCCGGTCATGATACTCCCAGAAGTGCCCTTGAGCATGGGCACACTCGCCCGCTTGCGCGGCAAGCTGCGCGACTGCTCCATGCACGACCAAATTATGAAAGACGTACTTGACCAGCCCTGGGCGAATGTACTCTTCATCAATCTTGGGGAACGTTTGCCACAGATGTCGAGCGCAATAGGGGCAATAGAACTCGGCGAACTCAGCGATCGTCACGGGGGCATCAGCGACGCCCTTGGTCGGCTGCTCCGGAGGGGATGGGGCAGGCTCTGAAGGTTGCTGAGGCTGTTCTTGTTGTGTTGGTGGAGCCGGTACAGTCGTCGTCTCTTGAGCGGGGGGCTTAGCCGGGCGCGACGAGATCCAATTGATGGCGATCAGCGCTCCGACGGCGACAATCGCGAGAATCACGATCCAGACGATAGGGTTTTTCGCAGACATGATCGTCTCCTTTCACTCTTCGATCTTAATCGGTAGCCCAGCGTTCTGCCAGGCAGTGATGCCTTTGATCTGCACCACTCCCTCCCAAAACGGCTCCGGCTCATCGTCACGGTAGAGCCGCACCGTATACACCCCTGGATTGAGATGATAGATCGTCACCGAGAGATCGCGCGGGCACAGACAGCGACACGCTTCTCCCGGTTGCTCCCGCTCAAATACTTCAATGGTGTTGGCTTTGAGGACGACCTCCAGCGCTGTCGTCAAGCAGCAATTTGTGAGCGCGTTGCGATGGAGTATGACGAGATTACGCCCATTCACGTGTAACTCGACGTCAGCATCAGGAGAAGTTGGTTGCTGGACTGCTTTGCAGGAACTCTGGGACGATTGCCCAACGATGGGACGGATTGAGGGCTGACACCCTCCCACAAGAAAAGCAAGGACCAGCACGCAGCTCAACACTCCTCGCCGGTGCATGGTCCGACCTCCCTTCACCCTGAAGCGTTTTGATGCGACCACTGATCGAGAACAATGCTGCATCAAAACGCTTCACCCTGTCCCCTCTCCCCTCTGAGGGAGAGGGGAGCACAGGGATGAGGGTCTCTCTTATATTTTGCTCGATAAGAGAGTCTTTGTGCAAACTGAGACTCTTATGCCTCCTTAGGCGGCCTGGCGATCAAGATCAGGGCTGCCGCAGCAGCGCTCAAACCCGCAAGCACGAGAAACGCCCCGCCCCAGGCACCCGTCGCCGCGCGAACTTGCGCCCCGATGATCGGCCCCAGCACCCCCGCCGCTCCCCACGCCGAGAAGACCCACCCGTAATTGACCCCTAAGTGCTTCGTCCCGTAATAATCCGCCGTGAACGCGGGCATGACCGAGAGGCTGCCCCCGTAGGCAAAGCCAATCAGACTGATCCCGAGCGTGTAGAGGGCAAAGTCTCGCGCATTAGAGAGGATAAAGAGCAGCGTCACGATAAAAACAGCTTGAGCGAGGATCGTTGCGCCCTTGCGGCCGAGCTTATCCGAGATGAACCCGAACGCCGGTCGTCCAAGACCATTGAGAATGGACATGACGCCCAAGGCTCCCGCTGCTACTGTCGCGTTCAACCCCGCCAGCTCTTGTCCCATCGGGACTGCTTGGGAGATCACCATTAAGCCGACCCCCGCCCAGAAGAGAAAGACGACCCAGAGCAAATAAAACTGAAACGTCTTGGCCATCTGCGACGGGGGATAATCTCTTTGATTTTGAGAGCCTGGGCCGTTCTCTGGGGGCGTCCAGCCCGCGGGCTTCCATCCCGCAGGAGGATTGCGCAAGATCGCGCCCGTGAGTACAACAAGCAGTCCGAACGCTGCACCGAAGACCGCAAAGGTCCCGTAGACCCCGATCTGAAAGATGAGCCACGTGCCCAGCGGCGCGACGATGAGCGAGCCTGCGCCAAATCCCAAGACGGCTAAGCCCGTGATAAACCCCCGCATGTCGGGGAACCATTTGACGCACGTCGCAATGGGCGTGACATACGCAAAGCCCACGCCCAAGCCCACGAGCACCCCATAGGTGAGATACAGCCCAAGGAGCGTCTGACCAAATTGGCCCGCGAGCAGAAAGCCCGCACCAAGCAGCACGCCGCCGGTCATCGCGACCATCCTTGGCCCGACGCGATCTTGCCACCGGCCCGCCACGATCATCCCCACGGCAAAGAAGACCACACAGAGTGTGAAGGGCAGTGTCGCTTCTTGAATAGTCCAGCCGTGAAGCTTCATCAACGGGTTGCGAAAGATGCTCCACGAGTAGACGTTGCCCAAGCCCAACTGCATCAAGACCGCAGCGATGACGAAGAGCCACCGATTGGGCAGGGGCTTCTCTTGTGTGCCAACAACTGTTGTATTCATGAGATTTTTCATAGGTACAGGCGGGTTTGAAACCCGCATAAGGGCGGGTTTGAAACCCGTATATAAGGGCGGGTTGAAACCCGCCCCTACCCTTCGCTCGATTCGTACTGGCTCTTGAGCTGTGCGATCACCGAGGGATCAGCGAGCGTCGTCGTGTCGCCCAGGGCACGACCCTCAGCAATGTCGCGCAGCAGCCGCCGCATGATCTTGCCCGAACGGGTCTTGGGCAGCTCCGCCGTGAAGAAGATATCGTCGGGTCGAGCGATCGGGCCGATCTTCTTCGCCACGTGCTGCTTCAGCTCATCGGCGAGTGCTGAGGAGGGCTTGTAGCCCGCGCGCAGCGTCACGAACGCCGAGACGGCCTGACCCTTGATCTCGTGGCTCTTGCCGATAGCGGCCGCTTCAGCGACGGCTTGATGGTCCACCAAGGCGCTCTCGACCTCCATCGTGCTGATTCTATGACCCGAGACGTTGAGCACGTCGTCAATCCGCCCCAGGAGCCAGAAGTCCCCCTCTTTGTCGATCTTGCAGCCGTCGCCGGTCAGATAGACCCCAGGGAACTTGCTCCAGTAGGCTTGCTTGTAGCGTTCGGGGTCGCCGTAGAGCGTGCGGAGCATCCCCGGCCAGGGCTTGGTGATGACCAAATAACCGGCTCCGGTGCCCGGCGGGATGGGATTCCCGGCTTCGTCTAAGACCTGCGCTTCGATGCCAGGGAAGGGCTTGTTGGCCGAAGCAGGCTTCAGCGTCGAGATCCCCGGCAGGGGCGTGATCAGAATATGTCCGGTCTCGGTCTGCCACCATGTATCAACAATTGGGCAGCGCTCGCCGCCGATCACTTTATAATACCACATCCAGGCTTCAGGATTGATCGGCTCGCCTACCGAACCAAGCAACCTCAGCGACGACAGATCATGC
>JAOAIA010000051.1 GCA_026414955.1 Candidatus Bipolaricaulota bacterium
GAGGGAAGCGCACCAGCTGCGCTCCCAAGGGCGCAAAGAACCTCCGGTTGAGCCGCTGCTGCAAGCTCTCCCCGCCCCACTCGCTTCGGTCTGCCACTGCACCCGCTGGGTGATCCCCCGCAGCCCAGCACAGCACAGGGCGTTGGGGTGCGGTGGCTGAACGCCAAAAACCGCAAGCGGGTTCTGCCCTCTAGGAAGGTCCACTGGGAGCGCGGCAGATGCGCCTGGGTGCACCAGGCGCGGGCCGAGTGTGGCCTCATCGCGGATGTCTTTGACATCCACCTGAGCTAAGGCGAAGGGGGTGCGGGTCTGCCAGGCCCAGTGAGCGGGGGAGCAGACCTTGCGCTTCCGCAGGGGTGGGATGAGCCCATGGCGGCGCAGGATATTCACCTGCACCACCTGAGCCTCCACAGCCTCTGACGTGGGCAGTGGTGAGGGCGGCGGCTGCAGTCGTGCCAGCCCGGCCTGGCCCTGCTGCTGGAAGCGGCGCACCCACTTCCTGACGACCTGGCGGCTGGTCTGCCACAGCCGGGCGGTCTGGGCATGGGCCATCTTCCAGAATCTGGCCCGGATGCCTGCTTTCTTGAGCCATCTCCACACCTCCCCCTGGTACCGATCTCGTGGCGCAGCAACTATGAGGTCTTGACTTTTGTGCGGGCATCTGCTAGAATCAGCCTTCGAAAAGAGATTCTCGGAAGCACCAACACTGCCGAGGAGAGGGGGTGAAGATCAGTGAACCGCAACGAGTTTATCGAGAAGTTGGCCGATCGGCTCAATCTCACCAAGCGCAGCGCCCGCCAGACGGTAGACGCGGTCTTCGGGTTGATCACGGAGACGCTAAGCAAGAACGAGCCGGTGCAGTTGACGGGGTTTGGCAAGTTCGAGCCACGTGCGCGCCGTGAGTCCAATCGCATTAACCCGCAGACGCGCGAGCGGATTCGCGTGCCCCGCAAGGTCGTGCCGACGTTCAAGCCGGGCAAAGGGCTTCGTGAGAGATTAGCGCGCAGCCTGCGCGTGGTGGAGGCGGGAGGCAAGCTCGAGGTCCGAAAATAATATCGCTATGATGATAGCGGGGAGTGAGCGAGAAGACTTGCTCCCCGTCTTTGTTTTATGGCTTCAGACGATAGATCATCCGCGGGAACGGAATTGTCTCGCGCAGGTGCTCGATCCCCGCAATCCATGTCGTCAGACGTTCTACTCCTAATCCAAAGCCCGCATGCGGTACGCCCCCGTATTTTCTCAAGTCAATGTACCATTGATAGGGTTCTTCGGGCAGCCCGAAGTCTTTCAATCTCTGTTTCAAGAGAGCAATATCTGAAATGCGCTGGCTACCCCCGATAATCTCTCCGTAGCCTTCAGGAGCGATCAGATCGGCTGCTAAGACCAAATCGGGATTATCAGGCTTTGGCTCCATGTAGAACGCTTTCATCTTCGCTGGGAAGAACTCGACGAAGACCGGCCGCCCAAAGTGTTCCCCCAGAGCTTCCTCGTGCGGCGCGCCGAAATCGTCCCCCCAATGAAGCTTCTCGACCTCCCCAGACGCGATCTTCTCTTTCAAAAGATCATTGACGATCTCGAGAGATTGGGCATAGGTGATGCGCGCGAACGGCTCTTGAATGATCCTCTCTAAGAGAGTCGTCTGACGCCCGAGCTCTTTGAGTTCGCGGGCGCGCTTCTGTAAGCACCGCCCGATCACGTATTTGACCAGCTCTTCTTGGAGTTTGAGATTTTGCTCATGCTCAAAGAACGCCACCTCGGCTTCAGCCATCCAAAATTCTGTCAAGTGCTTTCGCGTCTTGGACTTTTCGGCTCTAAAAGCTGGGCCAATCCAATAGACTTTGCCCAGCGCCATCGCCGTCGCTTCTAAATAGAGTTGCCCGCTCTGGGAGAGATACGCTTTCTCATCGAAATAATTGACTTCAAAGAGCGTGGTCGTGCCCTCGCACGCTGAGGGGGTGAGAATGGGCGACTCCGTCGCGATGAACCCCCGCTCGTCGAAGAAATCGCGAATAGATTGCATGACTTCGTGGCGCAACCTCAGAATCGCTGCTTGCCGGGGCGAGCGAATCCATAAGTGCCGATGGTCTAACAGAAACCCCGGCCCGTGCTCCTTCAAGTCTATAGGATACTTCTCTTCGACGCGCTGCACGATCTCTATATCTTGAATCTGTAATTCATAGCCGCCGGGGGCGCGCGAGTCCTCGCGCACCGTGCCCCGCACTTTCAGCGACGACTCGTGGGTCAGTCTGAGGGCTTTTTCAAACGCTTCCCCGTCGGCTTTCGTGACGACCCCTTGGATGACCCCCGTCCCGTCGCGAATGAGCAAGAACTGAATCTTGCCGGACTCACGACGATTATAGAGCCAACCACAAATCAAGACTTCCTGCCCAGCTTTCTGAGCGATATCTTCGATATAGGTCTGCTCCATAGTCACTCACGCTCGCCCTGCAAGACTCGGATCATGGCGTCGTGAATCTTCCCGTTGGTCGCTAAGACTTCGCTACCATAAAGATTCAGACTATCCCCGCGCAAGTCCGTGACTTTCCCGCCGGCCTCGCGCACGATGAGCACCGCAGCAGCCATGTCCCACGGCCTGTCTCTTATACACATCT
>JAOAIA010000052.1 GCA_026414955.1 Candidatus Bipolaricaulota bacterium
GATCCAACGCTGCGGAACCGAGCCGTCGAACGCCTTGCGTCATCTTGGCAAATTTCACGAAGTTGTCAAAATTATCCTGCTCGGTGTTCCAAGCGTCGTAGGGGAAGCCGGTCATGACTAAGCTCTCCTGCAAAGTCTCCGTGTGCGAGACCCTGATGGGCTGGCCGTTGAGCTGCGCTCCGTGCCCGGCTTCGCCAACGAACAGCTCATCATGGATGGGATTATACACGACGCCTATGAGCGCGTCATCTTTATAATAGAGCGCAATCGAGACCGCGAGGAACGGAAAGCCGTGGGCGAAGTTCGTGGTGCCGTCAAGGGGGTCTATGATCCAGTGATACGGCGAGGCGTCCGTAGGGCGCACGGAACCTTCTTCGGTGAGAATGGAGTGTTCGGGGAAATTCTTTTTAATAAGCGAGACGATGATCTCTTCGGCGCGGCGGTCGAACTCCGTGACCAGGTCGCGGAAGCCACTCTTGAGTTCAAAGCGATGACTGTGGCGAAAATTTTGGCGTAAGAGTTTTCCGGCTTGGTGGGCCGCTTCGATGGCGAGGGTTTTGTACTGAGAGATACTGCTCATGGTATGAGGCGCTCCGCGATGGTTTTGAGGATCGCCGCTCGCTTCTCGTGCGCGTGCTGGGCGAGCCGCTCGCGCTCCTGGGTGTACTTGCTCTTCAAGGACTCGTCGGAGATCGCCGAGAGATTGAGCGCGACGTTGAGCAGGGCCGCCTGCACCGCCGCTTCGGCGAGAGACGTTGCGGCTCCACCGTCGCTGAGCGCGCTCTTGTTCCCCTTCGTCACCACGATCTCGGCCAGTTCTAAGACCCGAAAGCACCGCAGCCCCGTCTGATAGGGGATCTCGGTCGCGCCCTTGAGTGCCGATTGAATCGCTCGCTCTCGCTCAGCACGGTCTGCTTCGGTCTCCTTGGGCAGTTTATACGCGGCCATCACGGCGTTGAATGCTGCGCTGTCGCGGTCTGCGAGTTCTAGAAGCTCCTCACGAAGCTGGATCGCCTCAGCGAGCACGCGGCGCATCTCCGGCTCAACAGAGTGATATGCTTTCTTCCCAACAGTTAAACCCGCGACCATCGCGACAAGCGAAGCCGCAATACTCCCGACAAGGGCCGCAGCGCTGCCCCCCCCTGGCGTGGGCGTTGCCGCAGAGAATTTCTCTAAGAGAGCGCAGAGGCTCTCATCACGGAGAGACATTTATTTGGGTTTAGGCTGGTCGTCGCGGTGCCAGTAGACGCGGGCGAACCGGTCGCCCTCCGAATATTTGATATCGAGATTGCCCTTGTGCGCTTGATAGATTGCCTCGCCGATGCGGCGGGCTAAGTGGAAATTGGTCGTAGCGATCTCTAAGCCGGTGTCGTTGGGCTTGATCCACATAATGCGTTGGAGAGGGCGCTGCGCGCGAGCGAGCTTCTCTTGGTTCTTGGCGGTGTTGAGGATCTCGTCGCGATGGGCCTGAAAATACGAGCCATCAAGATAGACGACGCCGCCGGGATTGCGATCTTGCACGCGCCTGCACGCCGGGCACAGCTCGCGATTGGCCCCCGCGGGAGCCGTCAAGCCGTTTGTCCAGCGCCCTTTGTGATAGACCAGATTACAGCCCGAACAGACGGTCGGCTCCGGGTACTTGCGCAGTTCATAGTAGGGACTGCCGGTATCTTCAGAGAGGATCTCGCGGCGGGTTGTGTGTCTCATAGTGGTCATCCTCCCAAGCGTAGCTTCTTACTATACCCATGCCTCTGCATCTTGTCAAATGAGCCCTTCAGAAGAGACATCTTGCGCATCGCCCTGGGAATGTGTAAAATGAGCCTTGGAGGTGGGAGATGGCATCCCACGTCGTCGCGCCTCTGCGCGAGCATATCGCGTATCAGTTGCTCTACGAGTTGAGAGAAGCCCCTGTGGGGCGACGCACGCTGGTGGAGCGCACGGGGCTGACCGAGAGCGTGGTGCGGACGGAGCTAGAGAAGCTTGAGGCCCAGAAGTTCGTCTCGTTCTCCAAGCTGGGCACGGCGCTCACGGGGCGCGGGCGGCGGTTTCTCTCTCAGAGACTCAGCTCGATAGCAGGCGTCCGCGATGTCCAGCTCCAGAATCTGATGCTGGACAGATGCGCGCGGGCGGCGCATATACGAGGGGCTGCTGAGGGCTTTTCGACGTGGCTCTCTCGCGATATTGCCGTTCGTGAAGGCGCGACCGCCGCGCTCTTTCTCTCCAAGCGGGCGGATGCGCTCCGGTTTGTCGGGGAGCGTGAGGCGCTTGCGAAGCAGAACCCAGACGACAGCGAGATACTCGAACGAGCGTTCCCAAGTCTTCACGATGGCGATCTGATCGTCATAGCTTTCGGGCCGAGCCGGGGAGCAGCGGCGCGCGGGCTGTGGGCCGTCTTGTGGGAATTAACATCGCATATTAACAGATAAATCTCAAAGGAGGAGACTCATGCGCTGGACACGATGGAAGTTGGTCGGACTGGTTGCGCTCTTGTTCGTCGGGCTGGTTGTGCCGTCGTGGGCGGACTATCCCGTCAAAGTGACCGACGACCGTGGGCGTGAGATCACGATCCCCAAGCGCCCGGAGCGCATCGTCGTCGCCGGGACGCCGCTCTATACGGAGATTCTCATTGACTTAGGCGCGCTCAATCGCATCGTTGGGGTGTCTGAGTCTGCGGACAACCCCAAAGAAGTCGCGAACGTCCCGCGCGTGGGGCCGATTTTTAATCCCAACGTCGAAGCGATCATCGCGCTCCGGCCCGATGTCGTCTTCGGCGCGATTGGCGCGATCCGAGAGACGTTGGAGCGCGCGGGGCTGATCGTCGTCTCGCTGGGCAAAGTCGGCACCGGTGCTATCGACAGCGTCACGGAGATCTTCAGAACGATTCGTTCCGTCAATCTGGTCATCGAGGGCGACATCAAGAGAGCCGATACGCTGATCGGCAAGATCGCCGAAGAGATCGTCGTCACCGAAGGGACAGTGCTCGACAGATTTAAGCCTACGGTTGCGATTCTCTATCCGACGGGGGAGCAGCCGCCGTTTGCTGCCGGCCGCGGCACCCCGGAGAACGAGATCGTGCTGCGCGCCGGGGGCATCAACGTCTTCCCTGATATTGCTGACTATAAGCAAGTGAGCTTTGAGGAGATCGTCAAGCGCGATCCCAGCGTGATCTTTACGGACCCGTTCTTGGTTCCGCTCATCACCCAGAATCGCTTCTTGCAAGAGGTCAAAGCCGTGCGCGAGAAGCGCGTCTACGGGATCAAGGCGTCGCAGTGGGTCAGCTCGCGCATCGCGCAGACGATCAAGACTGTTGCGGACTTGTTGCATCCGGGTCGTTAGGCAGACCTAACCCCCTGTCCCCCTTCCCTAAAGGGAAGGGGGCGAAACGTTAACGCTTCGGGAACTCCCCTTACGCTGTAGGGGTGGGGGAGAGGTCAAGCCTACTAAGGAGGCGCGCCGGTGAAGCGCTGGAAGAGTTTGCTTGTTCTCAGCAGCTTAAGCGCCCTGCTTGTGGGAGCTATAGCGCTGGGCATAGCCTTGGGGGCTGTGCCCCTCTCGCCCTTCGATGCAGACCCGACGAATCGCTTGATTCTCACGCAGATTCGGCTCCCCAGGGTGCTGCTCGCTGCTCTTGTTGGGGGAGCATTGGCGCTCTGCGGGGCTGTCATGCAGGGGCTGTTTCGTAATCCCCTTGCTGATCCGTATCTGTTGGGGATTGCCAGCGGCGCGACGGCTGGCGCGGCTCTCACCATCGCGCTTCATCTCGACATCTATTGGGGATTTGTGCCTTTGGGGGCGTTTCTCGGTGGCGTGCTTGCCGTCGCTATTGTTTACCGGGTGGCGCAGACGCGCTGGGCACGGCTCGACAATTATGCGCTCATCCTCTCGGGCGTTGCGCTCGCGGCGCTCTTCTCGGCAGTGACCAGCTTTCTGCTCTTCTACGGGGGAGCAGCTCACGACGCACGACGGCTGATTTTTTGGATCTTAGGGGGGCTGGGCGGCGCTCAATGGCTCTATGTCTTTGGAGTGCTAGGGACGCTCGTGGTGGCTGGGATGGTGGTGCTGCTCTTCGCCCGCGATCTCAACGCGCTGGCGCTGGGCGAAGAGATGGCGGCGCACTTGGGCATTGAGCCGCGACACTTGAGAAAGATCTTGCTTGTCGCTGTGACGCTGCTGACGGCGGTCGCTGTCGCTGTCTCAGGGACGATTGGGTTTGTGGGCTTGATCGTGCCCCATATCTTACGGCTGATCGTTGGGCCGGATCACCGGCTTTTATTGCCCGTATCGGCGCTGGGCGGGGCGGTCTTGCTCACGCTTTGCGATGCTGTCGCGCGCACGGTGCTCGCCCCCGCCGAGCTGCCCCTTGGGATCATCACGGCGCTGCTCGGCGCGCCGTTCTTTCTCTTCTTACTGCGACGACGGGCACAGATTGGAGCGACGCTATGATTCGTCTAGAGCGCGTTCGCTTAGGGTATGACGGGCGCTTGGTGCTGCGCGATCTCGAGCTCGAGATCGCCCCAGGGGAGGTCTTTGGGCTTGTGGGGCCCAATGGTTCTGGCAAGACCACGCTCCTGCGCGCGATCTCGGGTCGGCTCTCCCCGCACGCGGGCGCGATCTATCTCGATCTGCGTCGTCTGAGCGAGCTGTCTTCTCGAGAGTTAGCGCGGGAGCTGGCCATGCTCGAGCAGGAGATCTCGTGCTCTTTTGACTTCACCGTGAGAGAGATCGTCGAGTTGGGGCGGTTGCCGCATCGCGCGCGCTGGCAACGGCTCTCTCGTCAAGACCACGAGATCGTGACCCGTGCGCTTTGGCTCACGGATACCCTACCGTTTGCGGACAGATCGATTCAGCGCCTAAGCAGCGGGGAGCGCCAGCGCGTCTGGCTCGCGCTCGCGCTCGCCCAAGAGCCGAAGGTCTTGCTCTTGGATGAGCCGACGGCCCATCTCGATTTCAATTATCAGATTGAGATCATGGAGCTCGTGTGCTCGTTGGCCCAAGAACAGAACCTGACGGTGCTCGTCTCGCTCCACGATCTCAACTGGGCGTTGCACTACACAGATCGTGTCGCTTTGCTCAGTGAGGGGAGAGTTATTGCTCTGGGCGAGCCAGAGCGCGTACTTACAGAAAAGCTGATTGAGCAAGTCTTTCGTGTGCGCGTGCGCATCGTGGATGGCACGGGGGAGAGATATATTGTCCCTTTGTTTGGGGACCTCTCCCCTAACCCCTCCCCTAAAGTGGGAGGGGGATTCCCCCTTCCCGTGCCAGGAAGGGGGCCAGGGGGTTAGTCTACATATGAAGATCGTCTCGCTGCTGCCCAGCGCTACCGAGATTGTCTATGAGCTGGGCTTGGGAGATCACTTAGTCGGGGTCTCGCACGACTGCGACTGGCCTCCCGAAGTCTTGCGCAAGCCCAAGCTCAGCGAGGCCGTCGTACACTCGGAGATGCCCAGCGCCGAGATAGATCAGATCGTACGTGAGAGACTGCACAGCGGGCTGAGCGTCTATCATATTGACGCCAAGCAGTTGCAACGACTGAACCCCGATCTGATCTTGACCCAAGAGCTGTGCGAGGTCTGTGCGCCGTCGTTCGACGACGTGCGGCACGCGGTGAAGCTCTTGCATGGCCAGCCGAAGATCGTCTCGCTGGAGCCGCACACGATCGAAGAGATCTTCGACAACATCTTGACCGTCGGCGAAGTGACGGGCAGAGAATCTCTTGCTAAGCAGGTCGTCGCGGAGCTCCAGCGGCGTGTCGCGCGCATCCGAGGGAAGACCGAGAGGCTCGCGCACCGTCCTAAAGTCTGCTGCATCGAGTGGCTCGAACCCATCATGATCGGCGGGCACTGGGTGCCGCAGATGGTGGAGTATGCCGGCGGGGAGGACTGGCTCGGTGAGATCGGCTATCCGTCGCGCTACGCCGACTGGGAAGAGATCCTCACTTATAATCCAGATATTATCGTCCTGATGCCCTGCGGGTTTTCTATCGAGCGCACACTGCGCGAGCTCGAGCTCTTGACGGAGCGTGACGGCTGGGAGGAGCTGACGGCGGTCAAAGAGAATCAAGTCTTTGTCGTTGAAGCGTCGGCGTATTTTAATCGTCCCGGCCCGCGCATCGTGACCGGCTTGGAGATCTTAGCGGAGATCATTCACCCAGAGATCTTCTCGGGGCTAGCGCCACGCGAAGCTATGCTGCGACTCTCCTAAGGAGGAGCGATGGAGTTCAAGAACGAGATGGGCTTAGTCCAGATGTGGTGGGGCAACGGCAAGGGCAAGACCACAGCAGCGTTGGGGATGGCGCTGCGCGCGTTGGGCCGCGGGTTTCGCGTGCACTTGATTCAGTTCTTGAAGGGGGGCATCACGGGCGTCGAAGCCTTTGAAGAGTACGGTGAACTCAAAGCGCTGAAGCGCTTTGAGAATTTTTCGTTCGAGCGCTTCGGGATGCCCGAATGGCTGATTGGAAAACCGACAGAAGGGCACATCGAAGCTGGGCGCAAGGCGCTCGAGGCGACGGCGCGAGCGCTCTCGTCGGGCCAGTACGACATGGTCATCGTAGACGAATGTCTCTATGCGGTTCAGATGGGCGTGATCTCGTCTGAAGATTTAATTAGAGTCGTCAAGAGCAAAGCGCCCCAGACCGAGTGCGTGCTCACCGGGAGCCACAAGCGACTTCCCGAGATCGAAGAGATCGCCGACTTAGTGACGGAGGTGCGTAAGATCAAGCACCCGTTTGATCGGGGGATCAAAGCGCGCCTGGGGACGGAGTTTTGAGGTGCCGGATCTATAGCAGCTTTGCTTGCTCCTCAAACTGCCTCCTAGCTTGCGGCTTAGCGCTCCAGATGGAGCTTGCCTGCTGGGAAGTCCAGCGTCAGGCGCTTGAAGCCCTTGGCCTTCAGCAGGCCCGTCCCCAAGATGACGTCAAAACTCCCCTTGGGCAGCTCTCTTCCAAGTATACTCTCGAGGTTCATCACGGGCAGATCCTCTAGCTCGATCTCCCCTAGCTTCAAGCGCCCCACGAGGAACCGCTCCTGACCCGCTC
>JAOAIA010000053.1 GCA_026414955.1 Candidatus Bipolaricaulota bacterium
CGCCGATGGAGCTGCCTATTACCAGCGAGATGGGGACTTGATGCTCCTCGAGCACCTTGAGCACGCCGACGTGGGCCGCCCCGCGCGGGCCGCCGCTGCTGAGCACCAGGGCGATCTTCTTCATAGGAGGCTCAACTGTATTATAGAAATCTCTCGATAGGCTCGTCAATTTGACTTCCGGCCCGCTCTGCGCTACTGTGGGAGATACATTACAGCGAGGGTGATCACTATGGAACTGCTCAAGAGGCTCTGCGAGGCCCACGGCGTGCCCGGGCGCGAGGAAGCCGTACGCACCTTGGTCGTCTCAGAACTCGAAAAAGTTTGCGACGAGATCCGCACTGACGCGCTGGGAAATGTCATCGCGCTCAAGAAGGGCAGCGGGCGCGGCCCCAAAGTCATGCTCGCCGCCCACATGGACGAGATCGGCTTTTTGGTCTCGCACGTGGACGAGAAGACCGGCTTTTTACGTATTGACCCAGTTGGTGGCTTCGATCCCCGGGTCTTGATGGCCCAGCGCGTCGTGGTGCACACCGAGAGCGGAGACTTAGTAGGGATCATCGGCTCCAAGCCCCCGCATATTCTCTCCGAAGAAGAGCGCAAGAAGCCCGTCGAACTCAAAGATCTCTTTATAGACTTAGGGCTGCCCGCAGACGACGTGAAAAAGCGTGTTAACATTGGGGACTTCGTCACGCTCCAGCAAGATTTTACAGAAGTCGGCAATCTCGTCTCGTGCAAGGCGCTCGATGACCGTGTGGGCGTCTACGTCATGATCGAAGCCGTCAGAAAAGTCAAAAAGCCCATCTGCGATATCTATGCCGTCGCCACAACCCAAGAAGAGGTTGGGGTGCGCGGGGCGCGGGTCTCGAGCTTCAATATCGCGCCAGACATTGGGGTGGCGCTCGACGTCACGGTCGCCAGCGACGTCCCCGGCGCAGGCGAGCACGAGCACGTGACGAAGCTTGGCGCGGGCGTCGCGATCAAGATCAAAGACTCGCTCTCGATCTCTAACCCTAAGCTCGTGCGCACGATGCGCCAGATCGCCGAGCAAAAGAAGATCAAATATCAGATGGAAATTCTGCCCCGCGGCGGCACCGACGCCGGAGCGATTCAGATGACGCGCGAGGGCGTCGCTGCGATCACGCTCTCCATCCCAACACGATATTTGCACTCGGTCGTCGAAGCCGCGCATAAAGACGATATTCAAGCAGCGATTGACTTATTAGCAGCGTTCTTGGAAGTCGCTCATGACGTTGACTACAGCTTATAAGGAGGAGCCATGAGACGCGCATTCGCTATCGGCAGTCTGTTGGCGCTGCTCTTCGGCGGTGAGCTGGGCTGGGCGCAGCAGGAGAATCTCTCGGTGGGGCGATTTGTTGGTATAGGTGCGCGCTTTCTGCCCAATGTGCTCATGCCCGTCGGGCCGAGCGACATAGACCCCGTGCTGGGCGCGGCCATCACTGGGCAGTATTGGATCAGCGATCTGTTGGCGATAGAAGCCGGCGGCTGGCTGTCGGGCTTCAGGGATGCGTGGAACCCGCGCAGTTTCACCAGCCTCTCTGGGGGGCTGCTGCTCAAGCTCTCGGATAACGCTTACGACGATCTCTATCTGGCCGCGCGAGCGATCAGTGTCCAGAGCGTCTACAGACATTACTGTTGTGTCTATCGTGAGGGCGAGCCGCCCGCAAAAGCCCGGCAAGATGAGATCATGCCGCCCTATCCCTGGCCCAGCTTCGAGAGCCGCACGTCCACGCTCGCGTTTGCCGTAGCGTTCGGGATCGAGCGAAGCTGGTCGGCCCAGGTGACGACCAATTTCGAGTTTGGCTTCATCTACGCCCAAGTGATGACGACGCATCTCCCGCCACCGGGGGTCCCCGTGCCGGAGGAACCGGTTCCCACGCCCAAGCCGGAGACCACTGCTCTGACGAGCTTTGGTATCACGATGCATATCAGTGTGAACTTCTATCTGCCGCGCAAGTGACTTGACAGCCCTAGCAGTGTCTGCTACTGTAACAATCATACGGGAGGGAAGTCTTGTGAGGATTGTTCTGGACACTCTTGGCGGCGACAGACCCCCAGAAGAGCTGATCGCTGGGGGCGTCGCGGCGATCCAAGAGTACGGCATCGAAGTGGTCTTCGCCGGGGATGGGCCGCGCATCGAGCGCGCCCTGCGCCCGCATACGCACTTAAAGTATGCAATCTTACACGCCCCAGAAGAGATCACCATGAACGAGGCGCCCATAGAAGCCGTGCGCAGAAAGAAAAATAGCTCGCTAGTGCAAGGAATCCGCGCGGTGCGCCACGGCGAAGCTGAGGCGTTCGTCAGTCCGGCCAACACCGGCGCGGTCATGGCCGCGGCGCTCTTCAATCTGGGCCGACTCCCAGAGATAGATCGGCCCGGCATCGGCGTGCTCATCCCAACGTTGGAAGGGCGACGCACGCTCATCATTGACGCTGGGGCCAACGCCGAGTGCGATCCGGAGCATCTGTTGGAGTTTGGCGTTATGGGCACGATCTACATGCGCGAGCTTCTGGGGATAGAAAACCCGCGCGTGGGGCTGCTCAACATTGGGGAGGAACCCCAGAAGGGCGATGCTCAAGCCCTCAAAGCGTTCGCGTATCTGCAGCACGAGCTGCCTAACTTCGCGGGCAATGTCGAGCCGAATAGACTCGTCGAGGGCGGCTTCGACGTCGCCGTTACCGACGGCTTTACCGGCAATATCTGCATCAAAGCCTACGAGGGCGCGGCCACCGTCACCGTGCGCTACCTGAAACGCGAGATCGAGAAGAGCTTTTTAGCTAAGCTGGGGCTGCCGTTCTTGTGGCCCTCGCTCACGAGACTGAAGCGCGAGATGAGCGCGGTGCAGTACGGGGGAGCGCCGTTGCTCGGCGTGCGCGGCGTCGTGATCATCGCTCACGGCAACTCCAACGCCGAGGCGATCAAGAACGCCATCAGGGTTGCCAAAGAAGCCGTCGAGCACAGGCTGGTGGAGAAGATCGAGCGCGGCGTGCACCAGAGCCTGGTGCATCTGGGCTTGGTGAGGGAGTCAGTATGAAGGGCCGACCGGGGATCGCGGGGATCGGCTGCGCCGTGCCGCAGCAGCGATTGACGAACTTCGATCTAGAGAAGATCGTCGAGACATCAGACGAGTGGATCGTGACGCGCACGGGGATCCGCGAGCGTCGTGTCTTACGAGAAGACGAAGACCCCGCACAGCTGGGGATTGCAGCAGCTCGCCAAGCGATTAAGAATGCTGGGCTTGCCCCATCAGATATAGATTTTCTCATCACCGCGACGAATGTCCCCCAGATGCTCGTCCCCGGCAGCTCGCCGTTCATCTGTGAGGGCTTGAAAATCAAGCGAGAGATCCCGTTCTTCGATATGATCGCCGGGTGCACGGGGTTCGTCTACGCCCTCAAAGTCGCAGCAGATCTGGTCATGGCTGGCAGCTATGAGAATGTGCTTGTCGTGGGGATGGAGGCGCTCTCGCGTTTTACGGACTGGCAAGACCGCTCGACATGTGTCTTATTCGGCGATGGTGCTGGGGCAGCCGTGGTGCGCATGATGCCTAAAGATCGGGGTATCTTAGCAAGCTGTCTGGCAGCCGACAGCTCGAAGTGGGGCTTGCTCTACATCGAAGCTGGGGGGATCAAGACCCCAGCGAGTCTAGAGACCGTGCAGAAGCGCCAGCACTTCTTGCGCATGGAGGGCGGCGGGGTCTTCAAGAGCGCCGTCCAGATGATGGAGGAGACGACCGCCAAAGCTTTAGCCGATGCGGGCTTGACCAAAGACGACGTAGACTGGGTTGTGCCTCATCAAGCGAATCTCAGAATTATCACGGCGTTCGCCAAGCGCTTTGGCATCGCGATGGAGAAGGTGATCGTCAACATTGATCGCTATGCGAACACCTCGACGGCTTCGATTCCCATCGCGCTGACCGAGGCCGTCTCCGATGGGCGGATCAAGCCGGGGGATATCGTCGTGCTCAATGCGTTTGGCGCGGGCGTGACTTACGGAGCGGTCGTGTTGCGATGGTGAACACAGCGTTTGTCTTCCCTGGCCAAGGCTCGCAGTACGTGGGCATGGGACGAGAGCTTTATGAAAGATATCGCGCGCGCGTCGAGCCGTTCTATCGGCGCGCGTGCGAGGCCCTGGGCTTCGATCTGCAAGAGCTGATCTTCTCCGGCCCAGAAGAGAGATTGAAACTGACAGAATTCGCTCAGCCGGCGATTCTCCTCGATAGCGTGATCAAGTTCGAGCTGCTAGGACAGAAGCCCGCTTATGCCGTCGGGCACAGCTTAGGAGAGTATTCGGCGCTGGTCTGTGCCGGGGTTTTGAGCTTGGAAGACGGGCTGCGCTTAGTGCACGTGCGCGGGAAGTTTATGCAGGAAGCCGTCCCCGTGGGCCACGGAGGCATGGTGGCCATCTTGAAGTTAGACTACGAACGAGTGCAGGAGATCTGCGCCCAGACCGGCGCGGAGATCGCCAATTATAACTCCCCGGAGCAGCTCGTGCTCTCCGGGCGAAGAGAAGCCGTGCTCAAAGCCAAAGAGCTTGCCGAGGCGATGCGCGGGAAGGGGATCGAGCTGGCTGTGTCGGCGCCGTTTCATAGCTCGCTGATGGAGCCTGCAGAAGAGCGTTTGAAGTCGGAGATCGAAAGAGTCAGGTTCTCAGCGCCGAGATTTCCCGTCGTCTCGACCGTCAGCGGCGAGCCGGAGACAGACCCTCAGAGACTGCAAGAGCTGCTGACACGACAGATCACAGCGCCGGTGCGCTGGACGGAGTATGTCTTAAGACTCAAATCTCTGGGCGTGACGCGCTTTATCGAAGTTGGGCCGGGGGAGGTGCTCACCAAGCTGAACAAGAGAATAGACCGAGAGATCGAGGCGCTGAGCTTCGCGCAGGTGATAGCATGAGCGAGCTGCAAGATTTTGCGGGCAAGGTTGGCATTGTCACGGGGGGCACGCGCGGCATCGGCAAAGCCATTGTGAAGATGCTCGTGGCCCGCGGTGCGAAGGTCTATGCCGTCGCACGCGATCCCCAGGCGGGGCAGGTTTTGGAGCAAGAGCTTGGCCCACGCTGCGTCTTCACCCAGGCCGACATCGCCAACGGCCCGCAGATAGACGAGCTGATCGAGAAGATCTTTAAGAGCGAAGGGCGCATAGATTTCTTAGTCAATAACGCTGGGATTACGAAAGACAATCTCTTGCTGCGGATGAGGGACGACGAGTGGGACGCGGTCTTGACGACGAACCTGAAAGGCGCGTACTATTGCACCAAGTCTGTCGCGCGCTGGATGCTCAAGCAGCGTTCTGGGGCGATTGTGAACATGACTTCTGTAGCCGGCCAGACCGGCAACGCCGGACAAGCGAATTATGCGGCAGCGAAGGCCGGGCTGATCGGGTTCACCAAGAGCGTGGCGCGCGAGCTGGCCTCACGGGGGATTCGCGTCAACGCCGTGGCGCCGGGGTTCATCGAGACGGCGATGACCGAACAATTACCCCAAGAGCTGCGCGCGAGATATTTGGACTCAATCCCGCTGGGGCGATTTGGACGACCCGAAGAGGTCGCCGAGGTGGTGTGCTTCTTGCTTTCGGAGCGCGCCTCGTATATAACAGGGCACGTGGTCAACGCCGACGGCGGCCTGGTGATGGCCTAGGCCGACTTGACAAACGAGAGATTTTCCGCTATGGTCAAGCTCCACTAAGGAGGAGGAATGGTATGGCGGACATCGCTGAGCAGGTGCGACAGATCATTGCCGAGCAGCTTATGGTAGACCTCGAAGAAGTGACCGACGACGCCTCGTTCATTGAAGACCTGGGGGCGGACTCGTTGGACACCGTGGAGATGATCATGGAGATCGAGGACGAGTTCGGCATCGAGATCCCCGATGAAGATGCCGAGAAGATCCAGACTGTGGGCAAAGCTATTGAGTACGTGAAGAAGAAGGTCGAGGCGCAGCAGGCCAAGGCCGTTTAAGGGGCTCAATTAAGGAAGCGCGCGGGTGCCGTAGCTTACTTCCACGGGATCACCCACTCCCACTGTGGCCCGCGGAAGTACTGCCCAATAATGATGAGCGCAATAGCTGCGCCGACTATCAGCGTAAAGAGCGCCGTCGTGACGGGGCGGTCTCGGAGACGACGCCCGACGGGCTTGCTCTTGTCTTTGCGCCAAAATTCTAAATACGGCTCGAGGTAGGGGATCGCAATCAAGAAGAGCACGAAGAGCGTGGGCACGATCACCCCGCCGATGGCCACGCTCGTCAATGGCCCGATATTCGGGGAGATCGCGAGCAGCTCTTGAATGCCCACGAAGTACCACGGGGCTTTCTCAGGGTTGGGCGTGAACGACGGCGTCGCCGGCTCTTCGAGCGGGGCATCGCGGAAGACTGAGTAGATCCCCAAGCCCGCTGTCAGCAAGAAGAGAAGAGTGAACGCTACGTAGAGAAAGTATGGGTAGGTGATGATCTCTTCTTCTTCGGCGGGCAAGCGCTTGGCGAAGGCTTCCAGAATTTTCTCGATCTTCTCATCGGTCAGCTCGAATCGCGTTGGGATCTGGTGAGCTTTGTGGTCTTTGCTAATATAGCTGAAGACCGCGTGGAGCACTTCAAAATCGTTGGGGTCACCGCCGCCCTCCACCAGCGATTCCGTGCGGTTGCTCAAATCTTTCAGCCTCTTGACGGTGATCTTCTGCGTTGAGGGCAGCTCGCGCAAGGGGATCTTTTCCGCAGCATACGCGAGGACGTCGCGCACCAAGTCGGGTTCGATTTGGATCGCCTCGGCGACCTCGTAGCCGGGGACCTCGACTTCGAGATCTTGCGTGACGTTGATTTGACACGAAAGCCGCCAGCCCTTGGCGATCTGCTCTTCCCCAAGGACATCCAGCTCGTTCTGGTTGGGATCGCCGCCGCCCTTGAGGACGCGCACCGCGCACGTCGAACACTGCCCTTGGCCCCCGCACGTCGCTGGGAGCTGATCGTCATAGCGGTGCTCTTGAAGGAGCTTTAAGAGATTTGTCCCAGGGCGAACGTCGCACTCTTTCTGACCGAGAATGACGACTTTGGGCATACTAGCTTGCTGGCACTCCTGCTTCGGTAGCAGCTTGCTTTAATCTCTCCAACACGGGCTTGCCGCCTGGATAACAGCCGTCAACCTTGGCCTTCCCGGCAGCCAGCGCTTCGGCGAATTCTTCACACGTTGGATACCCACACGCCACACAATCAAATCCGGGCAGCACAGCGCGCAGCTTCGCCGCTGCGGGCGAGAGCGCCGGGGCCGTGGGCGCTTCTTCGGCACCTTTGCCCGCGACTGTGGGCCAGGCCATCACCAACGGCTTGAAGAGTTCGACCTTCAGATCGTTCTTCAGCGAGATCTGACACGACAAGACCCAGCCCTCCTTGCGCAATTTGTCACTCAAAGGGCCGAGCATCGCCGGGGTGATCCGCTCTGGGGCAAGCCCTTCTAGAACTTTGACGCGACACGTCGCACAGGTGCCCTTGCCGCCGCACTGCGCAAACAGATCATAGCCGGCTTTCTTGAGGGCCTGCATCAAATTTTGTTCCAAGGGCAAGACCAGCTCGTTGCCGTCGTTCACGATCTTCACGCGGGCTTCGCCCTCGACCGTCAACAGATTCTTTACCAACCCCAAGATGAGCGCGACCGAGATGGCCATCAGGGCCATGGTCGCTACCGGCATGAGCACGAACATGCTAGCCTCCGAAGTCGCGAATGTTGATCATTCCAGAGAAGCCGACGAAGCTCATGGCCATCAGACCGGCGATAATCAGCGCAATCCCTGGGCCTTTCAGGCCTTCGGGGATCGGGGCGAAGCGCAGGCGCTCGCGGATCGCCGCCATCAAGATGATCGCTAAGGCCCAGCCCACGCCACCGCCAAACCCGTACGCGACGCTCTCCAGAAAGCCCAGATTCCACGTAGCAATGGCGAAGAGCACCCCGCCCAAGATCGCGCAATTGACAGTGATCAAGGGCAGGAAGATCCCCAGCGAGTTATAGAGCGCCGGCAGAAAGCGCTTCATGAACATCTCCACGATCTGCACCAAGAACGCAATCGTCACAATATAGACGATGAGCGAGAGATACCCAACACCCACAGGATCGAGCACGAAGTGCTTGATGAGCCAGTTGGCAGGCAGGGTCATCGTCAGCACGAAGATGACCGCCATGCCCATCCCCGACGCCGACGCGTACTCTCCCGATACCCCAATGAACGGGCAGATCCCCAGGAACGTCGTGAGCAGAATATTATTCGTCAAAATAGCACCAAGCACGATGAGGAAGATGTCCATACTCTACGCACCTCCTCCGATCTGGCCCCCCGGCGAGAAGTGCTTGACGATCCCGACGTACAGCCCCACGACCAAGAACGCCCCCGCGGGGATGATCATGATCACCCACGGCGTCCAGCCGCTGAAGAGCTGAATCCCAAAGAGGCTGCCAAAGCCCAGCAGTTCTCGCACGATCCCCAGGAGCGTCAGCGACATCGTGAAGCCCAAGCCCACCCCTAGAGCGTCAAGAGCCGACAGCCCCGGGCTGTTCTGGCTGGCGAACGCTTCGGCGCGCCCCAGCACGAAACAGTTCGTGATAATCAACGGGACATACGGTCCCAACGCCGCCGACAACGGCGGAAGATACGCGCGCAAGAAGATATCTACAATCGTCACCCAGAACGCGATGATGATCATATACGCGGGCAGACGCACTTCCGCGGGGATGATCGTGCGCAGGGCGGCAACGGTGACGCTCGATGCGACTGTAGCGATGAGAGTTGCTAACCCTTGCGCCATCCCGTTGATGGCCATGTTTGTGGCGCCCATAGTGGGGCACATCGCCAAGATCATCCTAAAGGTCGGATTATCGTCCCAGATGTCGCGCACTAACTCTTTCCAGCCCTTGGTCTGGGGCAGCCGCTGCGCCACGGGGATCGCTGGCGCCGATGCCTGCTGCACTGTAGATAGCACTGCTGTCTTCACCTCTGCCGCCATCTGCCTCAACTCCTTCCGGCCGACTTTAGCTTGGCCACAAAAAGCATACTATAATAGTCCGCTTTTTTCAAGGTCGCTGTTTTTGCAAGAACTTTCGTAAATTCGCAATGGCGTCGTTCAGCAAGTCTCGCACGGTCGTCGAGGTATAGGTCGCCCCGGTGATCGCATCGAACTGATGCGGGTCTTTCGGGGTATTGGGGTCACGGAATTTTACGAAATCAATTCGGGGGTCGGTCTTCATCCCTTTGAATTGGCTCCAGAACTGTTCCTCGGTCATGCGAAAGCCGAGTCCCGGCGTCTCGCCAACCTCAAACGTGACGACGTGAGCGCCTATGATCG
>JAOAIA010000054.1 GCA_026414955.1 Candidatus Bipolaricaulota bacterium
AGATGTGTATAAGAGACAGGGAATGATAGTGATCGTCGTACTGACTTGCGCAACGCCCGACACGGCCAAGAGAGCCACTCCCAACACAACGACGCTTGCGCGCTTGCACGCGCTCCAGAACCGATACGGCATAGCAGAGATCACCCCTTGAATTTTAAAAGAATCGCCCCCGCAGTGAGAGCTTATTATATATACTCAGACTGCGGGGGTTGAGTTTCACGCTTAGCCAGCTAACGAGAGCACAAACGGCATCGTCGGCCCGCCCACTTTGATGACTAACACGAAGAAGACAACTCCCGGGACTGGCCCGCCCCCAAACGTCGTGAACGGGGCAAAGAGCGCCGGACGGTCACAGAAGACGGTCAGCCCGCCCCCCGGCGGCGGCACCGAAAAACACGTCGCCAACGTGGGAAGCCCTACCACCCACAAGACGACCGGCACCAACGGGCGATCATACGTCACCGCGGCGCGCAGTTGCCCCGTCCCAGAGCTGACCCAGTACGCGATGGCTTGCAGACCCGGCCCTAAAGCCCCCAACACCAACGGGTCGTCAGCGTCGCCGATCTTGGGCTTGTCTTGAGTACCCTGGACCTCGACCGTCACACCAGCCGCTTGCAACGCCGCGATGAGCTGCTGCGGGTTCATCCCCGGTGTGAGCGGCGGCAAGCCCGGCGGCAGCGTCGGCTGCCCCGCCGGGGGTTGGGGGGGCTGCTGCCCCGCCACGCTCGCCAAGATCGTGCCACACTCGTACTTGACCTCTTGTCCCACAGGGACGGTCAGCTCTAATGCCGTCGCTTGTCCCGCGGTCGCGACGAACGCCCCGCGCACTTGCAGATGTGTCGGGATAGCGCGCAACTCAAACCTAAATTCGCGCTTGGTCTCGACGGGGATGAGAATAGGCGGGGCGAAGAGCTGCGTAGCCAAGAGCGTCTGGCCTTGCAGCCAGTTTAGCTGCACGATCTGCACGCCGCCGCGACAAGTCAAATTACTGATCACCGCCGTAGCAGAGACCGTCTGCTGGGCCAACGGCCCATAGCCCAGCCCCACGAGCAAAGCCCCAACCAACCCGACCAACAGCCACATCCGACGCGTCATAGACGATCCTCCTCCTGTCGTTGATAGAGTTATAGGGGCGTACGTGCCCCTACGACGCTTCCCGATGTTGCGCGCGCAGGCGCTCCTCGGCAATGCGATCGGCGACGCGATGCGGGGCCAGCCCCTCGCGCCGCGAGATCTCAAAGATCTTCAGCAGCCGCCCGTAGATCTTCTCCGTCTCGTGCAGGGCTTTCTCTACTGAACCGCCGAGGAGGTCTTGCACTCCGGCGATAAGCCCTCCCGCATTGATAACGTAATCTGGCGCATACAGAATCCCAAACTCGTGCAGTCTATCCCCGTGTCGCGGCTCCTTCAGTTGATTGTTCGCTGACCCGGCGACGATCTTGCAATTGAGCAAGGGCAGCGTGGTGTCGTTGATAATCCCCCCAAGCGCGCAGGGCACGAACGCGTCGCACTCGACAGCGTAGATCGCTTCCGGGGGCTCGACGACTCTGACGCCGAACTCGCTCTGCACGATCTCCAGTGCCCGACGATCAATATCGCTCACGAGGAGCTTGGCTCCTTCGGCAGCGAGCAATTTGATGAGATAGTACCCGACTTTCCCCGCCCCTTGCACCGCGAGCGTGCGCCCCTTGAGAGAGCTATTCCCAAAGACTGTTTGGAAGCACGCCTTTAAGCCGTACACGACCCCGTGGGCCGTGACGGTGGAGAGATCGCGGGTGACGCCCTTAGCCCCGGCCAAAAACTTCGTCTCGCGCATCATGACTTCGAGGTCCTCAGCACTGATCCCCACGTCTTCCCCGGTCATAAAGCGCCCGTCGAACTGCTGCACGACGCGCGCATAGGCGCGCAAAAGCTCTGGGGTCTTCTCGCGCTTGGGATCGCCTACGATGACCCCCTTGCCGCCCCCGAAGGGCAGTTCAGCGAGCGCGCACTTGTAGCTCATCGCTTGGGCTAATTTGAGCGCGTCTTCGAGTGCAACTTCCCAGCTCTGGTAGGGATAGAAGCGTGTCCCGCCGGTCGCCGGCCCCAGCGCCGTGCTATGAATGACGATGATCGTCTTCAGTCCCGTCGCTGGGTCGCTGTAATAATGCACTTCTTGGGGAGCGTACTGAGCGATCAGCTCATGAGCGTTTTTCGCCGTCTTCATAGTCGCAGAATCCTTTCCAGAATGGGTAAGAGAAATGCGCTGGAGAGCATGCCGAGCAGCGCGCCGCTCAGAACATCCGAGGGGTAGTGCTCGGCCATGTGAATCCGTGAGATCGCGATCACGCTCGCGGCACTGTACGCTGCTATCTGGACAGGGAGGACGGGGTAGAAGTGCGAGAGCGCATAGGCGATCCCAAACGACGTCGTCGCGTGCCCTGAGGGGAACGAATACGTGTCGAGCAAGCGATAGCCCAACTCATGCGCTGCGGGGGTATAGAGCGGCCGCGCGCGCTTGAAGACAAATTTTAAGAAGCGAAAGAGCGCAATGTTAATAATCGTGATCGCGAACGCCACCATCACGTACTTGCGATCCAGCGGCGTCCCCCAGATCAGTATAAATAACCCCACAAGCCCCCAGAGATAACCGTCGCCAAAGTACGTCGCGACGACCATCGCTGGGGAGAGTTTTTTCAGAAGCCGATTGGCTTGAACGAATCGCAGGTATCTCTCATCCCACAGCACGATCGTGTAGGGCAATATATCAGCGAGATAGTGATAGAGTGCGAGGAATCTCTTTTGTATGGCTGTTTGTGTCCGGCCCATATTACGCTCCCCCTTCGCTCTTGGGACGCAGCGCCGGGAAGAGAATCACTTCACGGATGGACGGCGCGTCGGTCAAGATCATAGTCAGCCTATCTATGCCGATCCCCAGGCCCCCTGTGGGCGGCATCCCGTACTCGAGCGCCGTGAGAAAATCTTCGTCGAGGGGCTGGGTCTCTTCGTCGCCGGCACGGTGCATCGCCTCTTGAGCGAGAAACCGTTCGCGTTGGTCGAGGGGATCGTTCAGCTCCGAGAACGCATTCCCAAACTCCATCGCCCCGATGAACGGCTCAAAGCGTTCGACGAATCTGGGGTTATCGCGCTTCTTCTTGGCCAACGGCGACAATTCTATGGGATAATCGAGCACGAACGTCGGATGGATGAGCTTGGGCTCGACATAAGTTTTTAATAACTCGTCGACTTGTTTGCCCCAAGTCGGCTGCGGGTCTACGGTCAGGTTGCGGCGCGCGATCTCGGCGCGCAGCTCTGAGAGCGTCTGATATCTCTCAATATCAATGCCGGTGTGCTCTACGATTGCCTCGCGGAAGCCGACGCGCCTCCACGGCGGAGTTAAATCTATCTCCTGGCCCTGATAGAGAATGCGCGTCGAGCCTAAGACTTCCTTGGCGATCTGGAAGATCATGCGTTCTGTTAAAGCCATCATATCGTTATAATCTGCATAAGCCCAGTAGCACTCCATCTGAGTGAATTCGGGGTTGTGCTTGGTGCTGATGCCCTCATTGCGAAAATCTTTGCCGATCTCGTAGACTTTCTCTAGTCCCCCGATGATGAGACGCTTCAGATAGAGTTCGTCGGATATTCTCAGATAGAGCGTTGTGTCGAGGGCATTGTGATAGGTCGTAAACGGCTTGGCCGACGCGCCGCCGTAGAGGGGCTGCAAGATCGGGGTCTCGACTTCTAGGAAGCCTTCAGCGTCTAAGAACCTTCTCATGGCGCTGACGATGCGGCTGCGGGTGATGGCAATCCGTCGCGCGTGCTCGTTCGCGATTAAATCGAGATAGCGTTGACGATAACGGATCTCGATGTCGTGGAGGCCGTGCCATTTTTCGGGCAGCGGACGCAGGGCCTTCGCTAAGAGCGTGAACTCTTCGACGCGCACGGACAGCTCGCCCTTCTTGGTGCGGAAGACCAGCCCGCAGACCCCCAAGAAATCCCCAATGTCTATCTGGGTAAAGAGTTCATAACGTTCGTCCCCGAGGATATCGGCCGTGCCGTGGAGCTGGATGCGCCCGGAGCCATCGCGTAAGTCTAAGAAAGAAGCGCCGCCCATCACTCTACGAGCGGTGACCCGCCCAGCGACGCGCGCGTGGGTCGTGCTCTCGCTGCCGGCGGGCAGATCGCGAAAGTTTTTTTGCAGGTCTTCGGCGAGATGGGTGCGCGCGAACCTCGTGGGGTACGGGTCAATGCCGCGCTGCTGCCATTGCCTCAGCTTGCGCAGGCGTTCTTCGCGGAGGGGATTGCTGGCGTCCATGAGATCCCACGGTGAGGGGAAGCCCTTAGCGTTCGATGCCCAAGATCTTGTAGCGCACGATGCCGCGCGGGGTCTCGACGATGATCTCAGAGCCTTTGCGCTGCCCCATGAGGGCGCGGCCCACGGGGGATTCCGTCGAGATCTTGTTCTGTTCGGGATCGGCTTCGGCCGGGCTGACCAGCTCATACGTCTCGGTCTTGTTGGTCTTCAAGTCCTTCAGGACCACATGCGAGCCCAGCCCCACAGACTTCGTGCTGATCTGGCTCTCATCCAAGATGACGGCCTTCTCCAGCAGTTCTTCTAGGCGGCGCACCTCGGCTTCGTAGTAGTCCTGCTCGCGCTTGATATCCAAATACTCTTTGTTCTCCCGCAGCTCTGCCCCGTGCTCTTTGGCGAGCTTGAGCTTTTTGGGCAGTTCTTCGTAGAGAATCTTTCGGTATTCTTCGAGCTTCTTCTTCTTCAGCTCGTAGCCTTCCGGCGTCAAGACGATCTCTTCGGTCGTTTCCATAGCGCCTGCCCCTCCTCGTTTCTCATTCGGAACGTGAGCATCGTGACGTTCCAGTTGGATATCTACTTCGGGTTGGGGTCGGTGTGCCCTCTACTATAGCAAAACTTCCTCGGGAGTGCAAGGACGGACTCCGTTCCTCAAGAACGGTGCACGGTTCCGAGTTCAACGGTTTTCTCTGAGGGCTATCAGGGCTTCTACAAAGCGTTGGCGGAGCTGCTCGTTGGAGAGCGTGGCGGCGGTGGAGCGCGGCTGGACGATCAGATCAAGCCTGCCAGTCAGCTCTGGGTGTAGGCGGAACGTCTCGCGTATGATGCGCTTGATGCGATTGCGCACATGGGCCTTGCCCAGCTTCTTGCTGATGCTGAGGCCGAGCCGGCCCGGCTCCGGTGGGTGTTTGCGCACATAAAAGACGCGAAAGAACTCGTCTTTATAGAGCTGGCCGTGCTCGTAAATATACGCGAAATCGCTCCGTGAGCGAATGCGCTGTGCGCGCGAAAACTTGAAAGACACGAAACTAGCCTAACAGCTAAATAATGGGGGTGCAAATATCATGATGTAGTGATTTGACCGCAAGGGGGAGGCAAATGTAGACTCCTCACCATCATTAAGGTTGTTAAGAGGGGGGGAACCGTTTGGATTTGCTTGCCCTCATCGTGATCTTTGTGCTGGCCGTTGGAGCCGGGGGAGCGACTTTTATCTTGTTGCGATGGTGGGGTAGGCGAGAGGAGCCTACTATTGAGAAGCTAGAGAGAGACCTTAAGGAGCTAGAGATCAAGTATAAAGACTTGGCAAGGCGTTTCAAGAAGATCAAAGCTCTGGACAAGGCACAATTGGAATTGATCAAACGGGTCATCCAAGATGAATCGAGAAAATCTCTGGTGAGTTTGTTCTTTATGATGGCCGCTTTGATTATCCAAAGATTTTTCGATTAGGAGCTGATTTCGGGAAGGAATGCCGCCTTGATGAGATCCTCAGCCGTTATGCTCTGTGTTTCATAAACTAACCAACCGAGTTGCTTATCTGTCTTCGCAGGGACACGCACCACCCAACTCTGGCTGCGTTCAGCAAAAAAAAAGCTCATTAAGTAGCCTCAACATATTGCTTCTGAATATCACGAAGCTCTGAAATTGTTGCTTCTTCTCGCTGGGCTTTCTCAGCCAATATCTGGCGCCCTCTCTCTATCCACTCTGGTGTGCTGGTGTCACGAGCCATACCGATCACTGCATTGAGTATAAATCTTTGGGGGTATACTGTCAAGATGCAAAAAAGTATAAAGTACTGGAGCTAGGGTCTCTTAACCGTCACACGCTGTCGCAGCTGTTCCAATCTCTTCGGGCCGATGCCGCGAATCTGCAGAAGCTCTTCAATAGTCTGAAAGCCCCCGTGCGCTTCGCGGTATTCGATGATGCGCTGCGCCAAGACCGGCCCGATCCCCGGAAGATCTATCAGCTCTTCTAGAGTCGCGGTATTGAGATCGAGCGGCTCAGTCAGTCTCTTGACCAACTGCGCGAGCTGTGTTTCTGGAGCGAGCGTTGCTCGCGTCGCCAGCACGGGCCCCAGGATCGCGACGATCACACAAACTAAGACGAGCTGATCTGATTTTTTCAGGGTCATGGCAGCAGTTCCTTGAGGCGCTCGATCCCCGCAGTCTCCCAGGCGAGGATCAGCCTCGGCGGGATCGGACGATATTTATCTAAGCTGAATTTCATTCTATAGAATCTGATGAAGAGCTTTTGCAGTCGGGCGCGCAGTTCGGGGTTCTTCTCAAAAATTTCGCGCTTCTCTGCACAGAGCTGCTCGACTTCTTCGAGATAGAATTCGACTTGGGCCGCTTGGCGGAAGAGCGCCTCGGCGTGTGTGGGGTCGGCGCTGTTGAGGCTCGCGACAGCTTCTCTCCAGAGTCTTCTGCGCACTAGCTCTTGCTGGGCACGGAGCTTCATCCGTTCGGCTTGCCCTTGGTAATGCTCAAGTTGCGGCTGGGGAAATTCCAACAGATGGCAGCGACAGTCGGGGTGGAGTGGGGGCTTGTGTTTGGGGTCCTCGGAGATCTCCCCGTGGTGGCTTAAGCACGTCTCGCACGTGAGAAAGTGCACTTGGGCGTAGAACTGATAGTATCTCTTTGAGCGATCAAAGAGGGTCATACACTAGGAGCTAGAGAGTGAGGCTTCGACTGTCTCTACGGTGACGGCTTGTATCTCTGCTTCAGGTCTATAATACAGCCGCTCGAATCCGATGACTTCGCCGGTTTGGCGATCTTTGATGAGAATCACGCCTTCGCCGGTCTCCTCGCAGATCTGGTCGGGTGAGGGGGACTTCCAGGAGACCGCGAGTGTCTGTCCCACCGGATCGTGAATTACTCGGATGTGGGCCATATCTGCCCTCCTTCCTTGATCTTGTCAGTCACATAGCTGGTGATGATGAAGCCGTCTCTATTGAGTCTCTTAACGACCACTGCCAGATAATACAGAGGCAGTGGTCTATAAAACAAGTATACCAAAGGATCGTGGGTGCTGCGACGCACAAAGTTAGGCATTCAGGACGTTAGCCGCTGCACACGAAGCCCTTCGGCCTCCGCCGCCTGAAGTAACACATCATCAAAGCACGAAAACGCCACAGGGAGCTTAGTTCTCTTTCGCAATACCAAAGCTGAAGCCAAATGCAAAGCATCAAAGCCACGCAGGGCATGGCGTTCAGCCAAGCCGCTCCCCACGCGCACGACGTTTTGGGAGACCTCGACGATAAAAAAATTCTCCCAATCGCTGTCGAGATCGGCAACCATCTGAGCATAAATCTCCGACGGCACCGATCCCTCTCGGCTTTTTCGCGCGAATGCCGCTCGTGCCTCGACATACGCCACGCGCGACGTTGCCACGACCTGAGCCTCCTCGACCCACTGACGCACTGCCTCGGAGCCGGCCTCCTCGGTGTAGAGCTTCACGAGGCTGCTCGTATCTAGATAGAGGATCAGCGGCGGTCTGCGCGCACGATCTCCGCCACGGGGCGACCTCCCAACCGATGCGGCCGCAGCGCTCCTCTTGGCTTTCCCCCGTTCCAAGCAGCTACACCCTCCTGCACGAGAGCAAGCAACTCGCTGACTTCCTCACCAGAGCCGACCGGCACGAGCGAAGCAATGGCTTTGTTGCGCTCCGTGACGATGATCTTCTCGCCGCGCTTGACTTTTCGCAGATAGTAACTTAAGCGATCTTTCAGCTCTTTGACCCCGACGGTGTGCATGATGGCTAGATTGTAAGGAGAAGTAGCCACGAAGTCAACTTCAGCGATATGCCAGCAGCCCTAGCACTGCTCCTATAGCTGCGATGATCCAAAATCTCAGGGTGATCAAGACTTCGGGCCACTCTTGGTTGGGCAGCAAGAACTCATAGTCAACGCCCTTGGCCCGTTCAAAGTGATGGTGCAACGGAGAGACTTTAAAGATGCGCTTCTTGAAGAGCTTGAAGCTCATGACTTGTATGATCACCGAGAGCGTCTCGATGACGGGGATGAGCGCGATGAGGGGCAGAAAGAGCGCCGTCCCAGTCACGAGCGCAAGCGCGCCCACAAGCCCGCCCAGCGCAAACGACCCCGTGTCACCTAAGATAATTTTTGCTGGGTGCGCGTTCCACCACAGAAAGCCCAGCACCGCCATCGCCGCGAGCGTAGCGATCTGTAAGAGCGCGATCTCGTTCTGGAGATAGAGAATGCCCCCATAAGCGCCTAAGGCGATGAGCGTCACGCCCCCTAAGAGTCCGTCCAAGCCGTCGGTCTCGTTGAACGCGTTGACCGTGCTGAAGAAGATAAGAAAGATCAGCGCAACGGTCAGAGCGGGCGAGAGCGCGAGCGTCTCAGTGATAAAGGGGATGCGCACAGGGGGCACAATGTCGAGCGCGAGCGCCGCCCATGCGAACACCGCGCAGACGATCCCCTGCAAGAGCAATTTATATCGCCCGGCAAGCCCTTGGGCATGGCGCTGGAAGATTTTCAGCCCGTCGTCGAGCAGCCCGATCAGCCCAAAGCCCACCGTTGCTGCGCCGACGAAGAGCGCCTTGGGCGTGAGTACTGCCTGATCGAGCAGTGCCAACACAGTCCAGCTCGCGAAGAACGCAAGCATGAGCGAGAGTCCCCCGGCTGTAGGAGTGCCCTGTTTATGCGCGTGAATCTCTGGGCCGTAGTCACGAATGGGCTGACCGAATCGCTTGCGCTCTTGCACCCCTGTCTCTTATA
>JAOAIA010000055.1:0-296 GCA_026414955.1 Candidatus Bipolaricaulota bacterium
CGCCGGGGCCTTGCTGGCCGTTACCGTCGAGGTCATTGAACTTGATGCCGCAAAGCTCAGTGTAAGCGAGTCTCAAGAGATAGTCCTCGGTCTCGCCGAACTGATGGCCGCCAGCAGGGCCGCTGCCGTCAGCGCCGTTCGCAGCCGAGATGGGCTGATCCGTCAGCGTGATCCGCATCCACATCTCCGATCCGTTGGTCGGGTTGGCCGCGCCGAAGACCGGCGTCGTGAAGGAGTTGGGCCCTGGATTTACAGTAATCGGCTCGTTCTGGACGGCCCATTCGGTGAACGACCCT
>JAOAIA010000055.1:306-9027 GCA_026414955.1 Candidatus Bipolaricaulota bacterium
GCTGGTCACGGTGTATTGGAACTGCGTTTGGCCGCAGACCCGGGGGATACCGATGGGCAGCGTCACGCCGTCGTCGAATTTGTCCCGGTCGGCGACGTTCGCAGATGGGTCAATATTCGTGACGCCATCTGCATCGGGCAGCAAGTCGGCATCGTTCTCGAAGCTGACGTCCGGGCCGAGCCAAGCGAGCTTCTTAGGCTGTAGATGTTTTGGCCCCTGGGGCAGACCCGTGGCGGGGTCAAAGACCGTCGGGAATTTGGCCGGGACAGTCGGGTAGGCATCCATCGCTTTTCCTGAGTGATTGGTGCTATCCGGAGCGTCGCCGAGGTCGGCAGTGGCCTCACCGGGCTTAGCCTTGCACTTGCCCGCCGGGCCAGCTTTGAAGATGGCCTGAATTTCGCTCTGATCGAGGGCGCGGTTGAAGATCTCGACCTCGTCAATTGCTCCTTTGAAGAAGGGCTTGGAGATGACGATCGGATAGCCAGCCCCAATCAAGAGAGGAATGCTGCTGTTAGCATTGCCTGTTCGTGCTCCGCGGGTGAGGACTACATTGCCATCTACGTAAAGCCTAATTTCGGGCGTTCCCGTCCTTTGAACGGTGACAGCAACATGGTGCCACTGACCATCAGCGATATTAGGGCCAGTAGAGACATAGTTTGTGCAATTCGCAGTGAAGGGCGGCCCACCATCGCATATCTGACTCAAGCCCGCTATGTCGTCGGCGATTTGGAAGCCCAATTGGCCGTTGAAGAGATAGAAGGCATACCCACGGGTATGCACATTGGGATTCTGCGAATCTGGGAAATCGAATCGCTTGTCTACGATTGGCCGAACGCCTGAAGCATCTCCGGGATTGACCTTGACCCAAGCGTCAATCGTAAAGTTGCTGGTTGGGTTTCCGTGGCTGAGGGTTCCAGCCCCATCTGAGACTTCTATAAAGTCATCCGTACCGTCGAACTGGAGCGCACCGCCTACCATCCCAGCAATCGGTGCTGGGCCTGTCCCTCCGATTGCTCCTGGATTGGAAGTACCGTTATGGGGATCAGGGCCGTGCCCAGGGATTGGATGCGGGATGAGGTTATTGACAGCAGTGCCCGACGTCTCATCCAGCGGCCACCACTCTTGTAGGCCTGCAGGTGGTTGGATACAGGGGCCAATCAGTGATTTCACAGGCAACCGAAAGATCAAGTATTCTTGATGGTTACACCCGTTGTTAAATGGTCTATCGCTACCGTTACACCCATACCACATCGGGTTACCTGATCCTACCTGAGTCTGTGCTGCTTGGCCAGCATCATGCCAAATCCACTTTGGGAAGGGTGATGTGAACTTATTCAATTCTGCACCCGGTCCAGCCGCTGGGTCGAACCCGACTATTCCAGCCCAAAGCCAGGGAGCTTGCTGACCGACTACAGGGGCTACCCAACCTGATGTGCCACCTGAAGCGTTATTGCAGTTGTTAATATCGGTAGCTAAACCAGTTGGTCCTGGCGCTTGGACAAGCGTATCCTTGTCTTGCCCGGTAGCACAGACTTCGAACCCAGGGTCGCCAGTGCGAATGATGGTGCTGCCTATCGAGAACTCGCCTAAGAAGCCTTGTAGAAGGGTCTCATCACTCCAAGCTGCAATGTAAATATAGTCATTGGAACTTGGAGTGAAGGTGTAGTTATGTACGGTGATGAAGTTATCATCGGCGCCTACGCATGTGATTGTTCCTGGTGTAGCAGGGCCGTAGCACAACTGAAACACGTTGTCCACCGTGATGACAGCTTTGACTGTTACTGATGACTGAGCTAGGACAATTTGCCCAGAATCCATTGACTGTCCTCGATGAGACATAGCAGGTTTTCCCTGCTCTGATCCCAACATGACCACAAGCGCCAGCAGCAGTCCCAGCGCTCCCCAACTCCGGGCTGACTTCAGCCAGCCAGCTTGCTTCGTGATGAACACCATGGAAATCACCCTCCTCGTGATAAGATTGAGTAAGTGAAACGACTTGGTGAGGTCTGTCATCCGATGGCGCAGCATCGTGGGTCACGCTCCTTTCTGTCAGATTTGCCTCGCTGCGTCTGCTGATCCGTCCGATGGCCTAAAGACGACTCCGTCCGCATGGCGACCGATATGGCTCAACCTGTGACATGTTGATCATCTCCTTGTGTGCTGGGGCAGACCCGGGGTCTGCCTCTACTCTCTTCTATGGCCCAAGTTCGTCCTTGGGTTTCATCGCCCTTAGGTCTATGGCCCAAGAACGGGCGAGTCTAACGCTGGTGGTTAGTGACCAGTGACATGGAGTATAAAGATGGAGCGTGACAAAAACGTGACAAGACGGAAAGCGCGTCTGGGCGCGCATTTCCGAGGAGTCCCTTGACTTGCTATCTTACTATGTTATCATATTTACAGATTTACAGAATTCCAAAAGGGGTGATCTCCTTGCCTACGGTGAAAGTTCTGCGGAACGGGCAACTGACGCTGCCCAAGCGCCTGCGCGAACAATTGCACATCTCCGAAGGCGATATTCTAGAGGCCGAGATCCAGGCCGATGCGATTGTCCTGAGACCCAAGGTACTGCTGGACAAGGACCAAGCATGGCAGAAGCTGAAAGCCATCATGGAGCGCGTGGGCCGTCGCCACAAAGGGATTCCCGAAGAGGAGATCGAGCGCGACGTGCTGGAGGCCATCCGCGCGATGCGCCGTGCTAACGCTGATGCGAAAGCCAAGAGCCGTGCTTGATTTCAGTATCTTGGTCGCGGCCTTTCTGCGGCGTGGTGGAGTCAATGCCAAGGCGCTCCAACGCAGCCAGAGCGAGTACGCCCTCTGGACGGCATCAGCAGCTGACAATCATCAAGCGCGATCCCAAGGACAACATAGTGTTGGCTTGTGCGCTAGCCGCTCGCGCGCAGTATCTTGTTACCAAAGATCACGATCTCTTGGACTTGCGTCGTTACAAACGTATAGAGATTCTCTCCACGCCAGAGTTCCTTGATCGTCTGAACCGACTTCGCGATCAATCATAGGGGTATTAGTAACGAGGTTCAGCGGCGTCGCCAGACCCGATAGCTGTGCCATAGCACGAGCGCACCCCACGCTATTAGCGGCCACTGCACCCACCAAACCCCGCCCCCTCCTTGCACCCCCGGCTCGGAGGGAATACCAAGCTGAGAGAGGTTGAGCAAGACCAACACAACAGCCGCCATCGCATAGGCCGCAACGTGCGCGTACACCGCAGGCCGCCCCCAGAGACGCTCGCCGAGAGAGTTCCCCAGCGCCCGCAGACGCTCCACTACCCCCATGCTCGGAGCCGACACGGGCCGGAGCTTGGGCAACGCCCGCTCGAGCACTCTAAGCTCAGACTGGATCGTCACAAACTCTTCTTGGCAGCGCCGACACCCCACCAGATGCGCGCTCACCCGACGACGCTCCAGCGCTTCTAGCTCGTGCTGCGCATAGCTCAAGAGCTTCGCAAACGACGGATGGCTGCGAAAGCGACGCTCGCGCAGCTCTCCGTGCAAACTCTGTTCAAAGAGATCGCGCGTCATAAGTGATCATCCTCCGAGCCGTTCGAGTCGCTCGTGCAGCAGCTTGCGGATTCGGTCGGGATTGGCCGTGCGCCCAAAGAGCCTGAAAACTGCTTCCCAGCTCAGCTCGCGCCCGCGCAGCCATTCGAGCGTCAGCTCGTGCGCCGAGCGCGGTTCGGGCAGATGCATAATGGGCGCGCTGCCGTCGCGGCTCAGATAGTACGCCAAGAAGATTCGCAACTCCTCGCGCAGTCCAGCCATGCCGTCTTGGGCCAGCTGCACACACGCCAGACAGATTCGCAGCGCCAACCGGCTCGGCTCGCTCAAGCGCTCCCGCGCTGCCCAGAGCCGATGTAATTGTTCTAAATCTTCGGCGCTGGGCACCGAACCGTCCAAGAGCGCCGTCCAGATACTTAAGCGCACCTCGTGCGCCCACTCGTCCATAGTCTCTCATTATGAGTCAACTCCTTCGGAGCTTGCAAATTCGTGCTCGTGCTCGCTGATCAGTCTCACGTGCGGGCGGCGTGGGACCTGCGCCCGATAGCGCAAGATCTCTTCCGGCAGCCCCCCAGCACGATAGTACGTGCGCCGAAACTCTTCGAGCAGACTGTCGAGCGTGCTGCGCGCACTCGCATAGCGCTCGACCAAGAAGCGCTCGAAGAAGTAGTGCGTAATCACGTCAATATGGCGGTCTATCTGTTCGTAGAGGAGCTGGGCGTTCTCCGGGTCGAGCACGGGCAGGCAGAGCAAGGCATCTCGAACGCGCTCCCACAGGCGCGCCTTGGCCTCGCGCAGATGGCCCTCGCGCGTCTGGGGCCGTTTGCTCTGCACCACGCGATCTAAGAGTTCTTTCTCGGAGAGATCGTCTTTCCCTAAAGCCGCGAAGAACTGGTGGCGCACGATCCCGAAGAGATAGCGCTCGCCGTCGGGCGGGGCTAATTTTTCTCGCGTGCGCTCGCGGAAGACCGCTTGATACGTCCTGACATAGACCTCGCTGACGATGTCCACGAGCGGGCTGAAGCTGTCGCGGGCCGCGCCGCGCAGGCGCGCCTCGACGTGCGCGCGCAGGGCGCTCAGCTCTTGGACGCTGGAGATCAGCCCGTACTGGGCCAAGAGATGGAGCACCCAGCGCCCGATCTGACGATCATACGTGCGGATGAATTCTTCTTTGAGGTCCTCGGTCCAGCCCTGGGTAGATTGCAGCCTCATAACGCCTCCCTTGAAGGCGTACTGTCGTACGCTCCTACTATCTTTATGGCTCAAAAGAGGCAGGTTCTAACACGGGCGGCGTTCGGGCCAGCGCAGCCGCCCGCCGCTGGCGACCTTGCCCGCAAATGCAGAGCGCTTTTCTACAGAATCTAAGAGAATCTGGCGAACCTCGCGGGCGGTCTTGGCCGGACAGAGTGCCCATAATAGCACGCTCAAGCCCGTGACATGCGCCGTCGCGTACGAAGTCCCGCTGGCCACGGCGATCCATGGCGAGAGTTCGGGGATGGCCCGCGTGCGCGGGAGTTTTAAGAAGTTCTCAGGCTTCTCAATGAGTAATCCCAGAATATCTTCGCCGGGGGCAGCTAAATCTACGGTGCGCGCCCCCCAGCTCGACCAATTGGCCAGTTCGTCGCGGCTGTTCGACGCTGCGACGCAGAGAAGAATCTCGTGAGGGTAGTTGCACGGGTAGAACGGCTCGCGATCTACGTCTCTGCCGTAGTTGCCCGCCGCCGTGACCAAGAGCAAGCCCTCGTGAGCAATAAGATCGAGCGCGGTGTGCACGCCCTGGGAGCGCTC
Organism: Candidatus Bipolaricaulota bacterium; assembly: GCA_026414955.1. Lineage (GTDB taxonomy): Bacteria > Bipolaricaulota > Bipolaricaulia > RBG-16-55-9 > DRXL01 > JANXCC01. The sequence goes on from JAOAIA010000055.1 coordinate 5,607, forward strand.
GCTCCCGCCGGCGCTGAGATTCACAATGCGCACCGGCAGCCCGGCGCGCTTCTGCACAATCGTGTGCTCGAGGGCGGCGATCAGCACGCTCCAACTGAAGCGCGCCTCTTCGGAGAGCTTTAACGGCCATAGCTGCGCTCGCCACGCCAGCCCCGCGATCTCCTCGCTGTTGTTCCCTAGCGCGGTGATCACGCTGGCGACGAACGTCCCGTGCCCGAAGAGATCATCCGGGAGGGCGTCGTTGCGGGCGAAGTCGCGCGTCCCGCGCAGCAAGAGATTCGCTTTGAGATCAGAGTGCTCAAAGACTCCGCTGTCCAGCAGCGCGATCACGACAGACGAGCCGTCGGTGATCTGCGCCCAGGCGCGCACCGCGCCGATGTCGGCCCCCGGGGTCCCTTGGCTGGTGCCCCCGAAGATGAGAAACTTATCGGCGCTGGGGTGTCTTTGTCCCGTGTTGTGCAGATTCCATTGGTATGGGAAGAGGGGATCGTTGGGTTGCTGGTAGTACCAATAGCCGTTGGGTTCGGCGAATTCCACCAATGGCTCGCGCTGGAACTGCGCGACCTTCACGCGCACCGGCGTGCCGTCGGTGATGCGCAGATGATAGATACGAGTCAGCTCGAAGACCTGAACGATCTGCGTGCCCAGGCGCTGGATGATCTCTTGGATCTGCTCTGGCGTTGCGTCGGGCTTGAATTTCACCAACAGTTCGGCTTGGAGGAAGTCGGTGGACTCTTGGAGGGGAAGGTCGAGCACGTCGAACGTCAAGCTGCGAGAGAGCGATACGGCGACCAAGCGGACGGTCACGGTATGGCGTCCGGCTTCGGCGATCCAGCGGGTGTGGAGCGCGCGCAGCCCCAGGGTGCAGCGTTGGCCCTCTGGGGGACAGTTGGCTGTGACGGAGAGCGTCTGGCGGTCGAGCAGACGATCGTCCACGAAGAACTGGACTTCGCTGCGCAGGGTCAAGCGCGTAGCCACGTAGGCGATGAGCGCAAGGGGCTGGCCGACGCGCAGCGGGCCGAGGCCCTTTTCCGGTTCGATGATCAATTGGAGATCAACGGGCTGGCGGGGGGTGGGTTGGGGGCAAGGAGTCGCGAGCGGTCCCGTAGGGGGGCAGGGGGGAACGCCCGTCTGGGCCGTGCCGATGCCGAGCATCAGCGCGAGCAGTCCGAAGGCTAACAGCACAAGACGCATAGTGCACGCTCTCCCGTGACTTCTATTATAATCTGTGTGTGACTCTCTGTGAAGGGGCTGGCTTTAGTCTTATGGCCCAAAAGGGGGCGAGTCTAACAGTTTGTGTGTTGCCGAGCTTTGATGGATTCGTTTGCATTACGTATAATTTTACGCAAATTGCATCGGGAGGTGCAGCAGATGGAATTCGTAGCAAGCGGCCGCGTGGTGAGGAGCAGTGAAGTCAGCCGCCACTTTGGAGAGCTGTTAGACAAGCTTGACCAGGGCGAGCTGATCGTGCTCCGGCATGGTCGTCCGGAAGCCGTCATCGTGGATTTTCAGCGCTACGAGCAGCTCCACCAAGAACTCAAAGAACTGCGGGCGTTGGTAGATCATCTCCATCTCTGCTTGGAGATCGAGCAGCGTCGTGGCGACCGCGTGCTCCCCGCTGAAGCAGTAGCAAAAGAGCTTGGGCTGGAATGAGCTATACGCTTCAGTTTGTCGAGGGAGCTGTTGCTGATCTGAAGGCTTTAGACCCGCCGCTGCAAAGGCTTGCGTGGAAACAGATGCAAAAGATCACGCAAGCGCCAGGGCTAGGCAAGCCGTTAGGCGTTCGCATGGGATACGATCTCACCGGCTTACGAGCAGTCCGGTTTTATCATGAAATCTATCGCATTGTATATGAAGTCTTGGAGAAAGAGAAGACTGTAAAGATTTGGGGTATTGGCAAGCGCGAGCGGGAGGAGATCTATCGTATGGTCGCGCACAGAAGAGCCAAGATCCCCTGAAGGGCTTAGGGAGGCCCTCATCCCCCCCCTGGTCCCCTCCCGTCGGCACCGACAGGAGAGGGGTGCCGCTCCCCTCTTTGACTAGAGAGCCGGTCTTCCCTAAACTTATAGCTTAAGGAGGCAGGGGATGAAGCTAGCTAAGCTGAAAGCGAAATATATCATAGATGAGAAGGGCAAGAAGACCGCTGTCGTGTTGCCCATAGAGGACTACCAAGAGCTTTTAGAAGACCTACACGATCTGGCGATCATTGCGGAACGGCGTGACGAGCCGGTGATCTCCTTAGAAGAACTGAAGCGCAGGCTCAAGCAGAATGGGCTTATATGAAGTCTTTTGGAAGACCTCGGCTGAGCGAGATTTGCGCCATCTCGATCCCCAGCATATCCCCCGCATCTTAGCAGCTGTAGAAGCCTTGGGAGATAATCCTTTCCCGGCGCGCCATCGCAAACTTTGTGGCTCTGAACGGAGCTATCGGATTCGAGTTGGGGAGTACAGGGTGATCTATCGGGTGGACGTTCGCGCGAAAACCGTGACAGTTTATCATGTTCGTCATCGTCGTGAGGCGTATCGGAGATAAGAGTGAAGGGGGCCGAGCGCGCTGTGCGCCCGGCCCCTCTGTTGTGACCCTCACCCCCGACCCCTCCCCGACACGGAGAGCCAGACTTCGTCTGGACTGTCTATCGTGCCGCCTTTGGCGGCACGGCGAACGGTGCAGGCGAAGCCTGCCCTTCCTGTGTCGGGAAGGGGGTCAGGGGGGTAGGTCTTCACCGACACGTCACAGCTCGCAGCACTCTGTTGTTTCTCGTGTTGCTCTCCTTCGCGTCCAGGCTCTCCACCTCGGCCTCAAACTCATACGTCCCAGGACTCATGCGGGTAAAGATATCCGGCGGGGACGAAACGCTGCTGCCGCCGGTCATCCCGTAACGATACAGGTTGGGCTTGGAGTTGTTCCAATTTCTCGCCTTCGCCTTCTCCTTCAATGCCACGCCGCCCGCGCTGCCCTTGCCGGCGTTGCGCACCGTTGTCAGCACGGTGAAGTCGCAATAGACCTGCTCGCGCTCGGTGTAGCGCCGCACGACCACGGTGAGGCTCACATCCAAGTCCGGCCCGTTCACCTGCTCGACCAAGCACGTCAAGCTCGCGTAGGTCGACGCGAGCTGCTCCCTCGCGGCTTCCCCGGTGATCTCCACCTCTATTTCTAGCTGCTGGCGGTTTTGGTCGTCCGCTCCGCTCTTGACGGCCTTGATCCTGAGACCGGAGCCTTGGCAGTCGACGATCCTGTTGTCGCTATTGCTCTTAGTGCTTCTGACGGTGGTTACCCGTAGGACGATCACGTCGCCTTTAGCGACGGCGATCGTGGCTGGGAGCGACCCCTCACCACCCCGGTTGCTGACGCTGGAAACGGTGTTAGACCTCACCCTGCCCTGCGATACCCACGGCAGGCTTGAGTGCTTATGTTGAAGAG
>JAOAIA010000056.1 GCA_026414955.1 Candidatus Bipolaricaulota bacterium
TCCGTATAGCGTCCTTGCTCGTTCTGGAGCGTTCCTAAATTCAAGAGAATGACCCCCAAGCCTCGGCGGTCTCCCACTTCGCTCATCAACGCGTACGCACGCTCATAGCACTCTTGGGCACGCGCCCACGCGCCAAGATCACAAAAGACTAACCCAAGGTTGTTGAGTGTCGTGGCTTGCCCACGCAAGTCAGAGGCTGCTTGGAATTCCGCGAGCGCCCTTTCTAAGTTCTCTCGGGCTTGCGCGTACTCGCCCACAAAGAGCTGGATGATCGCGCGGTTTCTCAGGGCATACGCCTGGCGATGTCCATCGCCCAGCGATGCCCACAGCTCCCCCGCGCGCCGAAAGCACTCCAACGCCTGGCTGTGCTCGCCGACTTGGGCATGAATATCCCCAATATTATAGAGCACTCTCGCGGTCACAGAGCGATCCGGGAGTTGTTGGCTGATCTCGAGCGCTTTGCTCAACTTCTGTTGAGCAGCCTCGCGTCGGTCTGCAGCCAGCTCGATCCACGCGCTCTTCTGATAGGCGTGGCAGAGCAGGGCTGTCTCTCCCAGCTCTTGAGCCAGGGCGATCATCTCTGCGATGACGGCTTGGAGTCTCTCCAAAGCTGGCTTGATGTCGTAGATCGTGGGGAAGAGATCGGCGTAGCAATCTAACAATTCGAGCTTCGTCTGGCGCAGGTGCACGGAACGGCGGGGTTCGAGCTTCCCGAAGAGCGCGAGGGCTTTCTCCACGAGCGCGAGGGCTTCGCTAGGAGCATAGGCTCGCTGCGCCCGCCGGGCTGCTCGCAGCATATATGGGATCGCTTTCTCCCACAACTGCGCCCGGTCACAGTGCTCAGCTAGGTCGCGTGAGAGCTCATCGAGACGATCTGGGTAGAGTCGTTCGAGGGCTTCCGCGATCTGCTTGTGCCCACGTCTCTTGCGGTCGGTGCTCAGCTCTTCGTACACAATCTGTCGGACTAATTCGTGCGAGAACCGATAGCGCCCCTCGTGTTCAATGATCAGCCCCAGACGGCGCAGGGCATCGAGCCGGTCGAGCAGGGCTTCCTCAGGTTGATGGAGCATCTCTTTCAACGTGAGCAGTTCGCATGATCGTCCGGCTAGGGCTACACTGTTCAGCACACAATACGCCTGCCGTGGTACGCGCCGCAGCGAAGTCTTGACGAGTTCTCGTAAGCTCTCCGGCACCTGCGCTGCGCTGATCTCTTCTGCGGTGAGCTTCCAGAACCTATCGGGATCGCGCTGGAGCGTGCCGCTGGCTCCCCACGTACGCACCAGCTCCCTCACAAAGAGCGGGTTGCCCTCGGTCTCCGCGTAGAGCGTGTCGAGAACGGCGCTGTCGTACTGATATAAGAACTGACTCAGCAATAACTCTGTCTCTTCCCGCGACAGCGGCGTCAGCACGAGCATCTGCACCCACTCTCTAGGGAGCTTATCGAGCCACTTGCGCAGCGGGCTGCCTTCTTGTGCTTCTTCGACGCGATATGTCCCAATCAACAAGATACGCCGGTCTTTCAGACGGGCTATGAGATAGCTCAGATACTCTAAAGTTGCGCTGTCAGCCCAGTGCAGGTCGTCCAGAAAGAGCACGACTGGGCGCTCGTGTGTGAAAAGCTCGAAGAGACCCGTGAGCGCAGCGAACCAGCGGGTCTTCCCGGAGGGTGAGGGAGGATTGGGCTTGAGATCGGGAAATCTCTCGTGAAGCTCAGGGACGAACTGGGCTAGCTCGCTGCGCCAGAGGGCAGGCAACGACGCCAACGTCTCGTCAGAAATGTGCTTCAGCCCATCGCGAACGGCTTGGAGTACGGGATCGTAGGGTGGCGCGTCGGCGTACGCTGAGCCACGGAGAATAATCCCCCCTTCCCCTGTAGGGGAGGGGGCAGGGGGAGAGGTCTGTAAAAAATGTTCGACGAAGCGCGTCTTGCCTACGCCGACCTCGCCTCCGATCAGTAGCGCTTGGCCTGCGCCGTCACAGATTTTTCGCCAAAGATTTGTGAGGAGTTCGCGCTCGCGCTCGCGGCCCACAAAGGGCATCTCCATGGGTAGTTCAACGACGCGCATAGGCTCTGGAGATGCCCCGCGCAGGATTCTCTCGTAAAGCGCTTGGGTTTCCGGGAGAGGTGGTGCGTGTAACTCTCGCTGAAGGATCTCGCAGTATTCTCTGTACTGGTGTAAAGCTGCTGTGCGGTCTCCGCTGAGCGCGTAGAGCATTATCAGCTCACGGTGCGCCCGCTCGTGCCACGGGACCACGTGTAAGACTTTCGCCCAAAGAGCGATAGCTTTCTGGAATGCGTGTCGAGCTTGGTACATCCCAGCAAGCTGCTCCAGGGCGTCTAGATAGAGGGCCTGGAGGCGCTCGCTCTCGGCGATGGCCCAATCTTCGTAAATATCAGGGCATGGCGGGCCGCGATAGAGCGCGATCGCGCGCTCGAAGCTTTCAGTATTTTTGTGCTTGGTGCCGTCAGCAAGGAGGTGCTCAAACTCTTCAAGGTCGAGCCAGCATTCGGCTGTGCTGAACCGCACAGCCCCGCCGGAACAGATCAGCCATCTCGACCCTGCTGGATCGAGCATCTTGCGCAAGAGTGAGAGGGCCTTGCGCAGGTTGGCCCGCCCGTGTTCCTCATCGGCCTCCGGCCAGAGCAGCGTCGCTAAGAGTGCGCGCGGGTGCGCGTGATCACGATACAGGACAAGATAGGCGAACAGCTCCTTGGCCTTCTGGGTAGGGAACTGTAGAACCTGCCCGTCGCGGCGGACTTCGATCTCTCCCAAGAGCCGGATCTCTAAGCGAGCCACCTCCGGCCACCTTCCCGGCCGACCCTCCGACCCCATTATACCGAAAAAGACCGCCGGAAGTTTCGCTCAGAACTCAGCTATGCCTCATCGTACAGGTATCTCTTAATGTCGAGCTTGGACGACTTCTCGAAGGGCTTGTCCAAGATAATTAAATCTTGCTGGCTGTGCACGCGCTTGTACTGCGCTAAATCTTTGCTCTTCTCTTTGATCGCCTCCCAGATCATCTTCTTCAGCTCTTCAGGGGAGTGCTTCTGTAGGAGTTCGGGCTTGGGGTAGACGAACGCTTTGATCACTTCGACGCCCTTGCGCTTGCCCCCCTTGATCATGATCTCCTCGATCAGCGGGATCTGCTTCAGCTCGAATTCGACTTCTTCGGGGTAGACGTTCTTGCCCCCCTCTAAGACGATCACGTTCTTCTTGCGGCCCTTGATGTAGAGCCAGCCGTCTTCGTCCAAATACCCCAGATCGCCCGTATGGAACCAGCCATCGGGGTCTATGACTTTCCTCGTCGCTTCGGGGTTTTTATAGTAGCCCTTCATGATATTGGGCCCACGAGCGACGATCTCCCCGATGCCCTCTTCGTTGGGGTCGTCAATGCGAATCTCGACGCCGGGGATCGCCGGGCCGACCGAGCCGATCTTGTCATTAAACGGCGTGCTGAACGTCAGTGCCGGCGACGTCTCCGTCAGCCCATAGCCCTCGATCATCCCGATCCCCAAGCGGCGCAGATTGCGCATGACTTTTGTATCTAACGGCGCCCCGCCGGAGAGAAAATATTTCAATTGATTGCCTCCCACCAAACGCTTCTTGATACGCGCCCCCAGCAGCGTCGGCGCATACCGCCATAAGAACCGCGCCAGCCTGTTCTCTTGAATCATGTGCTCCAGCTTCTCGTACATGGCATGAAAGAGCTTGGGCACGCCCACCAAGATGCTCACCCTGTTTTCGGTCATGTACTTGGGAAGGTTCTTATAATCATCGGTGTAGATGAGCTGCGCACCCGCGCGCAAACACGCGATCAGGACGATCATCCCGAAGACGTGATACCACGGGGGGATCGCCAGCACAACATCTTGACTGGTAAAATCAAGACGGCTCAGGGCGCTCTCCGCGTTGCTCACGATATTGGCGTGCGAGAGCATGACGCCCTTGGAGTTGCCCGTCGTCCCCGACGTGCAGAGCATCACAACCACGTCGTCGGGATCGGGGGGAACGTACTCGAATGGTTCATCGCTGAGCCAGTCGCTCACCGTGGGGACTCCCGGCAGGCGGTCCATCGTCGCGATGTGCTGGAGTGGCTCCTGATCTTTGACCATCTCGTAGTGTGGGGCATCGGCGACGACCACACCGACAGCATCCATATTGCGCAGGACGCGCTGGATCTCCGGGGCTTGCCAAGAGGCGTCCAGGGGCATGGCCACGCCACCGGCCTTGAGAATCCCCAAGAACGCTACCGCCCAATCAGTGCGGGGCTTCCCGATGATCGCGAACTTTTCGTCCTTCCGTAAACCGCGCTTCTTCAGAGTCGCCGCGAACTGATCGGATCTTCTCTGCAAATCCGCAAACGAAATCTGGTCGTACCCCGATCCGTCGTGCTTAGGGATCTTGAGCGCGATCTTGTCGCCTTGTGCGCGCAGCGTGCGCTCGACCATCTCCACTAACGTCTCTGTGCGAACGAGTGTGCTCATAGCCCCTCCTTTCCAGCTTTCGCTTGACCTTCACCTTTTCAGACGAAGTCTGGCCATCGTCCATCTTCGAGATATGCTTCGGCTTCCAAAGCCGCGATGCACCCGTCGGCCGCCGCGATGACCGCTTGCGCATATTCTCCGGAAAACTTCCTCACGTCGCCCACGGCAAAGACACCGGGGATCTTTGTGCGAGTGCGCTCATCTGTCAGCAGATAGCCCTTCTCGTCCATTTCTAATTTCCCCTTGAGAAACCCCGTGTTGGGGCGGTGCCCAATGCTGACGAAGACCCCCTGAATGTCGCGCATCTCAAAGGGCTTCCCCGTCGCTAAGTCTTTGAGCACGACGCCCTCGACGCGCTTGTCGCCCACAATCTCTTCGACAATGGCGTTCCAGACAAATTTCACCTTGGGATGGGCTTTCACTTTCTCGACCAAGATCTGATCTTTGGCGCGGATCGCCTTGGGATCGTCCTGGGGGTGCCGCACGACTATTCTTATTTCTCTAGCGAACCTCGTCAGAAAGAGGGCTTCGGTGAACCCAGCATCGCCCGCGCCAACGACGATCAGATTTTTATCTCTAAAGAAATAGCCATCGCAGGTGGCGCAGTATGAGACGCCATATCCCAAAAGCCTGTCGGCGTTCTTCGCGGGGAGTTTGACCGGCTCTGCTCCCGTGGAGATGATCACAGCCGGGGCTTCATAGTGACTCTGATCGGTCTTGACGATGCGTTTCGCCCCGCTGATGATTAAGTCTTGGGCTTCCTCCATCTTGATCTCGACGCCAAATCGCTGGGCTTGCTGCACCATGCGCTGCATCAGTTCCGGCCCCATGATAGGCTCAGGAAACCCCGGAAAGTTTTCGACTTCGGTGGTATCGTTGAGCTGGCCGCCGGGGGTCCTTTTGTCGAGCAGGAGCGTCTTGAGTTTCGCCCGTCCGGCGTAGATAGCTGCGGTAAGCCCTGCTGGCCCCCCGCCGACGATAATCAGATCGTATGTCATCTCTGGACTAATCCTCCCTCATGCATGATCGGCTTCTTACACGAGCCCTCTATGATAGCGTTTTTAGGGAGAGTGAGGCAAGTACGGCCAGCGGCAGCGACCGGGGGCGCTTGACAAGAGAGCGCAAACGGCTTACAATAAACCGTAAACTGTCGCGCGGGCGTAGCTCAGCGGTAGAGCGTCTGCTTGCCATGCAGAAGGTCGCGGGTTCAAATCCCGTCGCCCGCTCCCAGACTTCGTCTGGACTGTACACCTTCGCTTGCCTCTAGCGGGCGAAGATGAAGCTCACGCGCAGCGTGCCGGGGTGGCGGAATCGGCAGACGCGACGGACTTAAAATCCGTTGGAGGCTTAACCCTCCGTGCGGGTTCGACTCCCGCCCTCGGCATTGCTCTTCCATTACTGGCATTTGTAGGCAACCATCTGTGGGTAGAAGTTCCCGGCTCTGTTGTCTCTCACCACGTTGCGCCAGCAGACAAAGAGATTTTCCAACGAATAGACGTGAACCCCATAACGCCCGTTATGCTGAATACTATTGCCGATCAGCCAGCCTGAACTCACAAAGTCTAGCCAGACGCCATCACGCGTGTTGCTCAATATCTGTGAATATTGGATGGTGACCTGGGCGCTGTCCTCGGCAACAACACCGTCAAGATTGTGCGAGACCAGCGAGTGCTCGAGAGTCGCTTCCGCTAGCTCCACCACACGCACACCAGCTCGAGCATTGCTGAAGAGCTGGGCATCGCGGATGCTGACGCGGCTCCGACCGCTAGAAATAATCCCGTCACGAAAATTATAGATTCCCAGCCCTTGCACCGTGACAAGGCTCTGCCCGGAAACTGAGATACCGTCTGCCAGAGTTCCGGCGGCTCCCATGAGAATTGTTTGATCCGGCCCGGCTCCCCAAAGCGTGAGCACTTTATCTTGGAGAGAGATCCCTTGAGTCCACACCCCAGCAGCAAGACAGAGCACCGCCCCCGCTGGGACGCTCTCGACAGCCGTCTGTAAGGGCTGCCACGGCTGCACCGTTACCGTGCACGATGGCTGCATGGCGATCGCGCGTGCCGCTAGCAAGAGAAGAGCGAAAACCCCAAGCACACTGAGATATCGTGCGTTGCCCATAGCGATCAATTTTAGTGTAGCACTCCAAGCCGTCGGGAGGCAAATCCTTGACAAACTGCTTGCAGTGTGCTATAGTAATCTAGCTGTACGACTTGTCTCGGTCGTTGCAATACGCTACACCAGTCAAGTTCGCCCCTCCGACACGTGATTAGTGCCGGGATGTGACAATCCCTGACGCACAAGACGGACGTCGAGACGGGAAATCCGACAGCAGAAAGGGGTTGTGCACATGGTAACCGGCAAAGTCAAATGGTTCAACGACGCCAAGGGCTACGGCTTCATTCAGCAAGACAACGGCGGCCCGGACGTGTTCGTGCACTTCTCGGCGATTAACGCCGAGGGGTTCAAGACCTTGCGCGAGGGCCAAGCAGTGGAGTTCGAGATCACCAGCGACGCCAAAGGCCCCCGAGCCGCAAACGTCCAGCCCAAGTAGGTCTGTCTCAGCACACAGAGGCTCAAGACCCCGACGAGAGCACCCTCTCGTCGGGGTCTTTCACACTTGCAGAACAGCTCGCTTTGCTCTAGAGTAGAAGGCAACAGCGAGGTGTCAAAGCTATGGCCGACCGATCTCGAAACCGCCGCAATGGAGAAGACCGCCCGCCCTACGAACCTGGCGGCCCAGGCCGACCCGAGGGCCGCATCCGCGCCTTAGCTCTCTTAGAAGAGATTCTCAGATACACGCCCCAGAACGACCCGCGCATGGGTCTCTTCGAGCTGCTCTATGAACAGCTCCAGGCCGATGAGCGCCAACTGCGCGACGCTCAAGAGATGATCCGGCAGTTCAATGAGACGTATGAGAAGCTGACAGCCCCCGCCAATCGCATCGGCACCTTCTTGGGCAGCCCTCAAGACGGCATCGCCTATATCGCGGTTGGAGACGCTGAGTATTACGCCAACGTAGACCCCAATCTTGATGTGAAAAGGCTCAAAGTGGGCACGCGCGTCAAGATCAACGAAGCGTTCGCCGTCATTGGGGATATCGGCTATCACCCCGAAGGCCCCATCGTCAAAGTCGCGGAAGTCCTGCCCGACGGCAGGCTCAGAATCGCGCTGGACGCGCAGATGGTCTCCGGGCGGATCGTGCTGCGTTCGTCAGACCTATCAGAGAAGAATCTCAAAGTCGGCGACGAGGTGCGCCTGGAGCCGACGATGCGCGTCGCGTTGGAGCACTTCCAAAAGTCTGAAGTGCGCGGGTATTTCTTAGAAAAAATCCCTGAAATCCCGTGGGAGAAGATCGGCGGCCAAGAAGAAGCTATTCAGCTCATTCGCGACACGATTGAGCGCCCGCTGCTCTATCCCGAACTCTATAAGAAATTCGGGAAGCGCTCGCTGAAGGGGATCTTGCTGTACGGGCCGCCGGGGTGCGGCAAGACCCTCATTGGGAAAGCAACAGCGTACAACCTGACGCAAGCCTATCGCGAGCGCACGGGGCGCGACGTGCGCGAGTACTTCATGCTCATCAACGGGCCGCAGCTCTTGAATATGTGGCTTGGTGAAACGGAGCGTTTTATCCGGGAGATCTTCGCGGCGGCCCGCGAGCGCGCCAAAGAGGGCTACTTAGTCTTTATCTTCATCGACGAAGCCGACTCGCTCCTGCGCGTGCGCAGCTCGGGAAGATACTTAAATATCGCCAATACTGTTGTGCCTCAGTTCGCAGCAGAGATGGACGGGTTGGTCTCGCTGGAAAACGTCGTGGTCATGCTGACGAGCAATCGTCCCGACTATATTGACCCCGCGATCTTGCGTCCCGAGCGCATCGACAGAAAAGTGAAAGTTGGGCGTCCTAATCGCGATGCGTCACGCGATATCTTCGCGATCTATCTGAACGAGAGCGTGCCCCTCGATCCGGCGACGGTGAAAGAGTATGGCGGCGTTGAGAAGGCGCGGCGCGCGCTCGTCGAGCAAGCCGCAGACCATCTCTTCAGAAGAGATCGGGAGACGGCGTTCTTGGAGGTGGCGCTCAAGAGCGGGCGGCGCGAGACGCTCTACTGGAGCGATCTGGTGAGCGGCGCGCTCATCATGTCTGCCGTCGAGCGCGCCAAAGATATGGCCATCCGACGGTGCATCGAGAAGAACTCCGATACCGAAGGCGTCAGCCTAGAAGACCTCAAAGAAGCGATCCGCCAAGAGTACAAAGAGAGCGAGATCTTCCCCAAGACAGACTACTTAGAAGACTGGCTGAAGCTCTTGGACTACGATCCGGAAGAAGTGGTCGAAGTGCGGCCGGTGCGCGAGGGGCGGGAGTGCCGCGCCGGCGAGATGGTGGTGTGAAGCGATGGCAAAATCGGTAGCTACGAAACATCCACACATTGAGCGTCGGACTGGGGTATGTGGTGGTGAGCCGGTCATTAAGGGGACGCGGATCACGGTGGCGCTCATC
>JAOAIA010000057.1 GCA_026414955.1 Candidatus Bipolaricaulota bacterium
GCTATGGGCAGAGGAGACTCCGATGGTCTCTGCCCAGGGTTGGTCAGTATTAAGACGAGCGCAAAGGCGACAACAGCGATGACGGCTCCGGCAACGAGCCACGATCTCTTCATAGATCCCTCCCGTGCGGGCTTGGCCCGCCTTACACAGTAGTTTACCCGTTCCCCTTGGAAGTTTCAACGTGCATTTGCTAGACTAAAGCTATGCTCGGGTTGGTAGATCGCTATCTTATTCGCGAAATGGTCTTCCCCTTCGTGCTCGCCGTGGCGGGCTTCGTGCTCTTTATCATTCTCAATCTCATCCCGCAACTCTCCGACTTCATGCTCGACCGTAATATCCCCATCCAAACGCTCTTCCAGATGCTCGCCTATCGGCTGCCGGAGCTGTTGGTCTACGGGCTGCCCGTCGGGGTGTTATTCGCGATCTTCTGGGCCTTGGGACGATTGAGCCATGATCGCGAGCTGGTCGCCCTGCAAGCCGCAGGGTTCTCGCTGCGGAGACTCATGCTCCCCGTGGTGCTCATGGGCTTGATCACCACCGGCGCGGCGTTCGCCGTGGGCGAGCTGTGGATGCCCTGGGCCAATCATCAGTATTACAATCTGCTGCGCGAGATCTTCTTTATGCGCTCCTCCCCCCAGATCCGCGAGTCCACCTTCGTCAAGATCAGCACCACCGCCTATGCCTACGTCGAACGCTATGACCCCATAACAAAAAAACTCTCGAACGTGATGGTCTTCGATCAGGGGGGCGGGGAGTATCTCGCCGAGCTGAACGCGCGCTTCCCCAAGATCATCGTTGCTGCTGAGGGCACATGGGACGGCGAGTACTGGCGCCTCGGCCACGGCAAGCTCCACAAGCTCCGCGACGACGGCCAGTTCGAGTACACTCTTGCGTTTGAGAAGCTCTCTGTTCGCGCCGGGCCGTTTCTCGAGCGGATCTTCGCGGAGCAGCGCACCCCACAGGAGATGGGCATCGCTGAGTTATATCACCAGATTCAGGTGCTCCAGCGCAGCCGGTTAGGAGCCGAGAGCCTGATCGTCGAACTACACTCCAAGATCGCCGTACCGTTTTCGGCGTTGATCTTCGCGCTCTTTGGCGCGCCGTTGAGCCTGATCTTTGCCCAAGGGGGAGCGCCACGCGGACGCGCCGCGGGTGTTATTATCAGCGTGCTCTTGGTCGCGTGCTATCAGGGGCTGTTGCTCTGGATGTCCACGCTGGGCAAGCGTGGCTTGATAGAGCCAGCCCTGGCCCCGTGGGTCCCCAACATTCTGTTTAGCGTGATCGGCGTTCTCTTATTGATCTGGCTGGATCGGCTCAGCCGGCTCGATCTCCTGGCGAGATTGCGCCAGCTCTTTCCGCTGGTGCTTGTGCTGGGCGTGCTCGCAGGCGAGGGCGGCTTGGCCCAAGAACCGCCCCCCATCGCCTTCGACATCCGAGCTGACCGGCTCACCGTCGCCCGTGACTGGAGCGAGATCTCCGCCGAGGGCCACGTTCAGCTCACTTATGAACGGGGCACGCTCTCCGCGGAGAAGGTCAGCGCGCAGCGTCGCCCAGAGAGCCAAGCATGGACGGTGCGCGCTCAGGGCGGCGCCCGCTGGGAGGGCGAAGGGCTGAAAGGCCAGACCGAAACTATCGAGATTCAGATAGAATGGGCTGGCGGGGCATGGCACCTCCAACGGGCGCACCTGCAGCGAGCACAACTCTCGTATAAGCAAGGAGCCGTGCACGCCGAGGAGATCTTCTTACAGCGGGGTGAGAAGCACTGGATGGCCGAGGCACGCGGCCACGTGCGCTTAGAAGAGCACAAGGACGGAGAAGTTCTCGGCTACGCCGATGCTGCGGAGCTGAGCCTTGAGCTGGAGCCTACCGGGGCGAACCCCCACGCCGGGCAGGAGGAGGGTGCTTCGTGGCGCGCCCGGCGCGCTACCCTGAAGAACTTCCTCGGGCAGACCCGCTTTGAAAGCGCCGCCAAAAAGCAAGAGACCCTGCGCTTCCAGGGCCAGAAGGCCAGGATCACCTTCCGTGAGGATGGCCGCATCAGACTGCTGGAGATCTCTGACGGCGAGATTACGACGTGCACCTGCCCGGAGCCGATCACGCGCTCAGCCTACTCCATTGCCGCGGGGAGCGTGCGCCTGGAGCCGAACGAGTCCGTCTTGGCTACGAATATTCTCGTCAAAGCGTACGGGCTGCCGGTCTTCTGGTCTCCCGTCTACTTTGCCTCACTGAAAGAAGAGACGAAAAACCCGCTGCTGCCCGACTTCGGGCAACTGCCCGAGCGGGGATGGTATCTGCGCTGGCGTATCCCCTTCGTCATTGATAAAGACAACACCGGCACGGTCTTGATTGACTATTACACAAAGCTCCCTGAAGTGGGCACAGGGATCGAGTATAGCTATAAATTCTGGGAGCAGCAGGGGCAGATCTCTTTCTATCGGCTGGTCGGGCGCGGTGAGTCGTGGGCTATAGACGGGACACATCAGGCGCAGCTCCCTCTGGGTATGCGTCTGGTGGTGGGCATGGCGTCGCGCACGGGGTTATTAGAACAAGAAGCCCAACGGCTCTTCTCGCGGGCGCAGTTGTCGGCAAGCTGGGGCGTGGTGCGCTGGAGTGCCCTGTGGAGCCGCGATCAGTATCTTGCCGCACCAAAACCCGAGAGCGACGAGGCCGTGCTCTATAGATTTCTCGAAAAAGCCCCGGAGCTGACGATAGCGCTTGCGCCGTGGCGCCTCGGCCCGCTCCCGCTCTCGATAGTCTTCAATACGTCATGGGGCCGATATCGCGAGAAAAAATTAGACAAAGAGACGCTGGACGAGAGCAGCCGTTGGGAATCGGTGCTCGGCGTGCAATCGCTCGCCCTTGGCACTGGGTTTTTCACCGTCCAAGCGAGCGCGACTTACCGTCTTGCGCTCTACGAGCCGCAACAGCTCCGGCGCGACGCCTATGACCTGACTGGAGCATTGAGCCTGCGCCCCCTGCCAGGCCTGAGCGCCGACACAACGTATACCTACCGGCGGGTGGTGGGGCAAAGCCCGTTCCGCTTCGACACGCTCAGCCTGGCACATCGGGTGAGCCTCCGCGCCAGCTGGGCCAGTGTGCCCTTCACGCCGAGTCTCTCCGGGGGATATGATCTCGAATCCAAGAGATTTGATCCCCTGCGCCTGACGCTGCGCCACCAGCTCTATGGCCTCAGCACGACCATTGATCTGGAATATGATCCAAATTACTCGCTTTGGCAGCGTGCGGTGCTCACCCTCAGCGGGTCGTGGGAGGTGATCCCCAAGGCCCCGGCGCTCACGATGCACCTGACGACAGCGTATCTCTTCCCAAGGCGCGCGTTTGAAGACTTGATCGTCAAGCTCAGTTGGGGCGCGCAGCGCCTGGGGATGAGCGTCAATCTCAATCGTCTCGCCCTCGTGCGACTCAATCTTGAGACAAGCTGGCAATGGGGGCCTGATTGGGAGTTCTCCCTCAAGGGGGAGTACGACCTGCCTACCCAGCGCGTTACGGCCCTCCAAGTGGGGGTGATCAAGAAATTCTGCCATGCGTGCTGGCAGGTGGGCCTCTACAGCGATAGCCAAAGAGTATGGCTGCACGCGCAGATCAATGCGTTCCCGACCGCGCAAGTGCGCTATTCGCCCACCGATCGGCGGCTGTCGTTTGGCTCCTAGCGTTCTCGAAGCCCAGGCGGTATACTAGAACGACTCTCGAATGGGGTGATCGCTCGTATGGAGGTACGGACTGTCTGTTTTGTGGGGCACGCGGGAGCTGGCAAGACGGCGCTCGCTGAGGCGCTCTTGAAAAGATGCGGCCATGACGCGAGATTCGACTTCACACCGGAGGCCAAGAGCCGGGGACACTCCGTGGACTTGGGAGTAGGGAGCCTCAGCCAGGGCGACAAGCTCTTGCAGATTCTCGACACCCCCGGCTTCACCGAATTCGTCGAAGAAGTCTATAAAGCCCTCTGGGCTTGCGAGACAGCTATCTTGGTGATCAACGCTGAGAAGGGCGTCGAAGTCCACACCGAGAAGGTCTGGGAGCTGACGCGGAAGTTCAACAGACCGTCTCTCGTTGTCATCACCAAGATGGACTTGCCCAACGCTGATCTGCCCAAAGCGTTAGAATCGTTGCGCACGACGCTGCCGGGGCGATTTGTTTGCCTTGAGCTTCCCATCCGCGAGGGCGCGCATTTTATCGGCTATGTGGACTTGATCGAGAATAGAGCTGTATATATAGATAAGCGCAAGGGCGAGATCCCCCAGAACCTGAAAGCAGCCGCCACGGCGGAGCGCGAGCAGCTCTTAGAAGTCCTGGCTGAAGCCAACGACGAACTGATGGTGCATTTCCTCGAAGGCCAAGAGATCCCCGTAGAAGAGATCCGTCATGCCCTCAAAGACGCGCTGCGGGCGCGTCTCTTCAGCCCCGTGCTCTGCACTTCTGTCACATCGGGCGCGGGCATTGATGCCCTGCTGGAGATGCTCCAGACCGAAACCCCGACGTTTGCGGATCTCAATCGGTCGGCAGACGGCTTCCTTGCCCAAGCGTTCCATCTCTTTTCCGATCAGTACTTGGGCAGGCTAGCGTTCTTGAAAATCTTCGGTGGGACGCTCTCTGAAGGGGATACGATCACGAACGTCAACACGGGGGCACAAGAGCGCGTGAAAGAGATCTTGCGCTTTCACGGCGATAAGTCCGAAAAGATCCCGCAGGCCCACGCCGGCGAGATCGTCGCCTTAGCGAAGCTCAGCGACTGCCAACTGGGCGAGACGTTCGCTGCCACTAGCTCGGCACAAAAATTGCCGTGGATCGAGTTCCCCAAGCCGATCTTCGCTCGCGCGGTCACGCCGGAAACCCAAGCCGACGATGAGAAGATGAGCAGCGCCCTCAAAGAGATCGCCAGCGTCAAAGCCACGCTCAGCTTCTATCGCGACAACGTCACTCATGAAGCGATCCTGGCGGGCTTGGGCGATACGCACTTAAACGTCTTCACCGAGCGCCTCAAGAACAGATACGGCGTCTCGGTCAAGCTGCACAGGCCCCACATCCCCTATAAAGAGACGATTCTCAAAATCGCACAAGGGCAGTATAAGCACAAGAAGCAGAGTGGCGGGCGCGGCCAATACGGCGAAGCGCACTTACGGGTCGAGCCGATCCCTGGCAAGACCTATGAGTTCGTTGACGAAGTCAAGGGCGGTGTCATCCCGCGCGAGTATATCCCGGCAGTCGAGAAGGGCGTGCTCGAAGCGATGCAACAGGGAATTCTCGCGGGCTATCCCATGACCGACGTGCGCGTCGCTGTCTACTACGGGAGCTATCACGAAGTGGACTCGAACGAGATCTCGTTCAAGATCGCGGGCGCTCATGCGTTTCGCCTGGCTGCTCAAGCGGCCCAACCCGCGCTGCTCGAGCCAATCTATAGAGTGACGATCTGGACGCCGTCAGACTACACGGGCGACATCATCAGCAGCTTGAACGGCAAGCGCGGGCGCATCTTAGGGATGGGCATGGACGAAGAGACGTCCGACGGAACCCCCAAGCGCGACAAGATCGAGGCCGAAGTCCCCTTAGCCGAGATGCTCGACTACGCGTTGGAGCTGAAGTCGATCACACAAGGACGAGCCACGTTCCAGATGGAGTTTCTGCGCTATCAAGTCGTGACCAGCGAAAAGCTCGCCGAAGAACTATTGAAGCGCGAGGGCAAGACCATGAACAAACCAGCCGCAGAGAAAGAGAAGTAACGCACCAGAGCATAGATGGGCTTGAAGCGACTGCAGATTAAAACCCAAGCGAAGCACGAGATCGTGGATATTACGGATCGCGTGGCGCGAGCCGTGCGCGAGAGCGCCCTCGCAGACGGCGTGTGCACGATCTACGTCCCGCATACGACCGCGGCGATCACGATCAATGAAAACGCAGACCCAGCTGTGAAAGAAGATATCCTCCATGCCCTTGCTCGGCTCGTCCCTGCCGGGCCGCACTACAAGCACGCCGAGGGCAACGCCCACGCCCACATCCGCGCCAGTCTCGTGGGACACTCGGTCACCGTGCCCATCGAAGCCGGGCGATTAGCTTTGGGCACCTGGCAGGGGATTCTGTTCTGCGAATTTGACGGGCCGCGCCAGCGCGAGGTCTGGATCACGGTCTTGCCGATACCCTGATTTGTCATCGCTCCCCAGCGTCGCTATAATCTTAAGGGAGCATGGCACAGCGAACACGGTTCGATTGGCGGGGACAAGACATCATCTCTATCCGTGATCTCTCGCGTGAACAGATCGAAGACGTCCTCAATCATGCGCAGCAAATCCGCCCTGACCCGCAGATGCTCGTGGGCAAAGTCATGGCCTCGCTCTTCTTCGAGCCAAGCACGCGCACCCAGCTCTCGTTCACTACAGCGATGCACCGGCTCGGAGGACGGGTGATCGGTTTCTCCGGCACCGAGGGCACCAGCATCGTCAAGGGCGAATCCCTGCAAGATACGGTGCGCACCATCGAGCGATACGCCGACGTGATCGTGATGCGCCATCCCCTCGAGGGCAGTGCCCAGTTCGTTGCTGACACAGTGACTATCCCGGTGATCAACGCGGGCGACGGGGCCAATCAGCATCCCACCCAGACGCTGATGGACTTATTTACTATCAAAAAGTTCCATCAGAGACTGGACGACCTGAAGATCGGGCTTGTGGGCGATCTCAAATATGGGCGCACGGTGCATTCGCTGGCGATAGCGCTCACGCGATTTCGCAAGATCGAGCTGCGCCTGATCTCGCCCCCAAATCTCCGGATGCCCCCAGCGATCTTGAAAGAACTCGCTGGCATCGTCCCCTATAGCGAGACCGCAGAGCTTGATCTGCGCGATCTCGACGTGGTCTACGTGACGCGCATTCAGAAAGAGCGCTTCCCTGATATCGAGGAGTACGAGAAAGTCAGGGGCGCGTATGTGATCAACCTCAAGGCGTGTGAGATGCTCAAGCCCAGCGCGATCCTGCTGCACCCGTTGCCCAGGGTGGACGAGATCGCTCCCGACGTAGATGCCCTCCCGCACGCAAAATATTTCGATCAAGTGCAGAACGGCGTGCCGGTGCGCATGGCTTTGCTCAAATTGGTGCTCGTGGGAAGCTGATCGTTATGAACGGGGAACTGAAAGTCTCCAAGATCAAGAACGGCACGGTGATTGATCACATCACCGCGGGGATGGCCCCAGCGGTGCTGAAGATCTTAGGGATCGAGCGCGGTTGCCCTGATACGGTCATCGTGGCGATGAACGTCAAGAGCCAACGCCTGGGGTTGAAGGACATGGTCAAGGTCGAGAATCGTGCCTTGGCAGCGGAAACGGTGAAAAAGATCGCTATCATCGCTCCGCAGGCGACGGTCAATATCATCAAAGAGATGAACGTCGTCGAGAAGATCCACGTCGAGCTTCCGCGCGATCTGATCGGGATTATTCGCTGCCCCAATCGCAATTGTATCACCAACAGCAGCGAACGGGTCGTCCCCTATCTCACGGTCGAGAGCCGCGATCCTTTGACTATGCGCTGTCACTATTGTGAGAGTTTGGTTGAGGGGCCTGCGGCAGAGCTGTTGCTCTAAGCGTTCATGCGTCTCTTCTATTGCTTCGAGTTGCCCCAAGAGGTGCGCGCGCAGTTATATGAGATCGCGCGACCCTTGCGCCAGGCCGAGGCGCGCGTGACCTGGGTGCGCCCGGAGAATTTTCACGTTACCCTGAAATTTCTGGGAGAGGTCGAGCCGTCGGCCGTTGATGCCCTGAAAGCCTTGGGAGCGCAGATCGCCGCGAAATTCCCAAAGTCCGAGATCACCTTCGATACAGTCGGAGCGTTCCCTGATCTACGCCGGCCACGAGTCCTATGGATTGGCTCGCAGCAGGCTCCCCAAGTTCTCTTCGATTTGCAAGCCAGTCTTGAGAGAGAGCTGACGAAGATGGGTTTTGAGGCAGAGCGACACTTCGCGCCGCACGTGACGGTCGGGCGCGTGAAAGACGAGCACACGGCACGCGTAGGGCAGTTTGCGCGACTCATCTCACAGATTGCGCCCTTCGCGTGTCACGCGCAGATCACGCATATAACGCTGATGGAAAGCCAATTATCACCGAGCGGGGCGATCTATACCCCAGTAGCAACCTGGGAGCTCACCTAATTCGACTCTATGCCGTTCGAGTACTTTGAAGTCACAGCAGAAGTCGGGATTCGCGCGTGGGGGGAGACTCTCTCAGAAGCGTTTGCCGAAGCGGCTCGCGCGCTCTTCGAGTTGATGGTGGACACACAAGCTGTGCGTCCCCAGCGAACTGTCTCCATCACGGTGAGCGCAGAGTCGCTTGAGCTGCTCTTGGCAGACTGGCTCAACAGATTACTATTAGAGCGCGACCGCACCGGCTGTGTCTTCTCAGAATTCCGCGTAAAGATTATTGCTCAAGAGCGGGGTGTTGCCCTGACAGCAGAGATCGCCGGTGAACCTTTAGATCGTTCGCGCCATGACCCTCGTATCGACGTGAAGGCCGTGACGTATAATAATCTCCGAGTGCTCCAGGAACCGGATAGAGTGCACGTCGAGTGCGTGCTAGATATTTAACTTTGAGCTATAATACGGTGACAAGGGGGAATCAGTATGCGCAACCCCACTATCAGGGTCGCTGCAACAATCGCGTGGAGCTTTTTGCTCGGCATAGCCCTATGGGGCGGACAGGCACTGCGTGTACCAGGACAAGCTAAGACCCTAGAACTAGAGATCAGCGCAACATGCGAAAACGCTGTGCTCATAGTCAACGGGCGCGTCTACTCCGGTCGGCCATTTACTCTCTCTGTGCCCTTGGGAGAGACCGTCACCATCCAAGCCGTCACCAGACAGCTCGACAACTGTGGCGCCCAACAACCGTTACACTACTTTGATCGCTGGGATTTCAACGGTGCCCCCTACTCCAACTGTCTCTTATACACATCTCCGAGCCC
>JAOAIA010000058.1 GCA_026414955.1 Candidatus Bipolaricaulota bacterium
CCCCGATAAAGCATCCCTCCCAGCTCCACCCGGTTGCCTAAGTCTGCCTGCAGCGAGCAAGCCAGCGCGTCAAGCCCCACCCGCGAGCTGGAGGGGCATCTTCGCGAGATGCCTCGCATCCGAGAGGCCTTGGGCTTGAAGCAGGTGCCGCACTGCACCACGCGGTGATCTCCCCCATAAACTCGATCTGCGCCAGCCCAAATTCGTATTCTTGAAACGTACCGTTGGCTAACTCGCAGACCATCTTGCCGACGGCTTGGACACCGATCTTGCGCAATTCTGTGGCAGGGGCCAGCGAGTCTGTCGCCCCCGTGTCCACGAGAAAGTCAGCTTGATAGCTGCCCCCGCCAGGGCCAAGTGCTCTCAACGTCACGGTCACGTGCGTTAATCCCATAGCGAGAAGAGTTTACTCTCTGGGTGAGGGCTGCGTCAGGGCTTGACTCCCGCGCGAAAAGCCCATACGATAAGAACGATGGACTTTCGTTGTACTGACTGCGACCAAGTCTTCTCTGTGACGACGCGCCTCTGGCGCTGTGAGTGCGGCGGCGTCTTGGAACTCTCCCAGAGACCGCGCTTTGACAAAGATAAGATAGACCCGAAAGCGTCTGCGCTCTGGCGCTATCGCGCGATGCTCCCGGCTATCCGGCCAGAGAATATCATCTCTCTGGGCGAGGGCTGGACGCCGATAGTCTCTGCCCACGCCTACGGCATCTCGTTTCTCGCGAAGCTCGAATTTCTCGCGCCCACGGGGTCTTTTAAAGATCGTGGCACAACGGTGCTCGTCAGCTTTCTCAAGGAGCTGGGGGTGCAGGCCGTCGTCGAGGACTCCTCGGGAAACGCTGCGGCGAGCCTTGCGGCGTACTGTGCACGGGCCGGAATTCACTGTAAAATCTTCGTACCCGCAAGTGCCTCTCCGGCAAAGCTCGCGCAAATGCGCGCCTATGGCGCCGAGCTGATCCCCGTCGAGGGGCCGCGCGAGAACGCTTCTCTGGCGGTGCAGCAAGCCGCACAAGGCTCTTACTACGCGAGCCATGTCTACAGCCCGCTGATCTTAGAGGGGACGAAAACTCTAGCGTATGAACTGTGGGAACAGCTGGGCGGGCGCGCTCCCGACGCCATGCTCTTCCCCACCGGGCATGGGACGTTATTGGTAGGGGCGTATTACGGGTTTCGCGATCTTTTAGAAGCTGGACTGATAGAAAAGATACCCGCGCTGCACGCCGTGCAAGCCGAAGCGTGTGCCCCACTCTATAGAATCTATAAAGAGAATCTCACGGAGCTGCCCGATCTTCCCCACGGCGAGACGATGGCCGAGGGGATTCGCATTCGCCGTCCTGTCCGGTGGAGAGCGATTATAAGAGCGATTCGCGAGACGGGCGGGAGCGTCGTTACTGTGAGCGAGAGCGAGATTCTCGCTGCGCAGCGTGAGCTGGCACATCAAGGGCTGTATGTGGAGCCGACAGCGGCAGTGGCGGTGGCGGGACTCCAGAAGATGAGACCTCACCACACCCTCACCGGGAGAGGGGAGTGGGGTGAGGGGGGCACAGGGGAGGGGTCAGGGGAGAGGTCTCTAATTGCCGTTCCTTTGACGGGGATCGGGCTGAAAGCGCCATCCCAAAGCGATTTTTCTGATTTTTAGGGGATCTCTCCTCTGGGGTCTTGACTTTTGAGGAGGGCTATGCTATAATCTCTTATAAGCGAAAAACGTAGAGGCAGGGAATCTCTGAAAAGGGCAAACTCACCGCGAGGTGGGGACGCAAAGCATCGGGTCTCCCAGAGACGGCCGAGCTGCCAGAGATGGAGCTTGGAGCCGTAT
Source organism: Candidatus Bipolaricaulota bacterium (assembly GCA_026414955.1). Taxonomy (GTDB): domain Bacteria; phylum Bipolaricaulota; class Bipolaricaulia; order RBG-16-55-9; family DRXL01; genus JANXCC01. The sequence goes on from JAOAIA010000058.1 coordinate 1,817, forward strand.
GGGATTATTAATTATTAAAGGGTATTCCTAAGGAGTGGGCAGCAAGAGAGGGAAATGTATAACTTCCTTTTGGATCCCATATGCATCCTTGTTATGTCTTATGTGAGTTAAGGCGATAGAGACATTTTCATTTAGAGACCTAGAGCAAAAGAGGAGGCGCTTGAGATGCGCGGCACTGCCATGCCCGCTCCACAAGGGAGCTCCATCCCAAACGCCCAATTTATTTATAGCACGTTGGCAGCCAAAAATCAAGAGGGGGCCGAAGCAGGGACGTCGAGCGCCCGCGGGACAGAAGAATTGATCAGAGAGAACCAGCGCTTGCACAGTGTGCTTGAGGCTGCGGAGCAGGAGCTAGCCCGACAGCGGGATGCTTACGCTACACTCTGTCGCCAACTCGCTGAGGAGAACCAACGGCTTCAGCATCGTATCTCTCTCATTCAGCATGAGATCGCAAGGCTCCACCAGGAGAGCGAGGCCCTCCGCACAGCCTTGCGAGAGCACGAGAGCGATCAGTATACAGCGAGAGCGCAGGAAGCCCAATGCAGCGCACCTACAAAGCTGAAGTGTGTCGCGATCATCCCCGCTCGCAACGAAGATCATACCATCGCCCCGTGCATTGAGTCGCTCGCCCAACAGACTTATCCCTTAGAGAAGATCATCGTCGTCAACGACGGCTCGACCGACTGGACAGAACTTGTCGTCAACCATCTGCGCCAGAAGTACCCTCAGGTCGAGTGTCTCAATAAAGAGCCTGATGGCTCGATGCGCGCCGGGGCGGTCAACTATGCCCTCAAGCGCCTCTTCACCAGCGACTACGATCTGGTGCTGATCGCCGACGCCGATGCCCTCTATGCTCCCACTCTGGTGGAGGAAGCGGTCAAGCAGTTCGAGCGCGATACGAACGAAGAGATCGGGGGCATCTGTTCAGCCGTGGAGCTGGTAGGAGCAGGGCTGCTCCATCGGTTGCAGAAGTTAGAGTATGGGGGCTTCAATGCAGACCGTGTGGCGACCTGGCGCAATATCATGATCATTCATGGGCTGTGCGGGGTCTATCGGCTCAAGGCGCTGCGCCAGGTGCGGGGCTACACCGTAGGCCATATGATTGAAGATTATGATCTCACGGTGCGGCTCAAGAAAGCCGGCTGGAAGACGGTCTTCAACCCACGAATGCACGCGAAAACCCATAGCGTGCCGACGCTGCGCGCTCTGATACGGCAGCGCTTGCGTTGGTATCGCGGGGGTGTGCAAGTCCTGTTGGATCACGGAATGACTCGCTTCACCGCTTTTGACGCGTTCAATCATGTTCATTTTCTCTTGATGTTGGGGATTATTGGGATGATCGTCGGATTTGGGATACACGCCTCAGGGCGATGGTCTCCCCAGCTCTTGTGGCATCCCATTCCGATTGCCGTGTTCGTGGTGGGCTGGCTGGGGAGCCTCTGGCAACTGCGCTGGGTGCGCGGCTTGGACTGGAAGGACGTGATGATCCGAGCCATCGTCGTTCCTGAGCTGTTGTACTACACGATGCTCTCCCTGGTGCGGCTGTGGGCCTATTTCTTGGAGTTCGTCTCTGCCAAGAAGCGTTGGTAGGTAGAGTAGAAAGGAGGGTCAGGATGTACTGCACGGTTCCGGTATTGGGACTTGGACAGGTGGGCGCTTTAGCAGCGATTGGGATCGGGATGTTTTGGCTGCAAGAGGGCCTGTTGGGACTGTTAGCCGTCTCGCTAGGCGTCGGGGTCCATTATCTCTACAGCCTCTGGAAGGGGGCGCGGGAGATGAGAGAGGAGGGGTGGCTGTGAGAATAGCGAAGGCCGCCTTGATAATGATTGGATCATGGGTGTTGCTGTTCCCAGGCTCTCATCAGCCCTTGCTTCCCACGACGACATGCGGTTGGGCACTGGCTCAAGCAAGACTCGGAGAAGCGTGGTACGGTGTACCTATAGTGACTACCGAGCAAGCTATCACTATCCTCGACGCAGTACAAGATCAGTGGGACGAGTGTCAGCTCGTCGCGGCGGTCTCGCTGCACTTTGGCGATTACGAAAAAGTTTTCACGGAGGCGTTTCCCGTTCTGCAACGCTACCGGACGCCAGCGACGACATGGATTGTGACGGGTCGGATCGGCCAGCCGGGCTATATGACTCTCGAGCAGATCAAGGAGCTGGCGAGAAATAATTGGGAGATCGGCTCGCATGGAGCGACGCACCAGCCCTTGGTGGAGAGTGCTCCAGAGACGGCAATACGACTCAGCTTTCGCGAGGTCGAGATACGCGCGGAGCTGGAGCGCGCAAAGATCTCGCTCGAGCGTGAGGGGTTTTCTGTATCTGGCTTTCTCAGCCCCTTTGGGCTGTACAACGATCTCGCTCTCGAAGAGATCCAGCGCGTATATAGCTACCATCGCTCGAATATATTTAACGCTATCAACCCCTTGCCCTTGGCTGATCATGGCCCTTACAGCCGCTGGGAGCTTGTCTACTTCCAAGTGAAGCAAAATACACCGCCGCTCGAGGTGATCATCGAGATTGATCGGGTGCATCGTCGCGGGGGATTGCTCATTCTGGACTTCCACGACATGGGCGATTACGATCCTTCGATTTCGTATCCTCCAGAGGCGTTGGAAAGAATCATTCGATTCATGCGGGTTGAGTTGAAGATGTGCACGTTGGAGGAACTGCAGCGCGGGCTATGTCAAGAGCGAAGGTGAGTGCAGGGCGTTGAGCTTGCGTGCGCCTGTGAGAAGTGTCATAATCAAAATATGCTTGAACGCATCTCATGGTGGCAGGCGCGGCGGCTCTTTCAGAGTTCTACAGTTGCGCTCGTTCCCGTAGGCAGTACTGAGCAGCACGGTCCGCACTTACCCTTGGGTACGGATTTTCTCACGGCGCACGCGTTAGCACAGTCTGTCGCGCGCGCATTGAATCTTATTTGCACGCCCGTGATCCCCGTTGGGGTCTCCGAGCACCATCGGCAGTTTTGGGGGACGCTGTGGGTCTCGCCTGAGACGTTCCGACGCTATATGAAAGAGATCGCGCAAAGCATAGCGTCGCATGGGGCGCGGCGCCTTGTCTTTGTCAATGGGCACGGCGGCAACAACGCGTCACTGCAGGAGATTTGCAGAGAATTGCGCGCTGAGCATATCTTCGCGGTGCTGTGGGCGTGGTGGCTCGACCCAGAAGTGCAAAAGCTCACGAACGAACTCTTTCGCAGTCGGGGCACGCACGCCGGGGCTATCGAGACTTCTATTGTGTTAGCGATTGACTCAAGCTTAGTAGATCGCGATCAGATCGAAGCCGCGGCGCGCGGTGCTTCGGAAGTCTTTGCGACGACCAAAGACGGGGCGCAGCTTCCCTGGGACACCATTGACTTCTCTCAGTCGGGAGCGACGCTCGACCCCCGTGAAGCCTCCCAAGAAGCCGGGCAGAAGATCTTTCAGAGAGCGTGCGAACGATTGATAGCCCTGGTGCGATGGCTGGAGCAAGTCTCTGAGGACGAGCTCAGAGTGAAGCCGCATTTGCCATAATCACAAAGTTTTGCGCAACACCCAGTCACCTTCGACCTTCTCGATGGTAGAGCTATCGGCGAGATAGGGCCAGCGTTTGCGTACCTCGGTGATCAGAGCGAGCTCGATCTCGACGGTGTAAACGCCTTCGGCGTCGTCGGCCTCAAAGAGCACCTCCCCTCGAGGCGAGACGACCATCGAGTGCCCGCTCACCCGGCGGTCGTCGGGGTAGAACGACTTCGTATTATTGGCAAACACCACGAAGATCGTGTTCTCGGCAGCACGGGCGCACAGCAGCGATTTCCAAAGCCCAATGCGATTCTCTGGGATATTGGACGGATTGAAGAGAACCTGAATCTCGCGCTGCGCCAGTGAACGCACCAGCTCGGGATAAAAGAGATCCACGCAGATCGCGATCCCGAAGCGTAGCTTGTCTGTGGCAAAGACGGGCAAGCGCTCCCCAAAGCGCAAGAACGCGCGCTCACCCACTGCGTTCGATGGGAAGATCTTTTCAGTATATCCCAGCACAGCGCCGTCGGGGCCGATGACGTGCCCACGAGCTATGCGAGAGTCTTCATGCTCAACGATGAGACTTCCCGTCAGCAGCGTGTAGCGCCCCTGCTGAGCGTATCGTCCCAGAAGCGCGAGCACGTCTGCAAGCTCAGCTTCGCTCAGTATGACGATGCCGGCCCAATTCTCCGGCAGACAGACGATGTCTGCGTCGCGAATCTGCTCTAGCAGTCGCGTGACGGTCTGAAAATTTTTCGCTCTGTCGAGCCGGTCGCGAGCTGGCTGCACGAGAGCGAGACGAGTTTTCATTATGATGCTTGCCTCCAGTCCCTCACTCCGCTCCCCTCTCCCTCGCAGGGGAGAGGGGCTGGGGGTGAGGGTGAGTCTCCCCGAAGATCTTCGTGCCAATGCGCACGATGTTCGCGCCCTCTTCTAAAGCGATCTGATACGTGTTGCTCATGCCCATCGAGAGATACTTCATCTCGACGTTGGGGATATGCAGAGCTTTGATTCTCTCAAAGAGCTTCTTCGTCTCTTGGAAGTAGGGGCGCGCGTCTTCAGGATCGCCAAAGCGCGGCCCCATCGTCATCAGACCCGAAACTTTGAGATGGGGAAACTGCGCGACTTCTCTAATAAGAGTCGCGGCGTCTTCGGGAAAGATTCCCGACTTTTGCGGCTCGCGTCCGCTGTTGATCTCGATCAAGACGGGCATTCTCTTCCCCAGTCGTGCGCAGTGCTTTTCGATCTCTTGGGCGAGCTTGACGGAATCGAGCGTCTCGATCATGTCGAAGATCTCGACGGCTCTCTTCGCTTTGTTTCTCTGTAAGTGCCCGATCATGTGCCATTGGGCGCGTCGCCCGATAACCGAAAAAGCTCGCTCGGCTTCTTGGACGTAGTTCTCGCCGATGATCTGCACCCCGGCTTCGAGAGCTTCTTGGATCTCTTGAGGCGAGCGCCCTTTCGCTGCGGCCACCAAGAGCACTCCGGGGGGCAGCTCGGCTAAGAGCCTTCGAACGTTCTCTCGAATCGTCATAATCTGGCCCTTACCACTCTAGTAACAACTGCGTCAGCAGTCGCACGCCGTAGCCCGTCGCGCCCTTGGCGTGATAGAGCCGATTCTCCACATCATAGGCAACGCCAGCGATGTCTAAGTGCGCCCAGGGATAATTAACGAACTCTTTCAAGAAGATCGCGCCGACGGACGCGCCCGCCTGCGGGCCTTTGTTCGCGCTATTTTTGATATCGGCGATCTCGCTCTTGATGATCTCTTTGTATTCATCATAGAGGGGCAAGGGCCAGACGCGCTCCCCTGACTGTTGTGCTGCGTGCTGAATCTTCTGGGCCAACGTCTCATCATTCGAGAAAAGCCCCGCGGCTTCTTTGCCCAGCGCAATCGTGCACGCGCCCGTCAGCGTCGCTAAGTCTATCACGGCTTGGGGATTATATCTTTGAGCGTAGACGAGCGCGTCGGCGAGCACCAGTCTCCCTTCGGCGTCGGTGTTGGTGACTTCGACGGTCTTGCCGTTGGAGATTCTTATCACATCGCCGGGCTTGAGGGCTTTGCCCGACGGGAGGTTCTCCGCCGCAGCGACCAACCCCACAACCGAGATGGGCAGCTTCAGCAGCGCGACAGCGCGCATCACGCCCAAGACTGCTGCCGCGCCGCTCATGTCGTACTTCATCGCTTCCATGCCCTCGCGGGGTTTAATCGAGATGCCCCCGCTGTCGAACGTGATGCCCTTGCCCGCCAGCACGATGGGCCGACCCTCACCCTGCCCCCTCTCCCTGGAAGGGAGAGGGGAGTTAATATGCCCAAGCGCACAGATCTAAAGAAGATCTTGGTGATCGGCTCCGGGCCGATTGTCATCGGCCAAGCGGGGGAGTTTGACTATTCGGGATCGCAGGCGTGCAAGGCCCTCCGCGAAGAGGGCTATGAAGTGATCTTAGTCAATAACAATCCCGCGACGATCATGACCGATCCTGAGAGCGCGGCGCGCGTCTACATCGAGCCGCTCATCCCAGAGTCGTTGGAGCAGATCATCGCGCGGGAGCAGCCCGACGCGCTCCTGCCCACCGTCGGAGGACAGACCGCGCTCAACTTAGCTGTTGCGCTGGCCAAGTCGGGGGTCTTGGCGCGCTACGGCGTCGAGCTGATCGGGGCGCAGCAACGCGCCATCGAGATCGCCGAAGATCGCCTGCTCTTCAAACAGACGATGGAAGCAACAGGGCTAGAAGTCCCCCAAGGAGCGCTGGCGCGCTCGCTCGACGAAGCGCTCTCCATCGCGCGCGGGCTGAGCTATCCCATTCTCATACGGCCCTCGTTTACCCTTGGTGGCGAGGGCAGCGGCGTCGCCCACAACGAAGACGAACTCTACGAGAAGGCCAAACGCGGTCTTGATCTTAGCCCGGTGCACGAAGTCCTGATCGAAGAATCAGTGATTGGCTGGAAAGAGTTTGAACTCGAAGTGATGCGCGACCGCCGCGACAACGTCGTGATTATCTGTTCTATCGAAAATTTTGACCCGATGGGCGTCCACACCGGAGACTCGATCACCGTGGCGCCGGCGCAGACGCTCACGGATAAAGAGTATCAGAAGATGCGCGACTGGGCGATTAGAGTCATACGCGCGGTGGGGGTCGAGACCGGGGGGAGCAATATTCAGTTCGCGGTGCACCCGCGCACCGGGCGGATGCTGGTCATCGAGATGAACCCGCGCGTCAGCCGCAGCTCGGCGTTGGCGTC
>JAOAIA010000059.1 GCA_026414955.1 Candidatus Bipolaricaulota bacterium
GGTCAGTATGAAGTCATGCTCCGAGTCACCGACGACCGCGGGGAAGTCAGTACTGCCTATAGTCTCTTCATCACCGTGCAAGGAGAGCCGGGGATAGAGGGCGTAACGGCGCTTCCTGGGCACAACATCTCTGGAATGACGTGGGATGGCTCTCGGCTCTGGCTCGTGGACTCCACAAATAGAGTGCTCTACTCCCAGCTGGCAGGGTCGGGCGCGACGTGGTCGCAGCACGCTCTGCCCAAAGAGATCCAATGGCCTGGGGGGATCGAGTGGGACGGGCAGAGCTTCTGGCTCGCCGACAGCGCGACTATGACGATCTATAGGCTGTCACCCTCGACGGGAGAGGGGAAGGGGTGGGGGTATCCCGGAACCATCCCTGGTGACCTGGCCTGGGACGGAAGACTGCTCTGGGTGATAGATGAGATAGATGCAACGCTCTACGCGCTCGATCCAACCGATGGCCGCACGGTGCGCGAGATCAAGCTCGATGCGGAGATCTTCCCCAGGCCCGTGGGATTGGCTTGGGACGGGATCGCGCTCTGGGTCGCGGATCTGCACTACGGCATTCGACGGATTGACCCAGAGGACGGGCGCGTGTTAGGGACGATGGCCGCACCCGGACAGTACCCCATCGCTTTAGCCTGGGATTCGGGCAGCCAGGGCTATGGGCGCTTGCTCGTCGCTGATCATGACACGAAGAAGCTCTATCAGCTCCGGCTGAAAGCCTGGGGCAAGGAGAAGCCCGGTCGCGGCCAGGTCGTCAACCCCTGATGAACCGATATGAACGATCTCGAAGCCAAACGCTACTGGATCGCGCTCACGCTCATCCCCAACGTAAGCCCCAGAAAGTTTCACATTCTGCTTGAGAATTTTTCCAGCACTCAAGAGATCTGGGAAGCGCCCTTGGCAAAGCTGAAAGAGATCCCCGGCTTCGCGGAGTCGGCCCAGACTTTTTGTGCGCATCGCCAGAGGGTGAATATAGACAGAACATTGGAACAGATCGCGCAGCTCGGCTTGACCGTCATGACATTGGCTGACGCGCAGTATCCGGAGCCGTTGCGGGCGATCCCCGATCCCCCGCCGGTGCTCTATCTCCGTGGGGAGTACGTTGAGAAAGACAAATTAGCGATCGCGATGGTGGGCACGCGCCGGGCAACTGCGTACGGGAAGCGCGTGGCCCAGCAGTTCGCGGGAGAGCTTGGGCGCTTGGGGTTCACGATTGTGAGTGGACTGGCCGAGGGCATTGACACGGCCGCGCATCGCGGCGCGCTCAAAGTCAACGCTCGCACGATTGCTGTGATTGGCAGCGGCTTTGCTCGACTCTATCCCCAGAGCAATCAAAAGCTTTTGGAAGAGATCGTCTCCTGCGGCTGCGCCATGACGGAGTTCGCCCCTGATGTCGCTCCTGAGCAATGGACCTTTCCCCAGCGCAATCGGATCATCAGCGGGCTGAGCCGCGGCGTGCTCGTCGTGGAAGCACCTGAAGAGAGCGGCGCGCTCATCACGGCGCGCTGGGCACTAGAGCACAATAGAGAGGTCTTCGCCGTGCCGGGGTCTATTCTGGGGGAGTCGCATCGCGGCTGCCACAAGCTCATCAAAGAAGGGGCCAAGCTCGTCGAGAGCGTCACGGACATTTTGGAAGAGTTCAAAGATTTACGGGCGCTCTTTACGGTTCGCCGAGAGAGACCAGCCCCGGCGCAGAAGCCCACGCTCTCCCCCTTGGAAGAGAAAATCTTCTCGGTGCTGGAGTTCGAGCCGATGCACTTTGACGAGATTGTCTCTAAAACGGGGCTTTCGGTAGGCGAGGTCTCCGAGGGCCTGCTCACGCTTGCATTGCAGGGGATAATCCAAGAGCTTGAGGGCAAGCACTATGTGAAGTTGCCCTGAGCACACCCTCTCCCCTGCAAGGGAGAGGGGGAGTCCGCGCTATGGAAGCAGCTTTTGGAGTGCTGTGAGCTGAGGGACAAGAAGCTCCTCGGAGTGCTCGCAGAGCGTCACGTGCCCCAGCTTGCGCCCAGGCCGTGGGCTTTTGCCGTAGAGATGCACATGCGCGCCGGGGATCTGCAAAAGCGCTTCGATCTTGGGGATCTCCCCAATGATGTTGAGCATGGCGCACTGACCACGTGCTTCTGTGGGGCCTAGGGGCCAGCCCACAATAGCTCTTAGATGATTCTCAAACTGGCTCGTGACCGCGCCTTCGATCGTCCAGTGTCCCGAATTGTGCACCCTGGGAGCCATCTCGTTGGCCAGAAGCTCCCCGTGACGCTCGAAGAGTTCGAGGGCGAGCACCCCGATATAATCGAGGGCTTCTAGGATCGCGCGGGCGTAGCGTTCCGCGCGCTCTTGAAGTGCTGAGGGCGTGCGGGGTGCCGGCGCCAGCGAGCGCCGCAAGATCCCCTCGCGATGATAGTTCTCTACGAGTGGGTAGCAACGAATCTCGCCGGTGCGCGCGCGCACCGCTAAGACCGAAAGCTCGCGCTCAAATGCTATAAACTCTTCGAGGATGAGCGGGACGCCGCCCAACACGACCCAGGCGCGCTCGAGATCATCTCGCTCACGAATGAGATACTGCCCCTTGCCGTCGTAGCCGAAGCGCCGCGTCTTGAGCACCGCGGGCAGCCCGATCCATTCCACGGCGCTGCGCAAGCCTTCGAGAGTATCAACGCTTCGGAAGCGCGGCGTCGGAATACCCAGCTCCTGAAAGAATGTCTTCTCACTGAGACGGTCTTGGGAGACCTCGAGCGCGCGCGGGGAAGGGTAGACCGGCCGGCGCTCTGCTAAAGCATTCGCGCTCGCGACGGGAACGTTCTCGAACTCATACGTGATGACGTCAACAGTTTGGGCGAGCTGCTCCAGCGCGCTTCTGTCGTGATAGTCGGCGCAGATGTGCGTGGCGACTGCGCGGGCCGGAGCTTCTGGGGAGGGATCGAGCACCCAGCAGCGCACACCTAGGGGCAGCCCTGCGAGAGCCAGCATCCGTCCGAGCTGTCCTCCTCCAAGAATCCCAACTTTCATGGCTTGCGCGGATCGGGATGATCCAGCACCTCTTTCGTCTGCGCCTCGCGGTATCTTCTCAAAGCTTCGCGATACTCTGGGTATTTGTTGGCCAAGATCGAGGTCGCTAAGAGCGCCGCGTTGATCGCTCCAGCTTTCCCGATAGCCAACGTCCCCACGGGAATTCCTGCCGGCATCTGCACGATAGATAAGAGCGAATCCAGCCCCTGAAGCTGCGACGGCACGGGCACGCCCAGCACGGGCAGGAGCGTCTTCGACGCGGTCATCCCCGGCAGATGGGCTGCCCCTCCCGCCCCAGCGATGATCACTTCGATTCCGCGCCCCTCTGCTGTAGACGCGTACTCAAAGAGCCAGTCTGGCGTCCGGTGTGCTGAGACGACGCGCACCTCGTAGGGGACGCCAAGCTTTTCCAAAATCTCTGCTGCGTATTGGAGCGTCTCCCAGTCGGACTTCGATCCCATGATCACGCCCACCAACGGCTGCATCGGCTGCCTCCTTGCGCTACAATCTTGAGCATGACGATTCTAGGGCTATCGGGAAGTTTGCGCAAGGGGTCGTATAACACCGCAGCACTGCGCGCTGCACAAGAACTGCTCCCCCAGGGCGTGACGCTGGAGATCTTCGATCTGGCTCCCATCCCCTTGTACAACGAGGACATCGAGCCATTTCCCCCCGAAGTAAGGACTTTGCGCGAGCGCATTGCCCAAAGCGATGCCCTGCTGATTGCAACCCCCGAATACAACCATTCGATCTCCGGGGTGCTTAAGAACGCGTTGGACTGGGCCTCGTGTGCGCCTAACCCGCCGTGCGAGCACAAGCCCGTGGCGATCTTCGGTGCGAGCACGGGGCGCTTTGGCACGCTGCGCGCTCAGCTTCATCTGCGCGAGATCTGTGCCGCTTTGGATATGCTCGTGCTGCCCAAGCCCGAACTCTTTATCGCTCAGGCGCGCGAGAAGTTCGATGCCCAGGGCCGTCTTGTAGACCCCCAGACGCGTGAGCGCTTACGGGCACTGCTGGAGGCGCTTGTAACGTGGACCCAACGCTTCAAGTCTTGAGCAGATGCTCCGGCATCTGCACCGCGACGACCTCCCCACGCGCGCAGATTGCACCGTTGGCAATCAGCCGTGATTCCACGATCACTTTGCGCCCACTGATCTCTTTCACGGTCGCGCGCACTTCCAACGGCACGCCCAAGGGGGTAGGGCGCAGATAGTCAACCTTCAACGACGCTGTCACGAATCGCAACGGCGGCTCTGTCCCCATCTCGCGCCCTTGGGCACGATACGCCGCTGCGGATGCCGTCCCCGTGCTATGACAGTCAATCAAAGATGCGATCAGACCCCCGTAGACATAGCCGGGGATCGCTGTGTGATAGGGCTTTGGCGTGAACGTGCAGACAGTCTCGTTGCCGTCCCAGTAACTCTTGATGTGCAAGCCGCGCTCGTTGAGCCGGCCACAGCCATAACAGTAACTGAGATTGTCGGGATAGTAGTCTTGAAATGCTTTTGTCTCCATACGTTCACTCTTTCTCTTTGCCCAAGACCGTGAAATCGGTCACCCTGTACTCGACCTCGTCGTCTATAGCGTCCTTGAGGTGGTCAATGCTGATGCGCCTGGGGTACCCAAACGTCGGGTCATACGTGACATCCACCTGGGCCGCCTTACCTATGATAGCTGCTTCAATAAGCTCAAACAGCTCCTCGATTGTATCCAGACGCTTGAAATGCTCAAGGTCCACTGCGGCTCCGCTCTCCACAGCGGTTATAGAAACCGTCAGGCCGTTACGAACCTCGATGACCACGGGCTGTCGTATCTCCGGCACACAGAAGCAGAGTATCTGCAGCGTGTAGCGATAGTGCGTGATGTGACGGGCTTCCCACCGCTTTTGGTGTTGAGCGAGCCTGTCCATCTCCTGCTGGTTCGGCAGGGTGCACGAGGCCAGAACCAGCAGGGGCCACAGAAGAGAGAGTATTTTTCTCATGGGCATCGCTAATTGGTGCTGAGCGTCCCGACGATTGTGGGGACGCCGTTGACGAGTTTGGGGGTCGCTGCCAGGCACGCCGATTTCTGTCCCGCCGTCACAAAGAGCACGAACGGCAGCTCTATGGTCACGGGGATCTGCTGACTTCCCGGCCCGATGATGATCCCGATGCGCCGATAAAAAGCCGTCGTGTACGAGAACTGCAACGCTTGGGCGAACGACTGCACGGTCAAAAACGTCGGTGGCGCGACGCCGATCTCGAAGAGCTTTGCAGTGTCGGAGATCGTGGCGATGACTGCAGGCTCATTCATGGGCGCGTTGATCTCGCTCTTGTTGGGCAAATCTTGTGGGCAAGTCGGCGCGGGGACTTGCGGGATTTGGGGAGTCGGCGGAGCCGGGGGCGCCGGCGTCGGCACGGTGATCAGCGCAAAGAGAATCTGAAAGATCCCCACAGGCCCCAGCGCGATGGGGAAGATTGGGAAGAGCGGGGTCGTGCCGCTCGCCGGGAGCATGACAAACGCTGCAATCGTGCCCGTCGGGATGTCTAAGAGCGCCGCGACGAACGGGTTGGCGATGACGACGATCCCGTACTTGCCCGAAAAATCTCGTCCGGCGAGCTTTGCGCCCTGGGGGATGTCAATCGTGCCGTAAACAATATACGGGACTTGGCCGACAACGAGGGCTACGAGTGCAAACGCTTCGGTGAAGAGCGTTCCCGTGATGCCGGTGAGGCTACGCACTTGGCCGAAGGGCTGACGCTTCTGGAACTCTTCGGCCCACGCAGAACCCGTGATCTTGGTCTTCTCTTGGAAGGCGCTTTGGAGTTCGGAGAATTTGGCATCGTCGGGGAAGACGACTTGGGCTGGGGCTTGTTGGGCGAGGAGCGTCAGCGGGCCGAACACAACCACTATCAAGAGACTGAGAATCGCGATGCGCGCGCGCATGGTTTCAACTCCTTTCGTTCGCTATTGTACTCCACAAGGGGAAGGAAGGCTAATTCGCCTGCGCTTCTTGGCGCAAGCGCTCAATAATCCACAAACGCGCCAAGGTTGAGGCATCGAGGGTCTTGCGCCGTGCGAGCTTGATAAGCATCTCTTTGGCGCTGCGGGGAAGCCGGATGTTGAGCTGGGCATCGTTAGGCTCTTGAAGATACCGCTGTAACAGCTCATCCAAGTCGGAGAGGTCTTCCTCCCTGGCAACCAGCCCGGCACGCTCTAAGTCCTCCGGGTCGTGCTCGTCGAAGAAACGCGCGATCTCCTCATCGGAAGCATCAGGGCGCAATGGCGCAATCGGCTTCTTCGTGCTCATCGTTTGTGCCTCTTATAATAAGCTTGCTGCTGCTTCGTCATACGATGGATGTGAAAGACGATAATCTGATCACTCGTCTTGCGATACAAGATGTGAAGATAATCTCCCGCCATGTTCTGTCCAAACACCTCGTAGACGTTTCGGACGCCGCGTAGAGAACGTCGTCGGATCGGGCGCGATGCCAAAACCGCGTAAAAGTCACCCTCTCCATAGCCATGCTTGAAAGCGCTTGGCCGAAAGATTACTCTCACTGCAAACAGTATAGCAAAAGCTATACAGAAGGACAAGAAGGACGTTGGACTGATTCTAGTAACGCCAATTACATACTTTTCTCAGCTCGCGCCCTATAATAGCGCCGACCGATCATCACGGAGGTTGGTCTGTATCCTAAAGCGAGGTGACGTCCCTATGCGCACTCCCGCCCGTGTTCTCGGGCTTTTGTTGCTTATAGGCGCTGGCTTGGCTTGGTGGGCTCCTTCTAGCGCTCAGGCCAACTCCAGCATGATCTTCGTGGACTGCACCCTGCCGGTCGAAACCCCCGGAAACTATAAGACCCTGACGGCTGCTCTGCAGTGGGCGCGCGAGAGCCGCCAGAAGCCCCGCTCGGAGTTCGGCGTCGTCATCGTCGCCCCCTGTACGTATCGAGAGAGCCTGACGGGAGAGAGTGCTATTGACGTCAAGGGCTTGCAATGGATCTCCCGCGCTGGACGCGATAAGACCAAGATCATTGGCTCTCTGGAGATCGTGGCCAAGAGCGTGCTCTTTGTGGGCTTCGACGTGGATGCCGATCAAGCTGAAAACGCGCTCGTGATTAGGGAAGATTTCGTGGCCGTCTCCAACAGCAAATTTCACAATGCTGCCGGCGCGGGCGTCTTCGTGACCGCCGGAGCCGAGAGCGTCATTCTCTTGCGCAATGAGATCTTCAACAACGGGGGCGAGGGCGTCAAAATAGAAGAGTCCAGCGCCAATCTCAGATTAGAAGAGAACAAGATCCGCAGCAACGGGAGCATCGGCGTCTACGTCGGGGCCGACAGCGACCGCGCCGTCATCAGCCGCAACGAGATCATTCTCAATAGAGGGGAAGGCGTCTTCGTCACCGACAACGACGGCGTTGAGATCTCCAACAACGAGCTGGCCCATAACGCTATGGACGGCATTAAGCTAGACAAAGCGAACGGTGCTGTCATTCTGAAAAATAAGATTAGCACCAGCGGCGTCTACGGGATCACCCTGCAAGCGTCGGACAACAACGAAGTCCGCGAGAACGAGCTGTTCAACAACAGTGCGGGAGGGATCGCGATCAAAGAGGGCGAGCGCTCCGCCAAGCGCAACACCGTCCAGGGGAACACGATCTCCAACAACGGGCGCGCCGGGGCCGAAGGCGTCCTGCTCTCCGGCGACGTCAGCGGCAACGTCTTTCTGAAAAACTCTATTGTGAGTAACAGTTTTGGGGTCAAGCTTGTAGCTCAAGAGTCGGGCCGCGCCCCCAGCAATAATACCTTCCAAGAGAACGCGATCAAAGACAGTCACGAAGATGGCGTCTTCGTCCAAGAGAGCGACGGGCGCAATACGTTCAGGTCCAATGAGCTTTCCGGCAACAACGGCCACGGGGTCCGCGTAGCCGAGCGCGCGCGCAACGATACCTTCGTCAATAACGTGATCAAGGACAACGGCAAGGCCGGGATCTTCTTAGAGAAAGCTGCGCGGCACGCGCTGCGCGAAAATCAGATTCTCTTCAACGGCGAGGCCGGTGTGGTGCTCGAGGGCGCCAACGATACCTTGCTCCACATGAATCAGATCAGGGAGAACGAGCGCGAGGGCGTCCGTATTGTCAATGGCGCCACGAACAACGATCTCGTCGCCAATATGATCGAGCTGAACCATGCGCACGGCATCTTGGCTCAGGGTGCAACGAATTTAGATATCCGTCAGAACACGCTCTCCGGCAACTACTGGGCCGGGATCTTCTTCACTGAGACGACCAACGTTGGGTTCGACCACAACAAAGTCCTCCAGAACAACCAAGGGGGGATAGATCTCAGCGCGGGCTCTAGCAAGATTGATATAGAGTTTAACGACATCGTCGGCAACACCCAGTTTGGGCTGCGCGTCGCGGGCGGGCTGGACGAGACGGCTATCCGGGCTGACCGCAACTGGTGGGGCGATCCCAGTGGGCCAGCGG
>JAOAIA010000060.1 GCA_026414955.1 Candidatus Bipolaricaulota bacterium
GCCCAGAGCCATACGCAAGATACACCCATTAGGGGAGCGTTTTGAAATTGTCAGCAAAGAGATCGCTGCGATAGAGTCGAAAGCGCTCGTCGCTCTTGGTCGTGTCGTTGTGCAGAGCCAGCAGCCGTTCCCCAGAGAGATACACTCTCAGCGTCAGACGCTCGCTCTGGAGCAGATACTCTTCGGCTTCGAGGGCATCCCCCTGAGCGCCGCGCAAGCGCACCGGTCCAACGCGCGCTAAGACCACCCAGATATCGCCTTGATTGCGCCGGTCGCCCCGCAAGCTGATGACTTTGAGCTTCTGCGGCCCATCGCTCTGAGCCCAGAGGGGCACCACCGCATACGAGCTGAACATCCCTAAGAGCAAGAACGGCTCCTCGGGGAGAGCAATCTCCGATTGGCGTTCCCCGTCGTTGACTATCCCTGTTGCTGCCCCAAAGCGCGCGCTCACCCGGCGATTGCCAATCCCCACAGGGCCGTTGAGTGCTAACTGATAGCTCACCGGCCGACGCTGCGCCGTGAACGTCATCAGTTGTTCGAAGGTCGCCTCAACGTCGAAAAACGCGATCTTGAACTTCAATGTGCCCTGCGAGTGCAGGACCAGCTCCCCGTTCTCGCGCCGCTCAAGTGTGTAGTCTTCTGTGCCGATATGCCGACCACGAATCTCAACGGCCAGCCTCCCGCGGTCAATGACCCCCTGAGCGACCGTCGGGGAAACCTCCGACGGCTCAGAAGAGTCAGACGGTTCCGGAGGCGGAGCCGCCATCTCAGTCTCAGGCAGCGGTGGGAGCGACGGCACCGGCGACAGCTCAGCCGTGCTCGACGGTGACCCCGGCCCCAGCGCCCACCATAGCCAGCCGAGTACACCACCCACGAGCACCGATACAATAAAGCCGACAACGAAAAATCTCTTGCGCATGCTGGTCTCAGTTTTACCAAATTCATCAAGCTCCGTCCAGGGCATTTGACGACACCCGCTCCTCATCGAGTAAAATATTCTTTGCCCTATGAGAAAACTCTTGGTGATTCTGACGATTCTCACGGTTTTCGGTGTTGAGTCTGTGTGGGCGCAACCGCGTGTGGGGCCGCTCTGCGGCTACACGCCCCCGCGCAGCGAGTTTCGAGACCTAAAGCTCGCTGCGAACTATCGCTACTATAACGATCAATTCGCAGACAACCGCGACAACGTGAACTCCGGGAGCCTACGGGCGTCGTTCTCGCGTTTACTGGACGCGCCGGCATTCGGAATTTCTCAGCAAGCCACCGTGAAGCTCGACCTGACCAGAGATACGCTCAGCTACCAAGCCGACGGCGCGATGAACTTTCGGGCGTACTTCGATCACACGAACTTCTTCGGGTTTGTCGGTGCCGAAGCTCAAGGGGCGACGACGTTCATCAGCCCTGGCCTGCGGGTCTCAGCGGGCTTGGGATATGGGCGTTTTAAAGACGTCACGGCGCTGTCGAAAGCCCTCAAAATCCAAGAGCGTCTCTTGGAGCTGAAGGCGATCTCCGTGCCCTTGCCCGCAACGGTGATCTTTGAGCTGGCTGACACCATCGGGCGTCGCAGAGAGTTTCCTGATGTAGCGAGTCTTGTGCAAAGATTGGAAGAGATCATCGAAGCAACGGGGTTCATCCCCCAAGGGCAGCTTGGAGCGGTAGCGCTCCTGCGCATGGAAGAGATTCTGAGCGAGACGGCCGACGAGAAGCTCTGCGGCTGGGAGCTGCGTGTTGGGGGAGGCTACGAGGTGCTTGACGCTCAAGGGGGAGCTCGCGACTGGCTCACCTTAGCGTCGTTTGAGTACGCCCTCGCGCCCGCACCGCGCTCGCAGTTCAAGAGCAGCCTGCGCTTCAGTTCCTCGCTCGCTCTGTTAGAAGACTACGTGCTCATCGCGCAAGCGAGCTATTCATTTCGCATCAGCGAGACCATAGACGCTCAAGCATCGTATAACTTTGTGCGCACGCAACTCAAAGCTCGAAGCTCCTTGGACATTCAGGGCATTGATCTGCGCTTGACGTTTCAGATCCAAGCGAATCTCAATCTTGCCGTGCAATTAGAATTTACCCTCGCGAGCGACTTTGAAGAGTGGACTCAGGGTGTGACAATAACAGCAAACTATGATCTCTTCTAAAAAAATCCCCCTGTGTGCGCTCGTGATCCTGTTCGCTCTATGGTCCGTGGCCGACGAAGCGCGCGCGGAGCGCCCGGTGCAGCCGATAGACTATATCTTGCTCGAATTTCTCTTTGGAGTGCAAGGGGCAATTGTAGGGGGTGGGTTAGGCTTTTATGCGACATATTGGACGCTCTCGCTCGTGCAGCCGTGCCCGCCCGCGCAGCCGGAGCGCCGCGCCTGTGAGCTGGGCGCAACGTTGATCGCGTTAATCGTCGGGCCGAATCTCGGAATTCCACCAGGGGCGACGTTTCTGGGCGTCGCGCTTGCGGGAGCAATTGTCGGCGTGCAGGGCAATGTACTATTGGCTTTTGCGGGGAGCATTGTCGGGACTCTCCTTGGGGCAGCCGTTGCGGGCAATTGGGTGATCGAGCCCACAGACTTCTCGCTGGTCGTCAACCCCGTGACGATGGCCGCGCTGGGCGCTACAATCGGCTACAACATCGGCGCGACGATTCCCGACAATCAAGAATTTGTGCCGACGTATAGATTTGTGTTCTTCCAAGGACGATTCTGATTTACGTGACCTTCAGCTCCTCCAAGAACTTCGTCAAGTCAACCGTCGGTCGCCCTTGGGCATCAGCAATAGCTTGCTTAGCTGGCGGCACCTCGCGATAGAACGGGATTCTCTGTAAGATGCGCTCTTCGTAGGAGGGCACCGTCTCGTTCTTCAGCAAGACTCCGATGGGGATTCTCTCCCCCCACTCGAGAGCTTTCTCGATAAATCTATTCAGTTTTTCGGCGATCTCCGCGTCGCTCATCCCCGGCGCGATGAGCGGGTCATAGCCCTGCTCTTCGAGCTTGTAGACGCGCGGGATGGGCCTGCCTGTCTGCGGGTCTTTTCTGTCTTCCCCGCCGTACCATTCTTTGGTGTTGATGTCATTATACGTGGGACAGGGCTGAAGGACGTCAATGAACGCCGAGCCATTGTGCGCTATCGCTTGCTTAATCACATTCACTAAGTGCTTAATATCATACGCATAGCTTCTCGCGATGAACGTGTAGCCTGCGGCGAGCGCCAAGAAGAGTGGGTTGACCCCTTGGTTGATATTGGGCTGGGGGAGCGACTTCGTCTGCACCCCCAATTTCAGAGTTGGCGACGCTTGGCCCTTGGTCAGCCCGTAGACGCCGTTGTTGTGCAGAATATACGTGATATCTACGTTGCGGCGGCCAGCGTTGACGAAGTGCCCCGCGCCGATCCCCAGGCCGTCGCCGTCGCCGCCGACGGCGATCACGGTCAGATCGGGGTTGGCGAGCTTGGCTCCCGTAGCGTAGGGCAGGACGCGCCCGTGCAGCGTGTGAATCCCGTAAGTATTAATATAGTGGGGGGTCTTGCCGGAGCAACCGATCCCCGAAAAGACCGCGACGCGATGGGGGTCTAAATCTAACTCTGCGAGGGCCATCTGCACGGCGTTCAGAATGCCGAAGTCCCCACAATTGTGGAGCGTTGCACACTCGCTGACGTAGCTGTGCACCTCTTCGACCTCGAGGTTCCAGACAGGCCCGTCATACTCAAACGTCTCAATCTTCGCCACCGGAACCATGACGAAGTTCTGACCGACGATCGTCGAGGACGGTTTGCCCGGAGAGCGCTTAGCATGGCGCTTAAGTTCTAAGATCTCCCTCAAGCGTGTGACGTCGCGCTGGCTGGTGACAAAGAGCGTATACGCTTCGCGATGGCCGGGGCGAGTCGGCTCGGTGTAGACCGACGGCACGATCCCCTGACGCAAGAGCAAGATCTTCAGTTGCTCGCGCAGCTTCTTGGAGATCGTTCGGTAGCTGGCTCTGGCTCGCGTCGGGTGGATCCAGCCATCGCCGCGCCACAGCCCCTTCAGCAGCTCGCGCTGCTGCTCTGGGGGCAACAGCATCAGCTCATGGGGGATCTGCTTATTCGCTGCTCCGTCGCCAAACCATTCTTTGAAAGCCCGCGCTAAGCGCGAGGAGTGCACATAAAGCTCTACTGTGTTTCGCTTAGGCTTCTCTAGCTTGAAGAGACGTAACTCAAAGAGCTGGGCTAGAATCGTCTCTATGTCCCGGACAAACGCTTGCTCTTTCTTATGAAAAGCGAAGCAGATGCTTGCTTCTAGGTGATCTTTCGTCGCAGAGCGATGGTCTATCCACCCTTCGGCTATGTAATACCCGGCGAGACGCAAAAATTCAGGGGTGATGGGGATACTCCCCGGTAGCGGGGCGCTGCGCCGATCTTGAGATTTTCTCTCTGGAAGCGGCAGCGCTGTTACAGAGATGACCTCGGAAGGGATGGGATACGCGAGATAATCACCCTTCTTGATCTGATCTGCTCGCTCCCACGTCAGATCAAAGCGATCGTTGTGGCGTTTGGGATGGTGGCGCTTGGCGATCAAGACGGGGTGCTCTGGCGTCAAGACCGTCTCTCCTAGGCGCTTGGCTCGGATTCTGTACATCAGACCTTGATGCCGGTGGCTGAAGACCTCCGTCACGCGATGGTAGCGCCCATCCCACCCCAGCACGCGATCCCCCTCTTTGATGGCCTCGATGGGTTTGACGTCGGGATTGGTGTGGATGAGCGAACCCGGCAACACACACCCCGGGCACCAGTTGTTATGCACCGGGGTCTTGTAGTCTTGAGCTTTACGCACCATGCGTCAACACCATCCTTCGCGGGGCCTGGCCCAACAGAATCTCTTTCACCGACTGATAGACTTCGTCCATGGTGATCGGACGCCCGTTGAACTTCACGATCAGATGCTCCATGGCAATCCCGGTAGACTCGCGCACCAGACCAGCAAACTGCCCCGAGTAATTGTTCTCGATGCACGCGCGACGTTGCGCTCTCTCCAAGAGCTTTTTGAGATCGTCGCTGGGCAAGGGACAGAGGAGCCGACACTGCACAAAACACACTGAGCGCTTCTCTGCCCACAGCGCTTCGAGAGCGTCGAGAATCGCGCCCTTGGGCGAGCCCCAGCTTAACAAGACTAATTCTGAATCGGGATCGCCAAAGATATTTATCTTTTCTGAGAGGGGGATCTCCTGAGCAGCGACTTCGAGCTTCTTGGCGCGCTTGTCCATCATCTGGATGCGCTCGATTGGATCTTCAGTGATGTGCCCCAACTCGTCGTGCTCGTCGCCGGTGTTCCAGAAGACTCCTCCGGGCGTGCCCAGCACTGTCCGCGGGGAGATGCCCGTCTCTGTATACGCGAAGCGTTTGTAGCCGTCGCTGGCAGCGCCCTCGATGAGTACTCCCCGGTCAATGCGCCCGCGCAGCGAATCAAAGACGGCACACGTCTGGCTGCTGCTCGCTAGCGATTTATCTAGCAAGTGAATGACGGGAAGCTGATACTTTTCGGCGTAGTTAAAAGCCCTGATCTCGTCATAGAAGCACTCTTCTAAGTCCCCTGAAGCGATGACGATCCTGGGGAACTCGCCGTGGCCGGCGTGCAAGACGAATCTCAGATCCCCCTGCTCGTGACGCGTGGGCAAGCCCGTGCTGGGGCTGCCCCGCTGATAGAGCGTCACTACTACTGGGACTTCGTTGATCCCGGCCCACCCTAACGCTTCGACCATGAGCGAAAAGCCCGGCCCAGAAGTGCTCGTCGCTGCTCGTGCTCCGGCGAGCGCCGCTCCCGTGGCCATTGTTATAGCAGCGATCTCGTCCTCGACTTGGACGACCAAGATCGCGCCGTGCTCAGGAGCGCCGTTGGCGCGACGCTCGAAGAGTTGATGCGCTTCGAGATAGACGCTCTCGTCGGTGGCCGGGCTGATGGGATAGTACGTCTGCACGGTGCAGCCGGCTGCAAGCTTTCCCAGTGCCGTCGCTTGGTTGCCCGTTATATAAATGCGCGGCTCACTCGCTGTGATCGGCTCCAGCGTGATGGGGAAATCGCGCGCGAAGTTCTTGGAGATATACTCATAGGCCAGCTCGCACGCGCGCAGGTTCAGCTCTATGACTTTTTTCTTACCGTGAAAGATGTCTTCCAAGGCGCGCTCTAGCAGTTTTATGTCATACCCAACGATGGCGCATGAGGCAGCGACAGCCATTGCATTGGCCATGCGCTTGGCCTGCGCTAACTGGGGAACTTTCTCGCCCATCATCTTCTGAAGCAGCTCATCGTAGGGAACGGGATAGAGCCGCACGCCGCGCGCTTGGGCGTCTTGGAGCATCCCGCCCAGCGTCTCACCGAGATTCTTGGAGTGAAGATATTTTTGGATATCGTCGCGCGCGCGGTGCTCCATCGCCGCGACCTTGCTCAGCGAGGTCTCCGTGAGCTTGGGGTCATAGATGAGAGCGCCGCCGGGCTGAACGTTGAGCGCATGAAGAAAGACGGTCTCGGCGTCGGCGCTTACCAAGATATCCGTGTACGAGCGGGTCGAACGGACGGGACGGTCGCTGACCGTCACTTGATAGTAGCTATGCTCGCCCATGATATTACTGTAATATTCGCGCTGGCCATAGACGTACAGCCCGCCGAAGGCACAGGCCTTGGCAAAGAGATTGGCGGCAGAGTCAACACCGCTGCCTTGCGCGCCCCCGACGAGCCACGCCACCTGATTCTTCTGGTGCATATCTCAAGACTCCTCTCTCGGAAAGCAGACTGCAACGATCCCCGTTAAGATACTGAAATTGTGAGGCCGGTGCAACTGAGCACTTAGCTGCGAAGGCGCACGCGACCAGGTTCTACTATGGCTAACTTCCCGGCGAGACGGGCGATCACTGATCTTTGCCGTAAGAATTCGTCTAATAACTTTACGATACACCGAGCGGTTGCGTTCCTAGGGAGCCGCAACACCACTAAGCCGGCAAAATCTTTTGGCGGGTAGTTGCGAACGTCAGCAAAATCCAAATCCCCCGTGACCAAAACGAATTGTTGGCTCCGCGCATATGCAGCGATCTGCTGATCTTTAGCGCCGCGCAAGCTCAGATCACGTACATCGAGGGCTTCATATCCGTAACTTCTAATCAACGGGGCTATAGAGCGAGGGAGATCTTCGTCAACGAGAAAGCGCATGGTGGGGGAGCGGGTGGAACTCCTCTTGTTCGATTAACTCAACTGCATACTGCAAGGCAGCCTGAATATCTGCGGCTGTTATCTCGTACTCTTTCATGACCTCCTCAGGGGTCATACCACCAGCTAACCCCCCAAGAATGCGAGCGACCGGCACGCGCGTCCCCCGAATAACTGGTTTCCCGTGTTGGATCTCTGGGTCAATGACAATGCGCTCATGCATAGTATCAGGCCTCCTGAACTTAAGTATAACAAAAAAGCCACGGGAGTGCCCCGTGGCTTGGTCTTTCCGTCTCGCTAGGGGGTTACTGAAGCGCGCTTGCTCTAGTAACAACCATGAGCTTCGCCTCGACTTTGGTCGTCTCCTCGCCGACGTCAAACGCCAGCTCGCGCACCAGCCCGCTGATCGGCGCGCGGACTTCGAGCTTCTTCAGCTCGGCTTGCAGCTTTTCGCGCTCTCTGAGGTTCCTCGCCCGCGCGATCTCGCTCATGAGCTGCTCAAAGCGCATCTGGTCCTTGATCGCCAAGAGCGCCCCTTCCGCGATCATCATCCCGTGAGTGATGAAGAGCCGGCTCGCGCCGTTGACGAGGTCAAAGCGCACGGATACTAGCAACGGCTCTGGTTCTTTCTCAGTGCGATCTACTGAGACGATCTCGCGGTTGACGACACGCTCCTCGATCTCGACTTGGCGGCTCTTGCCCGCGATCAGAACTCCTTGGCGAATCCATTGGAAATCCGTCACAACAAGCCCGAACGGATCTGCCGTCACTGTCAGGCGCGCTTTTTCGCCCGGCCCGACACGCCCGTTGGTCAGCGCGAGGACATTGCTCTTGAGCACAGCCATCGTGTTCTTGAACGGCTCAACTCTGATAAGGTGCGTTGGGATCTTCTTGAATTCGATCTGCAAGCCATCGGCTTCGACGCCCGTGTCGTTGGTGAACGTGAGCATGAGCTGTGTGCCCACTTGCTCACTGATACTCGCAGAGACGTTCTCGGTCTGTCTCTTATACACATCT
>JAOAIA010000061.1 GCA_026414955.1 Candidatus Bipolaricaulota bacterium
GTGCCAGTGGGTCGGCGCTAGACAGAACGAGCGCCAACGGAGATCTCTCCGTTACAAGCTTGGCTGTCTGCGCGAATCTGCTTGTGCCCCCAGCAGTGTGTTCGACAGCGATAGCGTTGACCCCGATGAGCTGCCCCACGCGCACGAACTGCAACTGCTTGATCTTCTCGATGCGCTGAGCAAGCTCGCTCTCTGAGAGATCGTCCCGCACGCGAATAGCGATCACTGTGGGATGATGGAACTTCTCCTCGTGTCGGAACAGGACGGTCTCGCCGCCAAGTTTGAGGGCGCGATCTCCAGCACCGATCGTGACCGTGCGCATCGGCGGAGCTTGGGCTTCGGAGAGCGCCGCTTTGGCTTCGGCAGAGACGTGCGGGCACTGCTCCAGCCCGACTTTCTTCGCTGCGACTTGCATCGCGAACGCCATGCACGTCGGGAAGTTACAATCCCCGCAATTGGTCTTGGGCAGGTGCTTATAGATCTCGATCCCCGTGAGTTTGGCCATAGTGATCAGCTCCTTCTCCGTCCCAGACTTGGCGTGACGACGAGCTTGAATTACAATATTGATATGGGGGTAATGGAACATGGCAACAGCAGCTCGTAAGAAACGGAAAGTCACTTTGACGTTGCCGGCTCAGTTGGTAGAGGAGATCAAGGCTTTGGTTGACCAAGGGCAGGCTCCCTCGCAGAGCGCCTTTGTCGCCGAAGCCCTCGCGTGGAAATTGCAACAGGCTCGTCACCGGCAGCATCTCCGCGAAGAATTCCGTGCTGCGGCGACTGACCCGCTCTTCCTGCGCGATCTTGAAGAGACGGCAGCAGCCTTCCGCTCCGCAGACCGCGAGACCGCTCAGATGATCCCTGATTAACATAATCGTCATGGCTCCGATCTCCTCATTTCAATGGCGCGTCTTTCGGGCGCATCTGGACCCTGTGGTAGGAGCTGAACAGGCCGGTGAACGACCCGTTTTGGTGGTCTCTCACGAAGCCATCAACGAAGCATTGCCCATTGTCACGGTGCTCCCCTTGACTACGCGCAAGCCGGGACGACGCATCTATTCGACCGAGGTGTTGTTGAAAGCGGGCCAAGCTGGTCAGCCGCAAGACTCGATCGTCATGGCGCACCAGATCCGTACGATCTCTAAGCACCGCTTGCGGGAGCCTTACGGGATTCTGGAAGACGCAGCACTCCGCGAGCAAATCCGCAAGGCGATGCGCATCCACTTGGATCTGTAACTGCTCTCTTGCGAGTTTACTCATACTCAAATCCCTACTGCACGATGGGTTCCATCTCCAGCGCCGGGTGCCCTACGCGCTGCAAGAACTCCACCAGCTCTTCGCTGGTCGTCGCGTCTTTTTCAGTCGCGATCTTGTCGAAGAGCTCCGGCATCCCGATCTCTTCCAAGCGCTTTTGTAATCTCTCTCGGATCTCTTCTTTGAGTTCACTGGGCATCCAGACGAGTCGCTTGATGCCGCCCTCGGCGCTGATAAATTTCTCGCTCGTGAGATAGAGCTTGCCCACGCCCAAGAAGCCCGGCGTCTGCACGCCACCGCCAACTTCCCCGGCCATCGTCGAGAACGTCATCCCAATCGGTGTCTCGCCTTGATACTCCCGGCTGGCGACCATCACGCCGTTGCACTCCGGCAGCACCGCGACCAGACACTCAAAGCAGCCGCACGATGTCTGGGGGTTTTGCATGATCGAGTACATCGAGACCCTTTCGAGATTGCCGTTGGACGCCACACGGACGTACTCATTAACCCCTTGCCACTCCCCTAGGACAGGATCAAGACAGACGCCCTTGGGCACCGGCTTGTTGGGGCCGTGCGGGTCCATCTCGTAGGACGCGCCGCAGTCGAGCCACGTATAGGCGCCGCACAAGCCCAATCTCTGCGGCGTCACAATGCAGACGTGATTGGGCGCATAGCTCTGACACAAGACGCAGCTATAGAACTTGTCCACGTCTTCGTCCTTCATCCCCATGACGCGCTCGTCGCGAGCACGATAGATCTCGCGCGCTTCTTTGAGCAACTGCTCGACTTGGGCCTGGTCGGTGATGATCTTCACCTGGACTTTGTCGACCAATGCTCCAAAATCTTCTTTGAACTTGGCGACCAAGACTTCCCCGTAGTGTCGCAAGCGAAAGCCCTTCTGATAGGCTTCTTTGGAGATGCGCACCCAAGGGATGTCGCGCTGCCCGATGTGCATCACGCCGTTGATGCAGCTAATGAAGTGATGGATGCGGCGCTCGAGCACCGGCTCGAAGTCGGGCTTCAAATTCCGTCCGGCGACGTCCACCAGCACGGCGAGGGGCATGGCTTCGCCCTCTTTGGCTTGATCTATATCCGGGCCGATCAGCTCGATCTTGCCGTCCTCGACCTCGTCCATCGGCCTGGCGCGCAGCAGCTCAAACGCCGTGCTGTATTTGCCGCCGAACTCGACGTAGAGATTCTCTTTGCGCACGCGCTCGCCCTCAAAGCTCGCCCCGTAGGGCACGGGGATGGGGATCTTCGAGACTTTAATCTTAAGCCCGCGCACTTCAATTGCCTTGTGGATGATCTTATCCAAAGAGACCCCCGAGACGACGTGCTCATACGTACAGATGCCCCTGGGCAGAATTTGCGGGATAGGCACGTCGGCGATGACCGGGAAGCCAAAATTGATGGCGCCCGCGGCCGTGGCGTACTTCTCGTCGGTCAAGAGCTGACCGGCTCCCCCGTTCCCCTTCTCTGCGGGAGAGAGGGGTTCCATATCAGCGCCCAGAGCCAAGACGAACGCGAAGACGCGCTCTTTGTTGTAGAGCAGAATCTTGCGCGCCGCGTCGAAGCTTCCGGGCTTGATCCCGCCGAAGGTCATCGCGCCGCGCGCGGCAAAGTTGAGCGCGTAGACGGCCGCGCCGACGTGCTTGCCGTAGGGGACGATATACGTGTCCCAGCCCATCTCGATGTCTTCTTCTTGGAGCTGCTCGGCCATCGAGCGTCCCTTGGTGTCGCCCGCGATGAAGATGAGAATATTGCGCTCTTGCAGGCCGCGAGCCAGCTCGACGGCGTCTTTGTTCGTGGGCAGCGCCCCCACACACGCGGCAAACCCCGGCATACGCCCATCTACGAGCTTGATCCCTTGAGTGCGCAAGATCGTATCGTCGGTGAAGCCGAGCCACGGCGGCTCCGGCTTGTAGCTGGGGTCCAAGTATTTCAGCGCTTCGATGATCTCTTGGGCGATGAGCGTAGCGATCCCTGCGTCCAGGGCGTTCCCCAGGTAGGGGAGCCAGAGACTCTCTTCGGGTATAGGGGGCAAGAGATCTTTAGCGTGCCCCAACGCTTCTTGGCAGTCTTTGAGCGTTTCTACTTTCAAGCCCAAGAGCGCCAAGATCAACGGCAAGTGATAGGCCGTATTAGGGAAGCCCACTCTCTTTTCGGGCTTATACGTCTCTATGGCTTCTTTGAGCTTGGTCTCGGCCTCCGTGACGTATTTATGGGCACCGCGAATCGCTGCCGTCGCAATGATCTTCGACATAGCTCACACCCCCACAGTCTGCACTAATTCTTGGAATTCGCGCTCGACAAAGTGCTCTCGATTCTGCGCGATCAAGGGCAAGAGATACCCCAGATCGGGGCCCAGCTCCAACAGCTCTTCTTTCACATCGGCGACGTTGACCCTTCGGTCCATCAAGATTCGCAGCAGCCCTGCTGCTTCAATCGGGACCTCACCGACGAGCACAAAGCCGACAATCGTGTCGTCCTTCAAGAAGATCTTTCTGTAGATTCCCGGCGCGGGCCTGGACTCTAGCGTCTCGTCGTGCTCTCCCGAACGGCCTCCCAGCGGCCCCGGCGTCAGCACCGCTAACCCTGCCGAAATCACGGGAACCCCAAAGAACTGCACAGAGTTCATGCGCATCGAGCCGCGGTAGCGCGTCTCTCGGCCCAGCATATTAAGAGCCGCGATGCGCCCTTGTTCGACGGCGCAGGGCCAGAGCGCGTTGATCCACGGCTCGCCGCGCACGACATCGCGCACCTGCGCGACATCTCCCGCGGCATAAATATTCTCGACGCTCGTGCGCAGATGGTCGTCTACCAAGACCCCGTAATCTTTGCGAAGCTTCGTATCTTGAAGAAGCTCCAAATTGGGATCGACGCCCTTGCCCACGATGACGAGATCACACGGAAAGACTTCCCCCGAAGCGAGCTGAACGCCTTCGACGTTCTTCTTCCCCAGCAGCGCGACGGGCTTGGCCTTAGTCCGGATGGGCACGCCGTTGCGCTCGAAAAGCCCTTCAAAGATGCGCGCCGAGCTTTCGTCGAGCATCTGCGAGAGCGCGTGGGGCGAATCTACTAAGACCGTGACGTTCAGGCCGCGCTCTTTGAGGGCGGCCGCAGCTTTCAAGCCCACCAACCCCCCGCCCAAGACGACGGCCCGCCGGGCCTGGGGCAGCCAGCTTAAGATCGCCTTGGCATCCTCTTCGAGCTTGCGCAGCCCAAAGACCCCCGCGCGCTCTCTTATCCCCTCAATCGCGGGGAAGCGCGGCGACGCCCCCGTCGCTAAGAGCAGCTTATCGTAAGTGATCGCTGAACCATCTTGGAGATGGACCTGGCTCTTCTCCGGGTCGAGTCCCACTGCCCGTGTGAAGAGCGCTTTGATCTTATATCTCTCGAAGAAGTCGCGCGGACGGTAGAGCAGTTGCTCTTCGTTCAGTTTGCCCGCCAGATAGTACGAGAGCAACGGGCGAGAATATATAACTCGCTCATCGGAGACCATCACGATCTCTGAGTTGGGATCGTAGCGGCGCAGCGTCTCCGCGGCCGTGACCCCCGCTGCGGAGGCCCCCACCATGACATAGCGATTCATCGCACCACCTCCCAAGGTCGTTCCAAGGGTCGCGCCAGCACTTGTGCAAACTCTTCGAACGTCCCAGCGAAGAGCGCATCGGTGGGACAAGCCTCAACGCACGCATAGCGAGCGCGTCCCGTTCTCCCTTGGCGATCGGGGCAGAGATCGCACTTGAGGGCCTTCACTCTGGGCGTGATCGCGCCGTAGGGGCAGCTCATCACGCACATCCAGCAGCCGACGCACTTCTCTAAATCGCAGACGGTCTCGCCGTTCTCTTTGTGCATGGCGCTGGTGATACACGCGTCTACGCACGGCGCCGGGTCGCAGTGATGGCATCCCAATGAAAGCGCTACGCCCCCAATCGCGACGCGATACGGCTGCGCTCCCAGCGTCTGGACGCGGCGGCGCGGTGGGCCTAGGTCTCCATGGAGGACGGCGGCAAACAGCTCCTTCGACGAGGTGTGCTCCACGGCGCACGCGATCTCGCAAGCGCGGCACGCGACACACCGTCGCGGATCGCAGAAGAGGCGCTCCATAAGATCTCCCTTTCCGAGAGACCTACCCCCTCCTTCAAAGTAGGAGCACGGCGCAACGTGCCCCTACGCAAGGGTGTGAGAGGGAGGTCTCTCTGTTTCGCTGCGCTCTAAGATCGTTTTGATCTCGTGTTCTATCACGTGGTCGCTCAGCCCTAAGGGGCCGTGGCGACGCAAGCGCTCGCTGTAGGGAATAGCCCCGATTACGGGGAATGTTAAGCGCTCTTGGATCGTATGAACTTCCGTGGGGTCGCCTATCTTGTTGGCCACGGCGAAGATCTTCTCTACCCCGATCTCACGGGCTAATCTGTAGATGCGCTCGGCCGTCAGCAGGCTGATCCCATCTGGCTCAACGACGATCAGCAGGGCATCCACGCCTTGGGCCGTGGCGCGCCCCAACGGCTCCAACCCCGCTTCAAAGTCCAAGAGCACCAGCTCGTTGCGTTCTAGCACCAGGTGCTGGATAAGGCTTTTGAGGAATGTATTCTGTGGGCAGGCGCAGCCGCCGCCTCCTTGGCGGATCGGCCCCATGACGATCAGCTTAATCCCGTCTTTCTCGGCGGCGAACTCGTCGGGGATATCGTCCACTTTGGGGTTGAGCTTCATAAAGCCAGAGCCGACGCGCTCTTCGATCAGCTCTTTCAGCTCGATCAAGGGCTGAATCTCTTGGGAGAACCCCAGTGTGGCTGCGAGGGTGGGGTTGGGATCGGCATCTACGGCTAATACTCGTTTTCCCTGAGCAGCAGCCGCTTTGGCCAGCAGAGCCGTCAGGGTCGTCTTGCCCGCGCCGCCCTTGCCGGAGATCGCGATCTTCATAGCCCTTGCATTTTAGGCGAACCTCCCCTGACGAGACCATGACCAAGGTCAGATCAAAAGATAGCCAAAATCAAAATTTTCCCTTATAACTGTTGATCGTATAGATTGCTATATAGAAAAAGCTCAGCGGTGGTAGGTTGCTGGGCTACAAATGCAAGGCATATACTTAGGAGGCCATGAGAGAGCAGATGGCGCGGCTCAAGATTGCCATCCACGGTGCGGTGCAGGGAGTGGGCTTCCGCCCGTTCGTCTATCGGTTAGCGATAGAGCTGAAACTAACGGGCTGGGTGCTCAATTCTGCTCAGGGGGTCTTCATCGAAGCCGAAGGAACCAAAGAGCAACTCGAAGAATTTGTGCGCAGACTGGAGCGCGACAAGCCGCCCAGAGCGTTCCTTCAGAGCTTAGAAGCTTCGTGGCTCGACCCTGTCGGTTACACGGCTTTTGAGATTCGGCACAGCGACGAGTCCGGCCAGAAGATCGCTTTTATTTTGCCCGATATCGCGACATGCCCCGATTGTTGGCGCGAGATCTTCGATCCCAACAACCGGCGCTATCGCTATCCGTTTACCAACTGTACCAACTGCGGCCCGCGCTTCTCGATTATCGAAGCCCTGCCCTATGACCGTCCGAACACGACCATGAAGATCTTCAGAATGTGCCCAGACTGCCAAGCCGAGTATGAGAATCCGTTAGATCGGCGCTTCCACGCCCAACCCAACGCGTGTCCACAGTGCGGGCCGCACTTAGAATTGTGGGACGCCAAGGGCACGGTGCTCGCGCAGCACGATGACGCACTCTGTCAAGCTGCTGAAGCGATTCGGGTTGGCCAGATCATCGCGGTCAAGGGCCTAGGAGGATTTCACTTGATCTGCGACGCCCGCAACGACGACGCCGTCCAAGAACTCAGGCGCCGCAAGCACCGCGAAGAGAAGCCGTTCGCGCTCATGTACCCGTCGCTCGAGCTGGTCCAAGCCCACTGTGAAGTCTCTCCCCTTGAAGAACGAGCCTTAACATCCCCGGAGGCCCCAATCGTCCTCATGCGCCGACGCGAGAGCGTTCAGATTGCTTCCTCTGTCGCCCCGCGTAACCCCTATTTGGGCATCATGCTGCCCTACACGCCGCTCCATCACTTGCTCATGGCCGAGCTGGGCTTCCCTGTCGTCGCGACCAGCGGGAATCTCTCGGATGAGCCGATCTGCACCGACGAGCACGAAGCCCTGATAAGACTGAAAGAGATCGCTGATCTCTTCCTCGTGCACAACCGTCCCATCGCGCGACACGTGGACGACTCCATTGTGCGTATCGTTGGGAGTCAGGAGCTGGTGCTGCGCCGCGCCCGCGGCTTCGCTCCCCTCCCCATCACCCTGAGGAACCCTGAACGCCGAACTGTTCTGGCCGTCGGCGCCCATCTGAAGAACACCGTCGCGCTCGCTGTCGGCTCCACCGTTTTTATCAGCCAACATATCGGAGACTTAGAGACCGCCGAAGCGTTCGGAGCGTTTCAGAGAGTCATTCAAGATTTTGAACGGCTCTACGATGCCCAGCCGTCGGTGATCGCCCATGATCTGCACCCGGACTACCTCTCGACCCAGTACGCGCAGGGGCGCAAGCCACGCACGGTCGGGGTGCAGCATCACTACGCGCATGTGCTGGCGTGCATGGCGGAGAACGAACTAGATAGCTCAGTGCTGGGGGTATCGTGGGATGGCACGGGCTATGGGCTGGACGGCACGATCTGGGGCGGGGAGTTTCTGCGCGCAACTAGAGAGTCATTCACGCGAGTCGCTCATTTACGGACGTTTCGTCTTCCCGGAGGCGAGCGCGCGATCCAAGAGCCACGACGTTCTGCACTCGGCGTGCTGTATGAACTCTTTGGGGATGCACTCAC